>CAYQBA010000266.1:0-4888 GCA_964415605.1 uncultured Anaerolineales bacterium | reverse complement strand
CCGCCCTGGGCGGCCGCCCCGCGCGGAGCGGCCGCGGGGGCCGCCGCCAGCAGCGCCGCCAGGGCCGCCGCCGCCAGCGCGCCGGCGGGCACGGGCAACCGTGCCTTGCCCGTGACGCGCTTCACCATTGCCCGTACCGGTTTGAAGCCGACCATGACGCCACTCCAGGGGGAAAGACCGGCCCGCCCACCGCGACGACCGCACGCGCGGGAGAACCTGCCGACGGCCATCCGGCGACGCCGCGCCTGCCGGGCACCAGGACCGTCCGATGCCGCGTGTGCCCGGCGCCGCGGCCGCGCATGTCCGCCGGGTATAATGTATTCGAGCGTGCATTGGTTAGCCGCAACCGCTCGACCCACCCGCCGCGCGACGGAGCAACCCGACCATGGACAATCCGCCTGCCGCGTCCAGCGCCTTGTCCGCGGTGTCCACCGCCTCCGCCTACTGCGACGCGATCCTCGCCCGGCACCAGTGCCAGGAGCGGAGCAACGACTGCGGCCCGTTCTGCGCGGCCATGGTCATCAACGCCCTCACCCCCTACCGCGTCGACCCCGTGGCCCTCGGCCGCGCCATGGCCCGGCCACGGTGGGGCGCCGTGCTCGGCGTGCTGCCGGTCATCCGCCGGGTGCCCGGGTCCGCCACGTTCCCGTGGGGGATGGTCGACGTCCTGCGCGCCCACGGCCTGAACGCCCGCTGGCGCGCCCTCGGCACGCGCGAAGACATCAAGCGCGACCTCGCGCGCGGGCATGTGTTCATCCCCATCGTCGGGGCGTACCGCCCGCGGCCGTGGGCGCACTACATGGTGCTGCTGGCCCACGACCCGGTTCACGGCTGGGGGTTCGCCGACCCAGAGAGCCGCCACGGTCGCCTGTCGTGGCGAGCCGACGCCAAGTTCGCGCGCCAGTGGGGGGCTTACGGGCGGATCGTGATCGAGGTGCGGCCGACGGAGCCCTGGCCCGATCGCGTGTGGCCATCCGACGCGCCGCCGCCGGCGTGACTACAGCCGCTCGCCCACCCACACGACCAGGTCGTGCACCCGGCAGGCGTAGCCGAACTCGTTGTCGTACCACGCCAGCACCTTGGCCATCCGGTCGCCCATCACCAGCGTGCTCGTCGCGTCGAAGATCGACGAGTGCTGGCGCCCCAGGATGTCGCTCGACACCAGCGCGTCCTCGGTGTAGTCCAGCACCCCGAGATACGACGGGTCCGCCGCCGCCGCCCGCACCGCCGCGTGCAGGGCATCGCGCGAGAACGGCTCGCGCGCCCCGAACGTCAGGTCCACCACCGAGCCGTCCGGCACCGGCACCCGGTAGGCCATGCCGTCGATCCGGCCCTTCAGGCGCGGCAGCACGAGCCCGATGGCCCGCGCCGCCCCGGTGGACGTCGGGACGATGTTCAGCGCCGCCGCGCGCCCGCGCCGCAGGTCCTTGTCCGCCCGGTCCACCAGCGCCTGCGAGCCGGTGTAGGCGTGCACCGTCGACATGAGGCCCCATTCCACGCCGAACGCCTCGTCCAGCGCCCGCACCAGCGGCGCCAGGGCGTTGGTCGTGCAGCTCGCGTTGGAGATCAGGTGGTGCGCGGCCGGGTCGTACGCCGCGTGGTTCACGCCCATGCACACCGTCACGTCCGCGCCGTCCTTCTTGGCGGGGGCCGTCAGGATCACCTTGCGGGCGCCCGCGGCCCGGTGCTTCTCCATCCCCTCGCGGTCCTCGAACACGCCCGTCGCCTCCACCGCGATGTCGACGCCGAGATCCGCCCACGGCAGGCGGGCTGGGTCGCGCTCGGCGAACACCTTGACCTCGTGATCGTCCACCCGCAGCCAGCCCGGGCCCGACGCGATCGCCGGGCGCGGCGTCTGGTGCACCGAGTCGTAGCGCAAGAGGTAGGCGATCTGGTCGAGCGCGACGACGTCGTTGATCGCGACCACCTCGACGCCGTCCGGCCGGTGGAGGAACGAGCGGAAGACCATCTCCCCGATGCGGCCGAAGCCGTTGATGGCGACGCGGACGGTCATGACGGGCGTGCTCCTGACAAGGGGTTGGGGGTAGCGAAGCGGCGGGGAACGATCCGCCGGCCGCCTATGATAGACAAGAAGGGCCGCGGGGGAGACATCCCCCGCGGCCCTTCTTGTCGTACCGATCCGGTTTCCGAGACCCCGGCTCGCGCCCGGGTCTCATGCCCGGCCGCCCGACTCAGACCCCTTCCAGGGCGTTGCCGAGGACGAGCAGGAGGCCGCCGATGACGGCCAGCCAGAAGTGCGAGCCCTGGCCCGCCAAGCTGAAGAGGGTTTGGAGCGACGGGACGAACGCGCCGAGCAGGCCGAGCAGCCACAGCAGCACGGCGATCCAGAACGTCGCGGCCTTGGGAGCGCTGAGGTTCACGGGAACGATCTCCTCCGAGTGTGCCGGCCGGCCGAGCGCGGCGGCGGAGCCGCGGGCCGGGCCGTAGGGGTTCGGACGTCGCGATCGACGTTCGATCATCATAACACCCGGTGGGGCGGCGGCGTTGCGCGGGCCGGCGTTCATCCCCCTCCCCGCAGCCGCGCCGCCAACCCGCTGTAGCGCCGCGCCACCGTGTCGTTGCGCACGGCCATGGCGATGGCGCGGCGCGAGCCCACCAGCACGCACAGCCGGCGCGCGCGCGTGATGCCGGTGTAGAGCAGGTTGCGCTGGAGCATCATGTAGTGCGCCGGCAGGAGCACCATCACCACGGCCGGGTACTCCGATCCCTGGCTCTTGTGCGTGCTGCACGCGAAGGCGTGGACCACCTCGTCGAGCTCGGCGAACTCGTAGGTCACCGGCACGTCCTCGAACGCGATCTCGACGGTCTGCTCCTCGGCGTCCACGGCGACCAGCCGGCCGACGTCGCCGTTGAAGACGTCCTTGTCGTAGTTGTTGCGGATCTGCATGAGCTTGTCGCCGAGCCGGAAGACGCGGCCCGCGAACCGCACCTCGGGCTTGCCCGCGTCGGGCGGGTTCAGGGCCGCCTGCAGCCGCTCGTTCAGGGCCGCCACGCCCGCCGCGCCGCGGTGCATCGGCGAGAGCACCTGGACGTCGCGCAGCGGGTCCAGCCCGAACCGGCGCGGGATGCGCGTCGCGACCACGTCGACCACCCAGTCCGCCGCGTCGTCCGCCCCTTCGGCGGGGAACAGGAAGAAGTCGTCGCTCGCGCGGTCCAAGACCGGCATCTCGCCCTGGTTGATGCGGTGCGCGTTCAGCACGATGTGGCTGCGCTCGCCCTGCCGGAAGATCTGGTTCAGCGCCACCGTCGGCACGACGCCGCTGTCGATGAGGTCGCGCAGCACGTTCCCGGCGCCCACCGACGGCAGCTGGTCGACGTCGCCGACGAGCAGGAGGTGGCTGGCCGGGTCGAGGGCGCGCGTCAGGTGGTTCATCATGAGCAGGTCGACCATCGAGACCTCGTCGACGACGACCAGGTCGGCGTCGATCGGGTTCTCGTCGTCGCGCTTGAACATCCGCCCCTCGCCCGGCGCGAACTCCAGCAGGCGGTGCAGCGTCCGCGCCTCGAGCCCGGTGGTCTCGGCCAGCCGCTTGGCGGCCCGCCCCGTCGGCGCCGCCAGCCGGACGGTGCAGCCCTTGGCCGCCACGAGCTCGAGGACGGCCCGCACCGTCGTGGTCTTGCCGGTCCCGGGCCCGCCGGTCAGGACGCAGACCTTCGACGTCAGCGCCGCCCGCACCGCCGCCGCCTGCCGCTCGGCGAGGGGGTGCGGCAGCCGGCGGTCGAGCCAGGCCCGGGCGGTGTCCCAGTCGACCAGCCGCAGCGGCCCCAGGCGCGTCGCCGGCTCGGCGAGCATCCGCCGCAGCCGGTTGGCCACGCCGACCTCGGCGTACAGGAACGGCGGGAGATAGACGGCGGGCGAGGGCGCGCCGGGGGGCGGGCCCGCGGCGGCCGCGCGGTCGACAGGGGAATCCGCGGCCGGGCCTGCGGATCTCGCGCGGTCGGCGGCGGGAGCTTTGGCCGGGTGCGGGGCGGTCGTGTCGCCGGTCCCTGGTCCGGCCGCGGCGCCGCCCTCGACGCGCACCGCGTGCGCCGCCGCCAGCCGGTCGATGGCCGTCTCGACGTCGGCGGGCGGCACCGCCAGCAGCTCCGCCGCCGCGGCGGCCAGCACGTCGCGCGGGCCGTAGACGTGGCCGTCGTCGGCGAGCTGGCCGAGCGCGAAGAGGACGCCGGCCTCGACGCGCTGCGGGCTGTCGGGCGCCCAGCCCATCTTCCGCGCGATGTCGTCGGCGGTGCGGAACCCGATGCCGAACACCTCGCGCGCCAGGCGGTAGGGGTCCGCGCGCACCACGGCGATGGCCGCGTCGCCATACGTCTTGTAGATCCGCACCGCCAGGCTCGTCGACACGCCGTGCGACTGCAGGAACAGCATGATCGCCTTGATCGCCTGCTGCTCCTGCCAGGCGCGCACGATCTTCTCCACGCGCACCGCCCCTACGCCGGGCACCTCGTGCAGCCGCTCCGGGGCCTGCTCGATGATGTCGAGCGTGGCCAGCCCGAAGTGCTCGACGATGCGCTCGGCCGTCACCGGCCCGACGCCCTTGATGAGCCCGGACCCGAGGTAGCGGCGCAGGCCCTCGACGGTGGCGGGCAGGTGCTCGGTGTAGCTCTCGATCTCGAACTGCTTGCCGTACTGCGCGTGCGTGACCCACCGCCCGCGCAGCTTGAGCGAGGCGCCGACGGCCAGCCCGTGCAGCGCGCCGACGATGGTCACGCTGTAGTCGCGCCCCAGCGGCGTCAGCCGCGCCACGGTGTAGCCGGTCTGCTCGTTGTGGTACGTCACGCGCTCGAGCGTGCCGGCCAGCGTGGCCACCGCGTCCGCGAACGGCGCGGGCGCGGCCGGTTCCCGCCATTCACGGAGGCTATCGAT
>CAYQBA010000265.1:0-4905 GCA_964415605.1 uncultured Anaerolineales bacterium | reverse complement strand
GCGTTGGGGAAGTCGATCTGCCGCTCGCTGCGGAGGTAGCTGATGTGCCTGACGCTCAGCGTCTGACCGTTCTGGACGTTCTCCAACCGCCAGTCCCCGGCGCCGTCGGTCGTGGTGCAGTTGGCCTCCACGCACACCCGGGCTTCCGCGTTGCCGTTGCGCCGCTCGAGGATGACCCGGCCCTTCAGGTTGAACGTCGGCTCCTTGGGCTTGTTGACGCCGATCACCGTGATCCGGCCGTCGCGAGCCGGGATCGGGATCTCGACGGACTGCGGGTCCGAGAAGACCACACGCTCGAAGTGCAGCGGCGAGGTGGCGGGTAGCGTTCCGGCGTAGTCCGACCGGCCCCGCAGCAGCATCACGCCCAGCGTGCCGTCGCCGCTCTCCCCGTTCACCGCCCCCTCGAGCGTGAAGGCGTAGCGGAACACGCCTTGAGCCGTGTCGGCGACGTTGATCAGCTCCTTGAACCGCGTCAGGAAGGCACCCTTGAGGAGCTGCGAGCCCGGCCGCGCGGCGTCCATGTCGACGAACTCGATCAGCGCCTCGTCGTAGTCCAGCGTGAACTGGCCGGCGTAGACGTTGCTGACGTTGAAGATCCGGATCTCGACCGGCGTGGCGCCGCTGACGGTGGTGACCGCGCGGGGAGGGCTCAGGCACAACCGTGGGATCCCCGACGTGTTGGCCTCGATCAGGCCGAAGTCGAGCTCGTCGACTTCGCTGCCCTTCTTGACCGTAACCACGTAGTCGCCGCAATACGGGTCGGTGAGGTCGTGGTCCCGAAGGTCCCCCGGGCCCACTCGGTACTGCCCGGGTGCCACCCGGGCTTCCCAGCGCCCGTTGGCGTCGGACTTCACCTTGCGCACGGTGTTGCCGGCATCGGTGATGTGCACTTCGTGGCCGCGGATGGGGATGTCGGCGGGGTCTGGGTCGATGTCCGTGCCGTTGGAACCGTTGACGTTGCCGTCCATGTACACCATGCCGCGCAGCATCGCGTACTCGGTGTCGGGGGGCACGAGGTTGATCTCGTAGAGGATGCCGCCGATCGGCGTGTTGCCGTCGATCGGGATCTGGACCGCCTCGAACTTGTAGGACTTGGCCTGGGTCACGACCTCGCGTGCCGTCAGCGCCACGCTGAACGGGTACGGCCGCTGCGCGACCATCGGGATGCCCTGCAGCCGCATCTCGCGCGGGGCAGTCATCCGCAGCTGGCTGTTTGACACGGCCTGGAACCCGGCGCCGCGCCCGCCCGCGCCGCGCCAGGCATCGGTGAGGTCCGGCCCGAGGTGGACCATCACCTCGTTGCGCTCCGGGAATGCGGCGCGCTCTTCCGGCGGGACTCTGAACACCAGATCGAACTGGCGCGTGCCCGCGGCATCGGCGTTCATGGCGGTTCCGTCGGCCCGGCCCGTACAAGGGTTGCCGTCATAGGCGATGATGGGTCCCTGTGTCCCGGGCCGCCCTGGCGTGGGCGTGCCCCCGGCAACCGTCGTCGGGGTGGGCGTCGGCCCACAGTCGCCCGCCAGGAGGTCGACGATGTTGACGTTGCGCCAGACGATGTTGTTGTTGTTGCGCACGTTGACGGTGATGTTCGTGCCCTCGGCGTGCGCCATGGGGTCGCTGGTGGACACCCATCGGGCGATCAAGCAGTAGTGGCCGACCTGACCGGCGTCCGGCGTCCAGGTCGCCTCCGCCACCAGCGTGCCCTGCGCGGGCAGCGTCAGGGGAATCGACGCGAACTCGTGCCACAGCGGGGCGCCGTTCGCTGCCGGATTCCAGTTGAGGCCCGTCGAGGCGTGGGCCCAGTAGAGCTTGAGCGTACCGGTCTGTGGGGTCGCGCTGTCGTTGTGCAGCTTGGTGTAGACGTAGTTGACGGCTCCGTTCTCGGGATTCTGATGTTGGTGTTGGAACTGCCGCTGTGGGTCCGGCGCACCGCGGATCCAGATGTACGGGCTCTTCCACATGTCCTGGCCAGCCGTGAGCGGGTCGGGCTCTTCCCCGGAGTCCTTCCACGTGTCCTTCATCCACACGTCGGCGTTCTTCGACGCCGTGGGCCGAAACCCGGCGATGGTGCAGCGCGTGTTGGCGAAGCGCTTGGCGTTATCGGCGTCGCACTCAGTGGTTGGGACCACGCCCTTCTGGCAGGCCGAAGACGTCCCCTCGGCGATGCCGGTCGGGTGACCCATGTACGACACGCTTGGGTTCGACCAGTAGGGGATCCGAAGGCAGCCGTGGCCGAGCTGCGCGATGCAGCGCGTGTTGTAGCCCAGGATGGTCCGGAACTCGCCAGGAATGCTGATGTGCGCCATGCGGTAGGTGGGCGCGCTCTTGGGACCCTCCTCGAACCAATCGTGATGGCTGCCGAAGTTGTGGCCGAGCTCGTGCGCGAACACCAGACTGCTCGATGCGCCCCCGCGGTCGAGGACCGAGAACGCGGCGCTCTCGAAGCTGTTGCCGACGCTGTCCATGACATAGGCAATGCCGCCTCCCCCGGTTTCCGTCCACATGGAGACCAGGTCGGCGCCGTAGGTGTCGCGCCACGAGTGCACGACGTCGAGCTGTCCGTCCGACTTGTTCTGAAGACGGCCGAGGTCCGTGCTCAGGTTGCCGGTTTCCGCGTAGTCGACCTCCGCCACATGAACCAGGCTCAGCTGGACGTCCACAAGGCTGTTGACGAACGCTTGGTTGACCGTGGCCACGCCGTTGTAGACCTCGGCGACCATCGCATCGGTGTCGCCGGCGGCGGCGCGCGCGTCGTCGGTGTAGACGACCATGACGTCGAAGTTGCTACAGTCCGCGGCCGCCTGCTCGTCGCTGCGGGCTGGTGATGCGGGCACCGCCGCGGGGCGCTCCGGGGCGAGTCCCGCCACGGCCGGGCCTTCCGCCGCATGCGTGTGGCCTGGCTCCGCCGCGTGGGAATGGGTCTGGCCGTCCGGGTGCGTGTGGACGTACGGCTGGGCAGACGGATGGGCGTGCGTGGCGTGCCCGTCGTCGGTCGTTGCGTGCGCGCCGGAAGCAGCCGCGCCCTTGCCGGCGGTGGATGTGGACGTCAGCGGTCGGGCAGGGATGCCTGTGTGGCCGCTCGTCTCAGCCGCGCCCGTGTCCGGGTCCACGTGCGTGTCGAGGGTCGGCTGCGCGTCGTCGTCGATATCCGTGATGACGTGGATCCCGTCGCGCACATACTTCAGCGAGTACAGCCGACCATCGCCGACGCGCACGTCGGCGACGGCGACATCGCCGATGGTGGTGATCAAGGCCCATGAGCCCTCGAGCTCGGTGTGCCCGTACCACGTGAAGCCGCGCGCCGTCGCCGGCTCGATCCGGTGGCGCGACGCGGTCACGACGGCGTCGGGAAAGAGGTTCAGCGTCAGCGTCTGATGCGTGTCCGGATCGCGCAGCTGTGCAAGGTCGACCCGCACGAAGCGGTGGCGCCGAACCCAGGGTGCGTCGCGGAAGTCCGGCGCCCCCGCCCATGTCGGCACCTCGGTGAACAGAGGGCCGCGCAGCGACGGCGCGTTCAGGCTGGCGCGCGCGGGCCGGGCGTGCGCCGCGCCGGCGCTGAGCAGCAGGCCGCACCATGCGAGCGTCGCCAGCATGAGCAAGGCGGGTCTTCGGTTGTGATTCACGGCGTGGCTCCTCTCGAGATCTACGATCGGCGGGCGCAGCGATCGATTCGTGGAACCAGCGTCGGAACGCGCCGGATCGACGTCGCTGCCTGGACGGGAGCCACTGTATCCGGCGGCCGCGTCCGATGCCTGAGCCCGAGCTGAGCTTTGGCTGAGTTGAGCGGGGAGTCGAGGATGAAGGGAGTCAATCGGGGCAGGCGACATCCCGCCCGCGCCAACCGGAGAGCCGGCGCCGGTCGGAAGTCACGCGACCGGCGCGAACCGCGGCGACGGCCATGGCCGCGCTTTCCCCCTCACGCCACCAGCACCGTCGCCGGGTCGACCTCCGGCGGTGGGTAGCGCATGTCCAGCCCCTCGAGCGTGTCGACGATGATCCGGCCGATGACGAGGTCGCGGTACCACTTTCGATCGCTCGGGATGACGAACCACGGCGCGTGCGGCGTGCTGGTGCGGGCGATGGCCTCGGCGTAGGCCGCCATGTAGTCGTCCCAGCGCTTCCGCTCGTCGAGGTCGCCGATCCGGAACTTCCAGTGCTTCTCGGGGTCGTCCAGCCGCGCCTGGAGCCGCGCCTTCTGCTCGTCCTTCGAGATGTGCAGGAAGAACTTCAGGATCACCGTACCCTCGTCCACCAGGAGCCGCTCGAAGGCGTTGATGTGATCGAACCGCCGCCGCCAGCGGTCCTCCGGCGCCAGCCCGTGGACCCGCACCACCAGCACGTCCTCGTAGTGGCTGCGGTTGAAGATCGCGATCTCGCCGCTGCCGGGTACATGCGGGTGCACGCGCCAGAGGTAGTCGTGCGCCAGCTCGTCGGGCGTCGGCTTCTTGAAGCCCGCGACCTTGACTCCCTGGGGGTTGACCCCGTCGAACACCCGCCGGATGACGCCGTCCTTGCCGCCGGTGTCCATCGCCTGCAACACGATGAGCACCCTGCGCTTGTTCTCGGCGTACAGCAGCTCCTGCAGCGCCTCGAGGCGGTCGGTCTGCGCGTCGATGATCGCCTGCGCCGCCGCCTTGTCGCCGTCGAAGAGGGCGCGGTCCCCCGGATCGTGCGCGCCGAGGTCGACCGGCGCGCCGGGCGCGATCCGGTAGCGGTCGGTGTCCATGGGCGGTCCTCCAGGGTTTGCGTTGGGCATGCCGTGGATTCTACCATCCGCGCGCCGGCGCCTCAATCCCCGCCGGCGGCCGCCTGGCGCGCCAGCGCTTCGAGCGCCGCCAGCGCGGCGCCCGGCGACGCCGATCGCAGCACGAAGGCCCCGCGCGCGACGAGGTCGTCGCACGCGGC
>CAYQBA010000264.1:0-4925 GCA_964415605.1 uncultured Anaerolineales bacterium | reverse complement strand
ATCCGCGAAGGCGGCCGCACCGTCGGCGCCGGCGTCATCACCAAGATCCTGGCGTGATCCGGGTTCCGGCAATCTGCTGACATAACGTTGGGTCCCGGCCGCACGGCCATGGACCCGGGAGGTTACAATGGCCAAGAAAGCCACGCGCACCGTCATCACGCTGGAGTGCACCGAGTGCCGCGAGCGCAACTACGTATCGGAGAAGAACCGGCGCAACGACCCGAGCCGGATGGAGCTCCGCAAGTACTGCCCGCGCTGCCGTGCCCACCAGCTTCACCGTGAGACGAAGTAGCCAGGCGTTCGTGAGTGATGTCCGTCGCCCGGCCCGGGGCCAGCCGGCTCCGGGCCGGGCGACGATCCGACGAGGAGGATGCGGTGACTGACGAGACGACCGCCGTCGCCCGGGGCGGCTTGGTGGCACGGGCCACCGAGTACTTTACGGAGACCAAGGCCGAGCTGCGCAAGGTCGTGTGGCCGACGCGCGACGAGGCGACGAACCTGACGACGGCGGTGTTGTTCGTGACGCTGCTGATGACGCTCCTCCTGGGCAGCGTGGACTGGGTGTTCACCCAGCTCCTGGACTGGGTGGTCCGGGTCGTCAGCGGCGCCTGAGCCGGCCGGGCTGGGCGGGGCGTTCCGGAGGGCCGGAGGGGCCGGGGCGCGGAGCATGACGGCGAATGGCCGTGCAGGCCGAGGTGATTACGGTGGACGTGTCGACAGCGCGAATTGAAGACGAAGCGGTGGCCGATCCCGTGGACACCGGTGCCGCGCCGTCGGCGAAGCGCCGCGCCAAGGCCCGGAAGGACGCCGCGCCCGTGGTCGAGGCGGCTCTGCCCGAGGCGGCCGAGCCCGCCGCCGAGGTCGACTTCGCCGGGCCCGAGGCCGGGATCCCCGCCGACGCGCAGTGGTACGTGGTCCACACGTACTCCGGCTACGAGAACAAGGTCAAGCGCAACCTCGAGCACCGCATCGAGAGCATGGCCATGCTCGACCAGATCTTCCAGGTCGTCGTGCCCGTCGAGGAAGAGGTCGACATCAAGGACGGCCAGCGGCGGATCGTGGAGCGCAAGATCTTCCCGGGCTACGTCCTGGTGCGCATGCTGATGACCGACGAGTCGTGGTCGGTGGTGCGCAACACCCCGGCCGTGACCGGCTTCGTCGGCGCCGCCGGGACCGACAACGAGCGCGTCAAGCCCACGCCGCTGCGCAAGGAAGAGGTCGACAAGATCCTGCGGCGGATGGACTCCGAGGAGCCGGCGATCCGGGTCAGCTTCCGGCCCGGCCAGAACGTGCGCATCGTGGACGGCCCGTTCACGGACTTCCACGGCGTCGTGGACGCCATCGACATGGACCGCGGCAAGGTCCGGCTGATGGTCAACTTCTTCGGCCGGGAAACGCCGGTCGAGCTGGACTTCCTGCAGGTCGAGAAGGTCTAGCGCGCATCTGCCCGATCGTTGCCCACGGGCGGCGGTCGGGTCACGGAGCGGACAGCGGTCCGCCCATCGAGGAGGCGGGATGCCCTTGCCCGGGTGGCCAAGGAGCCCGCCGTCAGCACTCAAAGCGAGAGGAGCACACGCATGGCTCAGAAGGTCACGGCCATCATCAAGCTGCAGATTCCCGCCGGCAACGCCACGCCGGGCCAGCCCATCGGCCCCGCGCTCGGCCAGCACGGCGTGAACATCATGCAGTTCGTCAAGGACTACAACGCCCGCACCGCGGGCATGACCGGCGAGATCATCCCGGTCGAGATCAGCGTCTATCAGGACCGGTCCTTCACGTTCGTCACCAAGACGCCGCCGGCGTCCGCGTTGATCAAGAAGGCCGCCGGCGTGGGCAAGGGCGCCCCGACGCCGGGCAACACCAATGCCGGCAGCATCACCCGGGCCCAGGCGCGCGACATCGCCGAGAAGAAGATGCCGGACCTCAACGCCTACGACGTCGACGCCGCGATGCAGATGATCGAGGGCACCGCGCGCGCGATGGGCATCACCGTGGTGGAGGGCTGATCATGACGCGTCAAGGCAAGCTGCGCAAGGCAGTCGAGGACAAGGTCGACCGCGATCAGCGCTACGCGCCGCGCGAGGCGCTGGATCTGGCCAAGGCCGTGGCCACCGCCAAGTTCGACGAGACCATCGAGGTCCACCTGCGCCTGGGTGTCGACCCGCGCCATGCCGACCAGCAGGTGCGCGGCGTGGTCGCGCTCCCGCACGGCACGGGCCGCACGGTGCGCGTGCTGGTGTTCGCCGAGGGCGAGGCGGCGCGCGAGGCCGACGCGGCCGGCGCCGACCACGTCGGCGCCGGCGAGCTGGCGGACAAGATCCGCGAGGGGTGGCTGGACTTCGACGCCGTCGTGGCCACCCAGGGCATGATGCGCGTGGTCGGCCGGCTCGGCCCGGTGCTCGGCCCGCGCGGCCTCATGCCCAGCCCCAAGGCCGGCACCGTCGTGGCCGACGAGGACGTCGGCAACGTCATCCGCGAGATCAAGGCCGGCCGCCTCGAGTTCCGCGTCGACAAGACGGCCAACTTGCACATCCCCATCGGCAAGAAGAGCTTCGAGACGGCGCAGCTGATGGAGAACATGGCCGCCGCGGTGGACGCGGTGGTGCGCGCCAAGCCGTCCGGCGCCAAGGGCATCTACGTCCGCAACGTCGTGATCGCCAGCACCATGGGCCCCGGGATCAAGCTGGACGTCCCGGCCACGCTGTCGATGGCGGGCTAGTCCCGGCCGTCGTGCAGCGTCTCAACAACGGAATCGTCGATCGCACCGATCAGCCCGAGAACGCGGGTGCCGGGGTCAGAGCCCCGGCTTAAGTCGGCCCCATCCGGGGGCCGGGCCCGCGGAGGCGAAGGTGGCGGCAGGTCAAACGGCCCACGCGCGGCGCTCCGGCGCCCGCGATCGGGCCGCGCGGCGGCGGGCGGGCGCGTGGAGCGCCCGGTCCCGCGCCGTGGTCCGCCCCCATGCGCCTCCGGGCCGTGGGGGCGTCGTGATTTAAGCCATCCGAATCGAGAAAGGAGGCAATCGCATTGCCGCTCCAGCTGAGTGAAAAGGAAGTCGTCGTCACGGAGATGACCGAGCGGCTGAAGCGCGCCACGGCGGTGGTGGTGGCCGATTACCGCGGCCTGACCGTCGCCGAGCTGCGCGACCTCCGGAGCAGCCTGCGCAAGAAGGGCTCCGAGGTCCAGGTGATCAAGAACACCCTGATGCGGCGGGCATGCTCGGAAGCGGGCATCACGCCGCCGACGGATCTGCTGCGCGGGCCCACGGCGGTCGTCCTGCTGTACGACGACCTGTCGAGCCCGACCAAGACGCTGCTGGACTTCGCCAAGGCCCACGAGGTGTTCGCGCTTCGCGGGGGGCTCGTCGAGGGCAAGGCCGTCGACGCCGCCGGCGTCAAGGCCCTGGCCGACCTGCCGACCCGCGAAGAGCTCCGGGCCCGGCTCCTGTCAGTCATCCAGGCGCCGCAGCGCCAGTTCGTCACGGTCCTGGCCGCGCCGCTGCGCGGGCTGGCCACGGTCATCCAGGCCCACGCCGACAAGGAAGGCGACGCCTCGGCCGCGTGACGCGCGGCCCGGCGGCACTCCCGGGCGCGCCGCGCCCCGGGGCCGAAACCATGCATCTCACGCGGGTCCTCGCGCCCGCTCACCCACAACCACCGAATCGATAGAGGAAAGGAAGCATCGACATGTCGGATCTGGACAGCATCATTCAAGACCTGGACAAGCTGACGCTGCTCGAGGCGTCGCAGCTCGTCAAGCAGCTCGAGGACCACTGGGGCGTGTCGGCGGCGGCGCCGGTGATGATGGGCGCCATGCCCATGATGGGCGGCGGCGCGGGCGCCGCCGAGGCCGTCGAGGAGCAGACGCAGTTCGACGTCATCCTCGAGGACGTCGGCGCGCAGAAGATCCAGGTCATCAAGGCGATTCGCGTCGTCAAGCCGGACCTGGGCCTGAAGGAGGCCAAGGACCTCGTGGAGGGCGCGCCGGCGACCATCGCCAACGGCGTCTCCAAGGAGGAGGCCGACTCCATCAAGTCCAAGCTCGAGGCCGAGGGGGCCAAGGTCGCCATCAAGTAGCGCCCGGCCCGGGTCATGCCGCGCGCTGTCCGGCGTGGCGTGGTGTCGACGTGCCGTGGAGGGCGCCCCAGGCGGGCGCCCTCCGCCGTTTCCCCGCCTTGACCGGTCCGCGGGCGGGCGTCATAATTAAACATAATCTCACGCGCCGGCGATCACCCGCACGTGCAAAACGGCGCCGGGGCACGTCCTCCGCCCGGCACCGCGGGGTGACCGCATCCGCGGGCGCGTCAGCCACCATCTGGACGATGCAGCATGGCGATGTCGGAGCTTGGGGCATACCTGGAGCGCCACCGCACGGAGCGCGGCTTGACCCTCGACGAGGTCGAAGACCTCACGCGGATCCGCCGCGTGTACCTCGAGGCCATGGAGAGCGGCGAGTGGGATGCCCTGCCCCCGGGCGTGTACACGCGCGGCCTGCTCAAGAACTACGCGCGCGCGCTCGGCGTCAGCCAGGCCAGCGTGCTGCGCCTGTACGTCAAGGAGCGCCCGAACGAGGCGCGCATGCCGGAGCCGCAGCTCATCTCGCGGCCGCTGGTCAACGAGCCCCGCGTCAGCCTCGAGATGATGATGGCCCTGGTCATCATGGTCGCCGCCGTCGGGTTGATGGCGTGGATCGTCCAGGGCTACGTCCTGCCCGCGATCCAGCAAGCCGGCGCCACGCCGACGGCGCCGCCTGTCTCCGCCACGCCGCGCCCGGTGCCGTCGCCCGCCGCGACCTTGCAGCCGGCCGCCACCACCGGCGCGGCGGCCGGTGTGCCCGTCACAAGCACGCTCGGGACCCCGGGCACGCCTGGCACCCCCGGGGCGCCGCCGGCGGACGGCGGCGGGACGGCCGCTCCGGGCACGCCTGGG
>CAYQBA010000263.1:0-4944 GCA_964415605.1 uncultured Anaerolineales bacterium | reverse complement strand
TGCGCGTCGCGAGCGAGACCACGTCGAAGCCCGCCCCCTCCAACATCGTCCGCAGCGTCGCCGCCGTGAAGTAGCTGAAGTGCCAAGGGAAGACAACCGCGCCCCAGCGCTGCCCGTAGAGGCGCCGCGTCAGGCTGTCGAAGTTGGGCGTCCACACGTACAGCGCCCCGCCCGGGCGGAGCAGCGACGCGACCCGCGCCAGGTCGCCCCGCGGATCCGGCAGGTGCTCGATGACGTCGCGCAGCGCCACCGCGTCGAACATGCCCGGCGCGAACGGCGCCGTCGCCAGCGGCCCGACGTGCATCACTGCCCCGCGCCGGCGCGCGTCGTCGGCCGCGTCCGCGTCGATCTCGGTCCCCGCCACGTCCCACCCCGCCGCGCGCGCGGCCTCGAGGAAGAGCCCGTCGAACGCCCCGACCTCGAGCAGCCGGCCCGGGCCGCCCGCCATCGCCGCCAGGCGCGCCGCCACCGCCCGGTAGCGCGCCGGCACCGCGCGGTCCCGCGGCCCCAGCCCGGCCGCCTTGGCCGCGTGGCCCGCCGCGTAGATCGCTCCCACCGCCTCGGGCGTGAGCCGCGGCGCCACCCAGACCATGCCGTCGCGCGCGCACCGCCGCCACGTGAAGCCGTGGCGCACCCACAGCCGCGTCCCTTCCATGGCGCCGCACATCGGGCAGCCCGCCGGCTCGACCGCGCGGCCGTCGATCTCGGAGGTCACGCGGTCGAGGCCGGCGAACCGGGCGGCGGATCGGATCGGAGACTCGGCGGCAAGTCGGGTGCCATGCCGGTCGTAGACGCCACCCGGGATGGTGTATCAGCCGCCGCGGCACCCGTGGGGGCACCTTGGTCGCGCCAGGCCGCCCCCGCCCCGTCCCACCGCGCCGCCTCGACCGCCGCTCGGGCCAGACTGACGACGTCCCCCAAGACCCCGGAGGCCGTGACCGCGGGCCCGCCGCCGCGCCCGCTGACGACGAGCGGGTTGGCCCGGAAGCAGTCGGTCTCAAACACCAGGATGCTGTCGGTGGCGTCCACCCGCGCCTCGCGCGCGGACGGCTCGACCGGCGCGGGGCCCACGCGGGCCCCGTGCGCGTCGATGCTGGCGACGTAGCGCAGGCACTGGCCCCGGCCGGCGATGTGCTCGACCCGCCTCGCCCACGCCGCGTCGAGCTCCGGCAGCCGCCCCATGAACGCGTCCCGATCCAGCCCATCCCAATCCGCCGGATACAGCCCCTGGACGTCGACGTCCGCCAGCTCCAGCGGGCGACCCAGCATCCGGGCGAGGATCAGCGCCTTGCGCGCGGCGTCCAACCCGCTCAGGTCCACGCGCGGGTCGGGCTCGAGGTAGCCCAGCTCGCCCGCCTCGGCGACGGCCGTCGACAGCGCCGCGCCATCGCTCAAGCGACGGCAGACATAGCCGAGGGTTCCGCTGATGGCCCCGCTGATCCGGTGCACGGCGTCGCCACGGTCGACGAGTCCCTGCAACGTCGCGATCACCGGGAGCGCCGCCGCCACCGTCGTCTCCCACCGGGCCCCGATGCCTCCTTGCGTCAGGCGCTCGAAGGTCGCCAGCGGCCCCGCCAGCGGCACCTTGTTGGCCAGCACGATCGACCAGCCGCGCTCACGGGCCGCCAACAGCAGCGCGGCGGTGTCGCCCGCGGTGCAGTCGACGAGGATCGGCGGCGGCCCGCCGGCCGCCGCATTCCCCAGCCGGTCAAGCCATGCCGGCCCCAACGTCTCTGCCACGGCGCCCGGGAACGCAGCGAGCGGCCGACCGGCCGTCTTGTGCGCCGCGATGTCGACGAGGATGCCGTCGCCGAGGGCCCAGGCACCCATGTCCTGGGCGCGTTCTCCCGCGGCCCCACCGGCGCCGTCGCCGGCCCGACCGCCGGCCTCACGGGTTCCCCCGCCGGCCCCGCCGCCCGCCACCACGCCCGTCGTGTCCGCGACGGCGACCACCGCCAGCCCCAGCCCGAGCCGCGCCCGATGCGCCGCGCGCCCGGCGACGAGCTGCGCCAGCAGCGACCGTCCGACCGCTCCAGGGCCCAGGACGGCGACCGGCACGTCGATGACGGGCATGATCGGGCGCCGGGTCAGTTCCCGATCCAACGCGCGTAAACCGACCGGGCCACCGCCGGGTCGTCGGTGCCCGTGACGATCGCCCGCCCGTCGGCGAACAGCGTGACGCTCAGGCCATCCGCGTCGAAGCGCACGAGGTGAGCGCTGGCCTGCGTCACACGCGTCGACGGCGCGAGGCGCCGGGCGATCGCCGGCAGGTCGACGCCGGCCGCGCCGCCCTCCCGGCCGGCGGGGCGCACGTGGACCGCCTCGCGGCCGCACAGCGCGGTGGCCAGGACGTCGCCACCGTCGCGCGCCTCCAGTGCCGGGAACTCGCCGCGGCCGCACGTCGCGCAGTCCGGCCGGGCGGCGGCCTGGAACGGCTGGTAGATGTGGTTCCACACGTCGATGTGCAGGAGCCCGCGGTTCAGCGGCTCGGCGCCGACGATCAGCTTCATGACCTCGAGCGCGGCGATGCCGCCGACCACCGCGACGGCCGGGTAGAGCACGCCCACCGTGTCGCACGTGTCCACCGCGCCCGGCGGAGGCGGCTCGGGGTACAGGCAGCGCAGGCACGGCCGGCCGCCGGCCGCGATCGTCATCGTAGCCCCCGTGGCCGCGATCGCCCCGCAGTACACCCACGGGATGCCGAGCTTCACCGCCGCGTCGTTGACCACGAAGCGCGTCGCGAAGTTGTCGGTGCCGTCGACGACGACGTCGTGGCCGGCCGCTAGCGCCAGGATGTTGCCGGCGTGGACGTCGGTGGCGTGCGCCGCGACGGGCAGGTCGGGGTCGATGGCGCGCAGGCGCGCCGCGGCGGCGATGGCCTTGGGGACGCCGGCGTCGACGTCGGCGTCGTCGAGCAGCGTCTGGCGCTGGAGGTTGTGGCGCTCCGGGAAGTCGCGGTCCACCAGCGTCAGCCCCACCCCGGCCCGCGCCAGGGCGTGCGCGATAGCGCCGCCGGTGGCGCCCACGCCGACCACGAGCACCCTGGCCGCGGCCAGGCGCGCCTGGCCCGCCGCGCCGATCCGCGCGAAGAGCATCTGGCGTCCGTGCCGCTCGGGCCGGATCACGGTCGACGCGACCCCCAGGGCCGCCGGCGGCTGGCTCACGCCGCGTCGCCCGACCACAGCGGGACCCGCCGCAAGCGGACCGCCGGCGCGCCGCCCAGGGCCGCGAGATCGTCGGCCTCCGGGTCGAGCGCCACGCGCACGCCAGCCGCCGGATCGAGCGATGCCGCGTCGACCCGCAGCGCCTCGGTCGGCACGCTGAACGGCGCGGCGGCGTTGACGGCGCGCGTGAAGCGCATGAGCCGCGGCATCGCCGAGAAGGCCAGCGCGACGGGGAGCTGGCCGTCGGTCTCGATCACCACGAAGCGCCATGCGAAGGCCGCGACGTCGCCGATCCCGGCCTCGTCCTCCGGGCCGCCGACGCCGAGCAGGTAGACCGAGCCGGCCGCGGCCCACGCGGCCGGTGGCGGGCCGGCCAGGTCGACGAGCGTCATGGCGCCGCCGACCGCGCCACGTCGATGGTCCGCAGCCGCCACAGGCCGTTCTCGCGCTCGAGCTCGGCGTGCAGCACCGCCGGCGGCTGGTCGGCATAGGTCACCGTGCCGTCGACCACGGCGACCTCGCCGGGGCCGCGCGCCCCGGCCGGCGCGATCTCGAACGCGTCGACGAACAGCCGCGTGTAGCCAGCGTACAGGCTGCGGTCCGCGAAGCGCGCCGCCAGGTCGTCGCGCGACGTCGAGCGGATCCCGGCCTCGGAGAACAGGCTGTGCGCCGCCACCACGTCCTGGTCGGCGCCCGCGTCGAGGTAGGCCTCGATCACCGGCTGCACCACGCGCGGGCTGCGCTGCATGACGGGCCGGATGTAGGTCATGTAGACCGCGCCGAAGAGCAGCGTCGCAAAGATCGCCACCCCGATCGTGAGCTGCGTCATCGCCGTGCGCTGCACGTCGCGGTTGAAGCTCGGCCGCGCGCGCCGGCCGGCGGCGGGGCGGGCGGGCGGGCCGCCCGATTCGCCCGCCCCGGTCACGAGCTCCCCGAGATCTTGGCGCGGACGAACCGGTCGATCTCGTCGGCGACTTGCCGGGCCTCGCGCATGAGCTCGGCGTTGTCGCGCCGGTAGCGGTCGCCCTCCTCGAGGTCGCGCAGGCCGATGACGTTGACGTCGACGTTGAGCGACGCGCCCTGCGCGGCGGCCAGCGCCATGATCCCGGCCACGCCGGCGTCGCTGATGGCGCTGGCGTTCCCATGCTCGACGGCGATCCGCGTCAGCTTGAGCACCTCGAGGGCGCGGCGGACGATGTCGAGCGGCACCGCCGTGGCGCGCCGCAGGGCCGCCTGGATGGCGTCGCGCCGGATCGCCGACTCGTCGGTGGTCCCGCGCGGCAAGCGATAGGCCGCCATCACCGCGTCGAACGCCGCGCTGTCGACGGCGATCAGCTCGGTCAGCTCGGCCTGCAGCGTCTTGGCCTGCGCCTGGACCCGCCGCATCTCGGCGTCGGAGGCCGCGTAGCGCGGCTTGCCGATGGTCAGCCCGGCGACCATGTGGTTCAGCGCCGCGCCGAGGGCGCCGACCATGGCCGCCACGCTGCCGCCGCCGGGCGTGGCGGTGTCCGACGCGACCTCGGCCACGAAGTCGGCGGCGGCGATTGGTCCGGCGGTCGGCGCGGCGGCCGCGCGGCCGAGGTGGTTCTCTATGATCTGATCCGAGTGGAAGCCCGTCAGCTGGAGCTGCCAGGCCGCCGCGTCGACGAGCGCGGCTTGCGGCACGAAGCCGCGCAGCGCGATGCCTGCCACCCGCCCGCCGTGGCGCTCGGCCTCGGCGCGGGCCACGGCGGCCACGCGCGACAACGGGGTCTCGTCCGGCCGACGCACCGCGAAGCCG
>CAYQBA010000262.1:3723-4973 GCA_964415605.1 uncultured Anaerolineales bacterium | reverse complement strand
CCGAGAAGTACGGCTCCAGGACGATCCCCAGCACCAGCGCCACATACTGCGGCCACACCGCCGGCAGCTGCTGGTCGCTCGCCGCCCCCAGCCCCCGCGCGTTCCCCTCCCGCACGTCCGACAACAAGTCGAAGTACGCCTTGATCCGATCCACGCCACCTCTCCCCGATCACATCCGTCACGCTACCCACACGGCCCACCCACCGCCGCGCGCGCACTATATCCCCATTCCCCAGCCCCGTCAATCCCCCCTCCCGCGCCTCCAACCACACCCACGCCGCGCCGTATTTCAAGCCCCGCCCGCGCCCAACCACACCCTCGCCGCGCCGAGTCCACACCCCGCCCGCCGCCCGTCACCCCGTCACCCCACGTTCACCATCCACCGCGAGAACCCATCCAGGAACCGCCGGAAACCCTCCACATGCTCCGCCGGGAAACCATGCCGCGCCACCGCCGCCGCCAGCGCCCGGTCGAAGCACCCCAGCCACTCCAGCCGCGCCGCCTCGTCGATCGCGAACGGCAAGTGCCGCGCCCGCATCATCGGCGGCCCGTAGCGCTCGTGGTAGCGCGGCGGCCCGCCCAAGAGCCCCACGAAGAACGCCGCCGAGCGCTCCGCCGACCCCGCCATGTCCGCCCCGAACATCCCCCGGATCGCCGACCCCTCCAGCTCCGCGTACAGATCGTGGATCATCGCCACGATCCCCGCCTCCCCCATCGCCCCGAAGATCTCCGGGCTCGGCGCCGGCACCCGCGGCGGCCCGCCCGGCGGCACGAAGACCGGCCGCCCCCCCCGCCTCGACAAGCCCACGGCGCCCTCCAGCCCCGCATCCCGATCCGACGGCAACCGCGTCATCGTCGTCAATACCCCCGTTCCAGGTCCACTGCGTTCACCCAATCCACCCGCCCCGCCGCCGCGCGGCGGACGTTCTCGATCACGTCATCCCAGCGCCCCAGGTCATCCAGCGGCGACGCCGCCCGGTGCGGCGAGAGCACCACGTTGCCCAACGCGTGGAACGGCAGCGAGAACGGGAAACGCCGCCCGTCCGCGCCCGGCGGCGCCGCGTAGTCGTACCACACGTCCAGCGCCGCCCCCGCGATCACCCCGTCCCGCAGCGCCGCGAAGAGATCCCCCTCGACCACCACCGGCCCCCGGGCCACGTTGACCAGCAGCCCACCCGGCCCCAGCCGCCGCAGCGCCGCCGCGTCGATCCAGCCCGTCGTCTCCCGCGTCTCCGGGACCGCCACCATCA
>CAYQBA010000262.1:0-3623 GCA_964415605.1 uncultured Anaerolineales bacterium | reverse complement strand
CCCTTGCGCCATGCCCCCGCCGCCATCCAGTTGTGGTGCGGGACGATCCGGTTCGTCAGCGCCAGCAGCAGCGCCACCGCGTGCTGCGCCACGAACACCGCGTTGCCGTGCCCGTTGACCAGCGCCACCGGCACCGCCCGCCCCACGTTGGCCGCCCGCAGCAGCGGCACCAAGTGCTGCACCCCCGCGCCCGGGTTGACCCACAGCCGCAGCCCCGGCGCCGCCGCCAGCAGCGCCGCCGTCGGCCGCCAGCCCACCCCGACCACCGCGCCCGCGGCGAGGTCCGCCAGCGCCGCCGGGTCCGCGTCGCCCGCGAACACCAGCTCCACCTCCGGCAGCCCCGCAAGCCCCGCCTCGAGGTAGGCCCGCATCTCGGGGCGGGCATCCCACGTGAACAGCACGCGCATACCCGTGCTTATACCGGAATCGCCGCGCGCGGGCAATCCGGATGGGGGACGCCCGGCGCGCGAGGCTCCCCCTCCCGCCGATCTCCGGCACGCCTTCCACGCCGTTGCCCGCTTCGGTTTCCAACCCACCCGTGACTTTCCCGGATCGGCGCCGACTCTACGATCACAAGCGCATTCGAACGGCCGGCGAGGACTGCCGCAAGCCTCCCCCCATCGACCGCCCGGCGATGGGGCACGGCCGTCGAGCCACCCACGCTCCGAGAGAGGACCGACCCATGCCCGCCCACGCCCGTTGGCGTATCTCACCCATCCTGCGCGCCGCCGTCCCGGATCCGGCGCTGGACTCGCAGCGCAACGGCCGGGCCCGCCAGGCCGGCCGCGCCTGACCGCCCCGCCCGCGGAACTCCCCGACCCCCACAGCCCGACGGAGGCGATCGCATGAACCAGAGCACGGCAGCCGGCCCGGTGGTGATGTACTACTGCCACGACACGTACGGCCTCGGGCACCTCAGCCGCACCCGCGCGCTGGCGCGCCAGATGCGCGCCCGCCGGCCCGACATCTCGCAGATGATCGTGACGGGCTCGCCCGTGGCGCAGGACCTCCTCGACGCCGGCGACGCCGAGGGCGCCGACTACATCAAGCTGCCGTCCGTGGTCAAGGTCGGCGCCGAGCGCTACGCCGCCCGCTCCATCGCCACCGCGTTCGCGGCCGTGCGCGACATGCGCGGCGACATCCTGGCCAGCGCGGCGCGCCACCTCCGGCCCGACGTGTTCGTCGTGGACCACGCGCCGGCGGGGCTGAAGGGCGAGGCCCTGCCCGCCCTGCGCCACCTGGCCGCCCGCCACCCCGGCAGCCGCCTGGTGCTCGGCCTGCGCGACATCGTCGACGACCCGGCCACCGTGCGCGCCGCGTGGCGCGCCGCCGGCGTGTACACGCTGCTGGACCAGGTGTACGACCGCATCCTCGTCTACGGCCAGCGCGACGTGTTCGACGTCGCGCGCGCCTACGGCCTGTCCGACCGCGCCGCGCGCAAGCTGCGCTACGTCGGCTACCTCGGCCACCGGCCGCCCGGGCGCGCGGGAACGGCGGCGAGCCTCCCGGGGGGCCACTCGGACCGGCCCGCCGGGCCCCACCGCGCCTCCCGGCCGCTCGTGCTGGCCGTCGCGGGCGGCGGCGGCGACGGGTTCGCCCTGCTCGCGGCCATGCTCCAGGGCCTGCGCGCCCGCGCCGGCGCGCCGGCGTTCGACTGCCGGCTCGTCGCCGGCCCGCTCATGGACCCGCGCGAGCGGGCCCAGCTCCGCGCCATGGCCGCCGGGATCGAGGCCGTCGCCGTCGTCGACTTCGACCCCGGACTGGCCGCCACCCTCGGCACGGCCGACGCCGTCGTGGCCATGGGCGGCTACAACACGGTGTGCGAGATCCTCGCCAGCCGGCGGCCGGCGCTGATCGTGCCGCGCGTCCACCCCCGGCGCGAGCAGCTTCTGCGCGCCGAGCTGCTGGCCGGGCGCGGTCTGGTCCGGATGCTGCACCCCGACAACCTCGCCCCCGACCGCCTGATGGCCGGCGTCGCGGACCTCCTGGCGCACGCGCCGCGGCCGCGCGCCGCCCTCGCCCTCGACGGCGTCCGGGTGGCCGCGGCCGAGATCGAGGCCCTCATCGACGACCCGGCGCGGGCCGCCGCCGGCGCCGACCCCGCCGCCGGCCTGTGGCGAAGCCAGCCGCACGGCCTGCCCGCCCTGGCCGCGTCATGACCGCGCGCCCCGGAACCGATGCGACGACCGCCCGCGGGCACCGACCGGCGGCGGCACCAGGAGAGACAACCCCCATGACCCGCCTCAAGATCGCCTACGTGCTGAAGATGTACCCGCGCTTCTCCGAGACGTTCATCCTGAGCGAGATCCTCGAGCTCGAGCGGCAGGGCGTGGACGTCCACATCTTCTCGCTCAAGAAGCCCGACGACGGGCGCTTCCACGCCGACCTGTCGCGCGTAAGGGCGCCGGTGACGTACGTGCCCGAGCACCTGCGCGTCGACCCCGGCGCGTTCGCGGCGGCCCACCGCGCCGTGGCGGCCTGGCACCCCGCCCGCTACCGCCGGCTGCTGTGGCGCACGCTGGCGCGGCGGCGCCCCGGCGCGCTCCGGCGCCTGTCGCAGGCCGCCTACATCGCGCCGATCCTGTGCCGCGAGGGCATCACCCACGTCCACGCCCACTTCGCGTCCAGCGCCACGTCGGTGGCGCACGCCCTGCACCGCCTGGCCGGCGTGAGCTACAGCTTCACCGCGCACGCCAAGGACATCTTCCACGACGACGTCGACCTGCGGTCGGTGGCGCGCAAGGCCGGCGCCGCTCGCTTCGTCGTCACGGTCAGCGACTTCAACCGCGCGTTCCTGGGCCAGGTCAGCCCCGCCGCCCGCGTCGAGCGCATCTACAACGGGCTGGACCTGCAGCAGTTCCACCGCAACGGCACGCGCCCCGACGACCTGCCGCTGGTCCTCGGCGTCGGGCGGCTCGTCGAGAAGAAGGGCTTCGACGACCTCGTACGCGCCTGCGCCCAGCTGCGCGACGAGGGCCTGGCGTTCCGCTGCCAGATCGTCGGCAAGGGCGAGCGCGAGGCCGAGCTGCGCGGCCTCATCGACGACCTCGGCGTCGCCGACCGCGTGACGCTGGCGGGGCCGATGCCGCGCGACGCCCTGCTCGGGCTCTACCCGCGCGCCGCGGCGCTCGCCGCGCCGTGCGTCGTCGGGGCCGACGGCAACCGCGACGGGCTGCCGACGGTGCTCATCGAGGCCATGGCGCTCGGAGTGCCGGTGATCAGCACGCCGGTGACCGGCATCCCCGAGCTGGTGGCGGACGGCGAGACCGGGGTCATCGTCGACGAGCGGTCGCCCGCGGCACTGGCCGGCGCCATCCGCGACCTCGTGACCGACCGCGCCCGCGCCGCCGGGCTGGCGGACGCCGCGCGGCGGCGGGTCGAGCGCGAGTTCGACCTGCGCGCGAACGTGGCGCACCTGCGGCGGCTGTTCGAGGAGGCGGCGGCATGAACATCGCCTACGTCTGCACCGACTTCGGGATCCCGATCCACGGCACGAAGGGCGCGTCGATCCACGTGCGCGAGCTGAGCCGCGCGCTCGCCGACGCCGGCCACGCCGTCCGCGTCTACACGCCGCGCGCCGGCGGGCCGCCGCCGCCCGGCTTCAACGTGCCGGTCCGCGAGGT
>CAYQBA010000261.1:0-5031 GCA_964415605.1 uncultured Anaerolineales bacterium | reverse complement strand
CGGCCGACGCCGCCAGCGATGATCCCCGGAGACGCCGTCGGCGTCGGGGCGGGGGCGCCCGCGGCGGCGCCAGCTCCCGCCGGAGCCGCCCCGACCGCTGCCGCCGGCGGCGAGATCACCCTCGCCCGGGTCGAGGCCTGCTGGCGCGATCTCGTCGCGGCCGTCGAGCGGCGCGACCGCAACACGTCGGTCATGCTCAAGGACGCGCGCCCCGTGGCGGCGGACGCGACCTCGGTGACGGTGGGGTTCCACTTCGACTTCCACTGCCGTCGGATGTCAGCGCCGGAGCGCAAGTCGCTGGTCGCCGCCGCGCTCGAGCCCCTGTTGGGCGCGCGGCCGGATGTCCGGTGCATCCTGGTGGCGTCGTCGAGCGAGGAGCAGGCGTCGCGGCCGCGGAACAAATCGGACCAGGCGAAGGCGGACCCCGTGGTCCGGCACGCCATCGACGCGCTTGGCGCGCGCATCGCCGGCGTCCAGCCTGACGACGGCGCCTGAGCGTGCGGCGCCCGGGCGCCGCGGACGGGGGTCTGTGCGCGACCGTGCGTCGGGACGCGCGCAGCCGCGCCGAAGCCGGCCACAATCACGATCATCGCATTCCAGTCACTCCACTCAATCCGGTCACACCACACATCACGCGAGGGAACAGGTATGGGCAAGGGCAAGGGCGGCGGGTTCGGCGCCGTGGGACGACCAGCCGGCGGCCGGAACATGCTGCGTCAGATCGAGGAGATGCAGGCGCGGATGCTGGCCGAGCAGGAGTCGCTCGGCCGCGAGACCGTCGAGGTGTCGGTGGGCGGCGGGGCCGTGGCGGTGGTCATGAACGGCCACCAGAAGCTCCAATCGGTGGCCATCCGGCCTGAGCTGCTCAACCCCGACGAGGCCGAGATGCTCTCCGATCTCATCATCGCCGCCGTCAACGAGGCGGTGGAGCGCTCGCAGGCCATCGCCGGCGAGCGGATGGGCGCGCTCACGCAAGGCCTGGGCCTGCCGCCCGGGCTCGGGCTCTAGCATGGCCGCGCCGCGGGCGGGATCGCGCGCGGCGGGTCACGACGCGCTGCCGCCCACCGATCGGCGGACCCCGTGACCGCGTCGCTGCCGGGGCCGGTGGCCCGCCTGATCGACGAGTTCGGCCGGCTGCCCGGGATCGGGCCCAAGACGGCCTCGCGCCTGGCGTTCTACCTGCTGCGCGCACCGAGCAACCAGGCGGCTGCCCTGGCCGACGCGCTGCGCGCGCTGTCCGAAGGGCTGGTGTACTGCCGCCAGTGCTTCAACATCGCCGAGCACGACCCGTGCGCCATCTGCGCCGACCCGGCGCGCGACCACGGGACGATCTGCGTTGTCGAGGAGCCGCTGGACGTCATCGCCCTGGAGCGGACACGCGAGTACCGCGGCCTGTACCACGTGCTGCACGGCGCCATCTCGCCCGTCGACGGCATCGGGCCGGCGGACCTGCGCATCGATGAGCTCGTGGCGCGGCTGCGGCGCGCGCCGGTGCGCGAGCTCATCCTGGCCACCAACCCCTCGCTCGAGGGCGACGCCACCGCCATGTACATCGAGCGCGCCGCCCGCACCGCCGGCGTCGAGACGCGCATCACGCGCCTGGCGCGCGGCTTGCCGGTCGGCGGCGACATCGAGTACGCCGACCAGGTCACGCTGGCCCGCGCGGTCAAGGGGCGCAGCGAGCTGGGCTAGCGCGGGCGTGGCCGTCACGCCCGCCGGGTGAAGGCCGCCACGCGGCAGCGATACGCCCACGCCACCACCTGGTACGCCTGGTCGAAGCCGGTGCTGGCGTAGATCTCGGTCAGGATGCGGTTGACGGTGCTGCGGCTGTAGCCGATCCGGTCGGCCACGGCGTCGCGCGGGAGCCCTTCGCACAGCGCCAGGACGACCTGCCACTCGCGCGCGTCCAGCAGCGCCGGCGGCGGGTCGCCGGCGGCCCAGGCGCCCTCGGCTGAGCCGTTGGCGCCTGATCTCGGGAGGCCGGCACCCGCGGCGCCCGGCCCGGTCGATCGGGCGGGGGGCGGAGAAGGGCGCGGGCCGGGGCGGGGGACGGGCAGCGGCGGGGCCTCGTTGGATGCCTGGCTCATCGTGTTCCCTCCATCATGCATCGACCTTCGGCGCGATGCCGCGATGATCGACCCGTGCCAAACGCAGCGGTCACAGGATGGTCACACGCGGCGGCGCTCGGTTGACCCGCCCGCGGGCGACGGATAGACTGGCCGGCGTCATGCGGCACGCCTATGTCTCGCTGGACCCGCTCCTGCCCGTGCTCGCGCGCGCCGGCCGCCCCATCGACTGGGCGGTCGAGTTCGGCCGTGCCGCGCCGGTGGACCTCGAGATCGGCTGCGGCAACGGCGAGTACCTCGTGCGGCACGCGCTGGCCACGCCCAACCGCGACGTGGTCGGGCTGGAGCTGCTGTGGGGCCGGGTGAAGAAGACGCTGCGCAAGATCGGGCTGGCGGGCGTGCCCAACGCCCGCGTGCTCTACGGCGACGCCCACCTGGCGCTCGACCGCCTGATCCCCCCGGCCAGCCTGGCGCGCGCCTACGCGCTGTTCCCGTGCCCGTGGCCGAGCAGCGAGACGGACCGGCGGCGCCTGTTTGGGCACGCGTTCCTGCGGACCCTGAACAGCCGCCTGGCGGCCGACGGCACGGCGTACGTCGTCACCGACGACCGCCCGTATCGCGACTGGCTGCTGGCGCAGGTGCCGGGCAGCGGCTTCGAGGCGGCGACGCGGCTGGTGGGCCCCGACCACGCCACGAAGTTCGAGCGCAAGTGGCACGCCGGCGGCCAGACCGAGTTCCACCGCATCGACCTGGTCAAGGTCGAGCACGTCACCCTGCCCCTCAAGGAGGCCACGCCGATGCGCACCCACCTCATCGAGGGCTTCGAGCCGGCGCGGCTGCCGATGCGCGAGGCGCACACCGACGACGTCCGGGTGCGCATGAAGGACCTGCTCTACGACCCGCTGCGGACTGTGGGGATGGTCCACGTGGTGGTGGTCGAGGACAAGCTCAAGCAGGACCTCTGGATCGAGATCGTGCCGGCCACGGGCGGCTGGCGCATCCAGCCGGCCCGGGGCTGCAACGCGGTCATGACGGACGGGGTGCAGATGGCGCTCGACCTGGTGCTGGCGGCGTGCCAGGGCGCCGCTGGGTGAGGTGCGCCGGCGGGTGTGACCCCGTCGCCCGACCGCGATGGCCGTGCGTCGCTCGAGCCGGCCGGTCGTCGGCCGGGCGACGGGCATGCATGGGCTGGTCGACCAGCAGGGGCGGCCGGGACCGGGTACAATACGGGCGCAATCGTGGATTCTCCTCCTCCTCACGAGGTCCAGGGCCGGGCGCACTTGCTGCGCCCGGCCCTGTTCCATCAGGCCGCCGGGCACGGGGGGCGATCCGAATCGTCCGCCGCTCGGGACCCGCGCCGAATGCACCCGCCGGCCTGCCTTACCGCCCGCCTGCGTCCCACCGCACCACCGGCAGGTAGACCCCGCCGCCCGCGCCGTCGCCCGGCCCGCCGTCCTCAACCCCCACCACCGCGTCCCACAGGTCGCACTGCGCCCGCCGCCAGCCCGCGACCGCCCCCGGCGGCGTGTCCCAGCGCATGCCCATGTCCCCGCGCGCCGCGTGGCGCGGCCACGCGAGCTCCGCGGTGGCCGGGTCGCCCGTCCGCGCGAAGGCGCCCCACGCGGCCTGCATCGCCTCGCCCAGCGCCCGCGCCGCGGGCATGCCCACGCCGCCTCCGCCCGCCCCGAACACGAGCGGGATCTCCGAGCCGTGGAAGGCCCCCAGCCCCAGCTGCCGCCCCACCGCCGACACGTACGTGAAGTGGTACAGCCACGCCGCCCGCCCCCGCGCCGCGTGCGCCCGGGCCATGCGCCGGGCGGGGCACACGAAGCCCGCGTCCCCGGTCACCGCCGCCAGCGCCAGCCCGGGGCTGCCGTAGTCGCCCGCCGGGTAGAGCGCCAGCACCTGGCCCGCCGCGGTCCCGAACACCGCCCGCACCGCCGCCTCGTACTGCGCCGCCGTCATCGCCTTTTGCTGCGGCGAGAGGAACACGGTCCCTTCGTCGGCGTTGGCGCCGACCATCCACGGCACGCCCAGCGCCCGCCCCGCGGCCACGGCCGCGGCCGGCGCCTCCGCGAGCACATACCCGTCCCGCACCGGCCCGTAGGTCTCGGCGCCCGGCTGCAGCACCCCGATCTCGCCCGGCAGCGCCGCCAGCACGGCGTCCACCGGCTGCGCCCGCAGGCATGCCGCGGTATCGGCCGCGCCCCCGCACCCGATGGCCTCGGCGAAGCGCCGGCCCTGATCCACCGCCGGCTTCAGCCCCCCCGCGGCCGCGGCGACGTCGCGCAGCGCCGGCTCGCAGCCGCCGCTCTGCATGATCGCCCCCGTCACCAGCCCCGCCGCGAGCGGCGACGCCAGGAGGCTGCACACGCTCACCCCGCCCGCCGACTCGCCGAAGATCGTGACCCGCGCCGGATCCCCGCCGAACGCCGCGATGTTGGCCCGCACCCAGCGCAGCGCGGCGAGCTGGTCCAGGAGCCCCCAGTTGCCCGCCGAGGGGTGATCGGGGTGCTCGCCCACGAACGCGGGGTGCACCAGAAACCCGAGCGCGCCCAGCCGGTAGTTCAGGGTCACCACCACCACGCCCTGCGCCGCCGCCAGCCGCGCCCCGTCGTACAGCGCCTCGCCGCCGCTGCCCTGGATGAAGCCGCCGCCGTGGAGCCACACCATCACCGGCGCCGGCGCCGCGCGGTCGTTCGGCGCCCACACGTTCAGCCTGAGGCAGTCCTCTTCGCCTTTGCGCGATCCCGTGTCCGGCTGCAGCAGCGGCCGGTCGACCTGCGGGCACGCCAGCCCCGCCGCCGAGGCATCCAGCACGGCGTCGCGCTTCGGCGCCGGCTGCGGCGCCCGCCAGCGGAGCGGACCCACCGGCGGCGCGGCGTACGGCAGCCCCTTCCACGCCGTCGCCTCCGCCCCGCGCACCCCCGCCACCGGCCCTTCGGCCGTTGTCACCACCACGGCC
>CAYQBA010000260.1:0-5061 GCA_964415605.1 uncultured Anaerolineales bacterium | reverse complement strand
CGCGCGGGCTCGTCGTCGTGGACCACGCCGACACGCCGGCGCGATGGGCGCTCACCCGGCGCGGGCGCGCGTGCCTCGCCTCCGCCGCGGCCAGCGTGCCCGTCGCCACCCGCGGCGACGCGGCCGCGGCGATTGACGCCGATCGGGCCCGCGCGTAGACTGGCCGCGCCATGGAGGTCATCCTGACGCATGAGCACGCCGACTTCGACGCGATCGCGTCGATGGTCGGATTGGCGCGCCTGATCCCCGGCGCCGTGCCCGTGTTGCCGATGACAGTGAACGCCAACGTCCGGGAGTTCTTGACCCTCTACGGGCGGAACCTCCCGCTGCGCGGGCGCGACGAGGTCGACCGCGGCCCGGTGGCGCGCGCGTGGATCGTCGACACCGCTCACCCCGCGTCGATCCGCGGGATGACCGCCGCCACGCCGCGCGTCGTCATCGACCACCACGTGATCGCCGGCGCGCCCGGCCAGGAGACGGCGGCCGAAGGCGACGACGTCCAACCCGTGGGCGCGGCCGCGACGCTCATCGTCGAGCGGCTGACCACCGCCGGGCTGACGCCGACCCCGATCGAAGCCACGCTGCTCCTGCTGGGCATCCACGAGGACACCGGGAGCCTGAGGTACGCCGGCACGACGCCCCGCGACCTGCGGGCGGCCGCCCGGCTGCTGGAACACGGCGCCGACCTGACGGCCATCGACCGGTTCCTCGGCCACGCGTTGTCCGAGGCCGGCCGCGCCGTATTGCTGGATCTTGCCGACGCCGCCGCCGCCGTCGACGTCGGCGGCCATCGCATCGCCGTGGCCGCCGCTGCCGCGCCCGGCTTCGACGACGAGGTGGCGCCGCTCGCGACCAAGCTGATGGACCTGCTCGACCCGGACGCGTTGTTCATCGTCGTCGACGTCGGCGCGGTGCTTCACATGGTCGGACGCAGCCGGTCGGCCGACATCGACGCCGCCGCGGTGGCCCGGCGGCTGGGCGGCAACGGCCACGCGCGCGCGGCCGCCGCGAGCCTGCGCGGCCCTGCCCTGCCCGCCGCGAAGCAGGCCATCCTCGATGCCCTGCCCGGCGCGGTGCGCCCCGCCGCGCTCGTCGGCGACATCATGTCGCGCGGGCCGCTGCGGACGCTGGCGGCCGACCTGACGGTCGCCGATGCCGTGCCGATCTGCCGGCGATACGGGCACGAGGGCTATCCCGTCGTCGACGGCGTGGACGTGCTCGGGATCACGACGCGGCGCGAGCTCGACCGAGCGCTCCACCACCACCTGGGCCAGCTGACGGTGCGCCAGCTCGTCACGGGTCAAGGGGTCACGGTGTCGCCGGCCGACACCGTCGCAGAGCTGCAGCGGCGGATGGTCACCCATCATTTGAGCCAGGTGCCGGTCGTCGCCGGATCGCGGCTCGTCGGGATCGTCACGCGCGGCGACCTGCTCCGGCTGTGGAGCGCGCGCGAAGGCCGGCCGGGGCCGGCCGAAACCATCGTCGATCTCGCGGACGCCCTCGCCCCGCCGGACGTGGCGGCGATCCGCCACGTGGCGGCGGTGGCGCGCGAGCGGGGCGATCGGGCGTTCCTGGTCGGCGGGCTGCCGCGCGATCTGGTGCTTGGCGTGCCGCCCGGTCCCGACATCGACGTCGTCGTCGAGGGCGACGCGGTCGCGCTCGCCCACGCGGTCGCCGCTCGCGTCGGCGGCACCGTCACGGCTCACGCGCGCTTCGGCACCGCCAAGTGGCACCGGCCGGACGGGGCGCCGATCGATCTTGTCGGCGCCCGAACGGAGCACTACGCGTCGCCGACGGCGCTGCCGACCGTCGAGCGCGGGTCGCTGCGCAGCGACCTTGAACGCCGCGATTTCACGATCAACACCCTCGCGGTCGACGTCGACCCCGATCGTTTCGGCACCGTCATCGACCTCTTCAACGGGCTCGACGACCTGCGCGCGGGCGTCATCCGCACCCTGCACCCGCTGAGCTTCGTCGAAGACCCCACGCGGCTGTTGCGGGCCGTGCGCTTCGAGGCCCGTTTTGGCTTCCGGATGGATCCCGCGACCGCCGGCGGCGTGCCGGGGGCCGTCGGGCTCCTGGAGCGCGTCTCCGGCGCACGCATCCGAGCCGAGATCCTCCAGCTCTTCGCGGAACGGGATCCGGCCGCGGTCCTCAGGCGCCTCGAGGCGCTCGGCGCGCTCGATGCCGTGTCCCGGGGCCTGACGGCGGGCACCGCCACCGAGCGCCGGCTCGACGCACTTCCCGCCGCATGGTCGGCATGGCGCCGGGTCGAGCCGGGCCTCCCGAGCGCACCGGGACCGGGCGACAGGCTCATCCTGTGGCTCGCCGAGCAGGGCGCGATCGGCGCCGCCGCCGCTGCCCGCCTGGGGCTCTCGGGGCGGATGACCGGTCGCCTGCACGCGTTGATCGCCGTGCGCGCGGCGGCGGCGCTGGGCGATCCGGCGGCGACACCCAGCATGGTGGCCGCCGAGCTGGCCGGTCGACCGCCGGAATCCGTGGCGCTGGCGTGGCTGACGTCCGGCGACCCGATCCGCCGCGAGCACCTGTGGCGGCACGCCCGTCAGGTGACGCGCCTGGCTCACCTGATCACGGGCGAGGACCTCATCGCGCTCGGCGAGCCGCCCGGGCCGCGCATGGGCGCGGTGCTCGACGCCGTGCGCGCCGCGCAGCTCGACGGACGGGCCACCGACCGCCCGGCGGCGCTGGCCCTGGCGCGATCGCTGCTGCGTGATCCGGCGTGACGTCGGCGCCCGAGCGACGCGCCTGTGGTATGATGGGCGCATCCGACCGCCGACCGGTGCGGGATCCGCGCGGGTCCGGCGCCGCACGCTCGGCAGCCAGCCGACCGGCACCGCTTCCCCATGGACCACACGATCGTGTCCAGTGCTTCCCGAACCCGCTCGAACGACGACTGGATCGCGGACCTGCGTTCGGGCGGGTCGGCGCGTGACGCGGCGGTCGACGATCTGCGTGCGTATCTGCTGCGCGCCATCCTGATCTACCTCACCCATCATCGGAGCGACCTCGGCGGAGTTCACCCCGACGAGCTCCGGCAGCTGGCCGAGGACTGGGCGCAGGAGGCCACCATCCAGGTGCTGGCCAACCTGGAGCGCTTCCGGGGCGACAGCAAGCTGACGACGTGGGCCTATCGCGTGGCGATCAACCTCGTGGCCGGCGAGCTGCGGCGCAAGCGGTGGGAGAACAGCTCGCTCGAAGCGTTGACCGAGTCGGAGTCGCCCGACGTGAAGCTCAAGACCGACGACGGCGCCGACGCGCCAGAGCTGCGGGTCACGCGGGCGTTGGTCTGGGACGCCATCCGGCAGGCGATCGACGCGGACCTCAGCGAGCGGCAGCGCGTCGTGCTGACCCGGGTGATCCTGGAAGGGCGGTCCATCGAGGACACGGCCCTCGAGCTCGAGACCAACCGGAACAACATCTACAAGCTCGTGCACGATGCGCGCAAGAAGCTGCGCGGCGCGATGGAACAGCGCGGATGGTCCGCCGGCGACGTCCTCGCGGCCTTCACGGCCTCGGAGCGCGAGGGCTGAAGATGCGTAAGACTCCCAGCGTCCCCGGCGTCACACCCAACGTGACCTCTCCCGTTGAGCATCACCCCCATGCATGACGACAAGCTCCACCGCCTCGTCGAACGGCTGCTGACCGATCACCCCGAAGATCTGGATTGCGCCGTCGTCGTCGACATCATCGCACGTTATGTAGATCTCGAGGTCGCCGGCGCCGCGCCGGGCCTCGACCAGCCCGGCATCCCGATCCACCTCGACCTCTGCCCCCACTGCGCCGAGATGTACGAGGCGTTGTCGCAGGTCGCGCAGCTGGAGTCGCGCGGGGCGCTGCCCGATATCGAGACCCTGCTGGGCGAGCTCGACGCCCTCGCGTCGGGCCAAGACCCTACGGCGCTGCCCTCGATGCTGGAGCCGGCAGCCGGTCGATCGCGCTGGCCCGGCCAGCAAGCCGATGGGGCGCCGGAGCGGCGCGGCACCACGGCGAAGCCTGCGAGGGGGACGGGTCAACCGGCCCGCCGGGACGGGGCGGTGTCGTGGCGGCCGTGGTCGCCCCGACTCCAGGCAGTGGTGCCGGCGGCGTTGGGATGCGCCGCGCTGATCCTCGGCGCGGCCTGGTGGCAGGCGCGGGCCGAGGCCGCGCGGCTGGACGCGGAGCTGGATCAGACCGCGATCCGGCACCACGCGGACATGGCGGAGATCAGCCGGATGAGCAGCGATGCATTCGCGGCCGGCGCGGACGGCGCGTGGACGCGGGTGCTCTTCGACCCCGCGCTGGCCCGCGCGGTGCTCTTCGCCGGCAACCTCCCGCCGCTCGGCGACGGCGAATGGATCGAGTGCTGGTTCAAGAAGCCGGACGGGAGGGCCGCCCTCGCCGGGAAGTTCGAAGCCGTCGAACGCTCGCTGAACTACTGGACGCTGGCGGCCGGCGCGCCGGTGCACCGCGACACCACGCTGGTCTTGATGGTCGAGCCTGCCCACCACCGCCTGTTCGAGATCCCCTTGGTCCCCGATGACGGGCAGCAGGCGGCCGCGGCGGCCCCGACCGTGGCCCGGCGCTGACGCCTCGATCTTGGCCGATCGGGCGGCAAAGATTATCATTTCCAGCGATGACGAGGATTGAGCCGGATGACACGCGCTCGATCGGCTCTGGAATCGATCCCAACCTTCGGTCGCGTGCCATGCCATCACCTTTCCCCTCCCCCGCCGATGCCGCCTCGGATGCCGCGGCGCCCTCGCTGACGTCACCCGCCCGTTGGGGCAGCTTGCCGGACGTGCCGCCGTCCGTCGAGCGTGACGCCATGGCCTGGCCGCCGTCGAGCTGGGAAGTCTCGCCGTCCGCCTGGCGGTCGGACGCCGCCTTCGATCTCCCGCTGTTCCAACCGTATGGCGGCGCCGCGGCGCCCCCCATGGACCTGCCGGCACCGGGGGTCGGCGCGGGCCGCGCCGGGGGGGCGGTGGTCCGCGCGCTCGTCGTGACGGTGGTGCAGGCCCTCTTGGTCTTCGTCGGCATTAGGCGGGTGGTGCAAAACTTAAA
>CAYQBA010000259.1:0-5112 GCA_964415605.1 uncultured Anaerolineales bacterium | reverse complement strand
GGCCAGGCCGAACCGGGTGGCGGAGACGGTGTTGATCGCCAGGTCGCGCTCGCAGGCGAGGTAGGCGAGGCTGGCGCCGCGGGCGAGGGCGAGGGCGGGGCGGTGCGGGCGGGGCCCGGCGGCGAGCGTGGCGCGCAGCACGGGCCGGCCGGCGCGCGCGGCGCGGGCGGCGACGAGGGCGGCGACGCCGACGAGGGCGATCTGGTTGGTCCGGAAATCCTCGCGGCCGTAGATGATCGTGAGGTACGCCAGGACGGGGCGGTAGAGGGCCAGCCACAGGCCGGCGAGGGCGATGGTGCCGGCGAGGGTGGGGGCGGGGGCTGAGCGGCGGGAGGTGAACGCGATGGAGGGCATGGTCATGCCACTTCTGACCGGAACAGCCTTGCCTTGCGCTTGCCGCGCTGCTGACACATGATCATGATCATACCATCGCGCCGGACGGGCGCTCGCTGCATGGTGCATGGCAGCGGGCGGCCGTCTCACTCCGGGCCAAGGATGCACGTCGTCTCGGCCCTGCCGGCGCTCGCGCATGCGGAGCCTGACGGGCCTGGGGAATCGCCGCCGCGACGGCGGCTCATCTCCGCGCGGCCGGTCACTCCCCTCGCCCCACCACCCCCTCCCGCCACGCGAACACCGCCGCCTGCGTCCGGTCCGCGAGGTGCAGCTTGGCCAGGATGTTGCTGACGTGGCCCTTGACGGTCTTCTCGCTCAACACCAGGCGCGCCGCGATGTCGGCGTTGCCCAGCCCCTCGGCGATGAGGCGCAGCACGTCCAGCTCGCGGTCCGTCAGGTCGCCCGCCGGGCCCGCCGCACCGCGGCCCGCCGACCGCGCCTCGTGGATCAGCCGCGCCGCGATGCCCGGGTGGAGCGACGGCTCGCCCCGCGCCGCCGCGCGCACGGCCGCCACCAGGTCGGCCGGGGCCACATCCTTCAGCAGGTACGAGAACGCGCCGGCCCGCAGCGCCGGGAAGACGTGCGTGTCGGCGTGGAACGACGTCAGGACCACGATGCGCGACACCGGGCTGAGCCGGTGGATCGCCGCCGTCGCCGCCACGCCGTCCATCCCGGGCATGACGAGGTCCATCAGCACGACGTCCGGCACCAAGTCGCCCGCCAGCCGGACGGCCTCGGCCCCCGACGCCGCCTCGCCGACCACCTCGATGTCGGCGTGCGCCTCGAGGTAGCCCCGCACGCCGTGGCGCACGACCGCATGGTCGTCGACGACGAGCACCGTGATCGGCGGGATGCCGGGTACGGCCGTCGCGGGCGTCATGGTCGGCCGGCCTCCTCTCCCGTCGGGTCGGGCGCCGCCGCGCCGGCGGGCATCTCGACCCGCGGCCGCGCCGCCAGGGTCGGGATCTCGGCCCGCACGCGCGTCCCGGTGCCGTCGCTGGCGACGGTCCACCGGCCGCCCAGCGCCTCCGCCCGCTCACGCATCGAGCGCAGCCCGACGCCGCCCATCGGACCGCCGCCCATCCCCTCCCCCGCCGCGGCGCCCGCGTCGAAGCCCGTGCCGTCGTCGCGGATCTCGACGGCCAGCCCGTCCACGGCACGGCCATCGGCCTCGCCGCAGGCGCCGCGTTCGACCGCGACGTGGACCGCGCCCGCTCCGCTGTGGCGTGCCACGTTGGCCAGCGCCTCCTGCGTGATCCGGTAGATCGCCGCGCCCACGTCCGGCGGGGCGTCCAGCGCCTCCGGGATCGCCGTCGTCGCCCGGATGCCGGTGCTGGCCTGCCACGTGGCCACGAGGTCCCGCAGCGCGTCGCCGAGCCGCCGGCCGTCGGATCCCGCCGGGCGCAGCGTGCCGATCAGCGCCGCCAGCTCGCGCTGCACGTGCTCGGCCTGCGCCGCCGCGGCGTCGAGGCGCGCGCGCGCCTCCGCCGGGTCGTCGTCCCAGCGCAGGCGCGCCGTGCCGAGGTTCAGGCTGATGGCGAACACCTGCTGCTTCACGCTGTCGTGCAGGTCGCGCGCCAGCCGGTTGCGCTCTTCGGACGCCGCCAGCCGCTGGCGCGTGCGCACCAGCCGGTGCAGGTCGGCGCCGAGCCCGTCCAGGTGCGCCGCCAGCGCGCCGATCTCGTCGGGCCCGGCATCCGCCGCGGCCTGCGTGAAGTCGCCGTGGCTCCAGGCCCCGGTGACGCGCGCCAGCCGCTCGAGCCGGCCGGCGACCGACCGCGCCACCGGCACGCCGACCAGCGTGCCCACCACGCCCGCCGCCAGGGTGAACGCGACCAGACTCGCCCCGAAGAGCGCGAGCAGACCCGCCGACACCGGCGCCGTGTCGGCGGCGCGCGTGACGACCAGCAGCGCGCCGCGCAGCGCCCGGCCATCGTCGAAGATCGGCGTGACGAGCGTGAGCCGGCCGTTGGCCGGATCGGGATACCAGAACACCGTGGGCGCCCGGTCGTGGTCGAAGCGGGTCTCGGGCGACGCGTTGAGGAGCGACGCGACGCGCTGCTCGGTCGTGAGCCGGCCGAGCTCGCGCATGAGGTCGCGCGGGAGGACGCGGAAGGCCGCCAGGTCGAGCGGCGACCCGAGCGGCGCCGCGCCGGTCGCGGGGGTCACCGCCAGCAGCCGCGCCGCGGCGTCGATCACGTACAGCGTCTGGACGTCGCGCCGCGGGAAGGCGTAGAGCTGGATCTGCGGCCGCCCCGTGGCGTCGGCGAGGGCCAGGACCGGCAGCGAGACGGTCTGCAGCCAGGCCTGGATGTCGGCGGCCGGTTCGGCCGCGCCGCGGCTGGCGGCGCGGGGGCCGCCGCCGTCGGGAGCGCCGGTCGCTCCCACGGCCGGATCCCCCGGCGACGCTCCGTCCAGCCGCCCGCGGATCTCCGCGCGGACCGCCTCGAGCGCCCGCCCTGACGGCTGCGCCAGATAGGTCGTGCCGCGCGTGGCGCCCTGGATCACGCCCAAGGCGAAGACCTCGAGCGCGACCAGCGCCGCCACCGTCACCCACGTGTAGCGCCACGTGAGCTCGCGCCGCAATCCGCGCCGGCCCCGCCCGCCCGGGGTCGCCACCGGCGATGCGCGGCCTCCGCGCGTCGCCACTGTCAACGCCAGCTCCCGGCCCACGGCAGGCACAGGCGTCGGGCTGGCGCGCCCCCTGGCGTCGGGATCGCCGGGCCGGCCGGCGTCGGCGTCGGCTCGACCGCCGGCGTCGTTGCCGGCGTCGGCGACGCGGCGCCCCCGTCCGAGCGCGGCACGTCATAGCGCAGGAGCCGCTGCGAGAACTTGAACTCTCCGACCCACAGGCGCAGGCCGTCGAACGCCAGCGCCGCCGGCCAGAACAGCTTTTCGCGGCCGATCTCCTGCGTCACGTCGTCCAGCCGCGTCGCGCCGAGGATCAGGGTCGGCGGCGCGCCCGCGGCCGCGTCGGCCACGCGGTCCCACCCCAGCACGCGCCCGAAGCCTGTGTCGGCGACCAGCAGCCGTTCGCCGATCGTCATCGCCCCGCCGGGCATGTTGAACCGAAACGCCCCGCCCCCGCGCACGGTGATCGGGTCCGCGCCGTGCTCGAGGCGGTCCACGGCGTAGAGCCGGACGGGACCCGCGCCCCCGGTGGCATTGGTCACGACCGTCAGGTACCGCCCGTCGCTCTCGATGCGCGCGATGGCCGGGCCGACGTCGAGCGTGAAGGCTGGATCGTCGGTCGCCGCCGGGACGCCGCGCCAGCCGTACACCTTGCCGGCGACCTCGTCGGCGAGGTAGAAGTAGCGGTCGTCCAGCGCCACGCCCCGCAGGCGCTCGAACGCCACGCCGCCGATGCGGCGGTCGAAGACGGCCGAGGGCGCCTCGCCCGCGGTCGGGGGGCGCGACCAGACCATGGCCATGCGGTCGCCGGCCAGCGCCAGGGTCCCGCGCGCCAGCGTGTTGTCCCACGGCTGGAACGGCAGGGCATAGACCCAGTCGGGGAACGCCGCGTCGCGGTCGGGCACGGACCGCCACACGTACAGCTTGCGGTCGAAGTCCGACGACACGAACAGGCTGTCGCCGTCGGTGGCGGGCACGGGGTTGGTGACGATGAACCGTGCGTCGAGGCTGTTGTGGCACAGGCCGTCGCTGCCGACGTAGAAGTCCGGCGCCTGGTCCGGCGACGTCGGCACGGCATGGTAGCCGACGATGCGGTTGCCGTTGCCGTCGAGGGCGTAGACCCGACCGCCGACGAGCGCGACGCCCAGGCCGTCCTGGCTCCCGATCCGGGCGGCGCGGACCTGCAGGTCGGGGCGATCAGCGGCGGTGGCCGGGAACGCGTGCCACACCATGATGCCGTCCCCGGCGGCGACCACGCCGCCCGCTGCGGTCACGGCGCCGACGGCCTGGTAGTCGGCCAGGAAGCTCGCTGCCGCGTCGGCGGTCGCCGGCCAGGCGTGCCACACGAACGTGCCGCGCCCCACCCGGTCGCCGAACCGGGCGTTGTGGTCCCAGATCATGAGGCGCGTGCCGTCGCTCGTGATGTGGCGCGGCGTGCCGAAGCGGGGATCGCGGACCACGAGGTCGGGCAGGGCGTCGGAGCGGTCCGGGAACGCGTGCCAGATGAACAGCGCCGGCGTGGCCGTCGTGCTGACCGCGGCGAGCCGCGTGCCGTCGGTCCACACGCCCCACGGCCAGAGGTAGTTGCCGCCGCCCGACGCGCGCGACAGCGCGGCGTACGCGATGGCGCGGTCGGCGGGCTGCCCGCTGCGGGTGGGGAACCGGTCCCACAGGAGCAGCCGGTGGTTCTCGGTGTCGGCCACCACCAGGCGCCCGCCGGCGGCGCTGACGGCCGTCGGCCAGCTCATCTGGTCGAGACCGGCGCCCGGGGCGTTCCGCGTGAGGTCGGGCTGGCCGAGGACGAGGTCCGCCGGCGTGTCGCCCGTCGGCGGCGTCGTCCAGACGAGCACGCGGTTGTTGTTCCGGTCGGCCAGCACGAGTCGCTCGCCGTCGCTGGCGATGCCGGCGGGGTGGTTGAACATCCCGCCTCCGCCGGCGTCGTCGAACCCGATGGCCGAGAGGACGCGATCGGCGGGCTGGCCGGTCGCGACGAAGCCCGCGGGCGTGTAGCGCGGTGCCGAGGGATAGCTCGACGCGACGGCGCGGCCGGTCGGCAAGGCGCCGGGCGCGGGCTGGCAGGCGTCGGCG
>CAYQBA010000258.1:0-5118 GCA_964415605.1 uncultured Anaerolineales bacterium | reverse complement strand
GATGGACATCAGAATTCCATCGACCAAATGACGTCTTCCGGTATCTTGCATGAGGCTGCTAAGAGAGTTCCCCCCATTATTGGGGGGTTAGGGGGGCCAAAGTCGCCCGCTGACAACTTGACACTGCCGCCAGGCCCTTGACTTGTCACCGCCAACGCTTGCCCCCCGGCCGAGAAACCCACCCACCGTCCGCCCCCGTCCACCGGCGTCGCCCCCGGCGGATGCGCCGGCCCCCGCACGCCTTGCAGCCAGCGCCGGCCCGCCCTAATATTCCGCTCATCTTGGCCAGACGAGCGTCGGACCCGTCCCATGCTGGGGACCCGTCCCAGGATACCGCGAGGGGTGCCTGCCCGGCACCCCTTCCATGCGTTTGCACGCCATGATCATCGAGGAAACCCCGGAGACCGAGTCCGGCGGCACCACTGTGGTCCGCCGCAAGGTGCGGCCGCCGCGGCGGTCGTGGCGGTCGTACCTCATCGGGCGGCCGCTGGCCACCGCCGACGCGCCCCACCAGACCATCGGCAAGGCCGTCGGCCTGGCCGTCTTCGCGTCCGACGCGCTGTCGTCGACCGCCTACGCCACCCAGGAGATCCTGCTCGTCCTGGCCGCCGCCGGGACGCTGGCCTTCGGCTACGCGTTCCCGATCGCGATGGCCATCGTCGTCCTGCTGGCGGTCGTGACGCTGTCATACGAGCAGACCATCCACGCCTATCCCAACGGCGGCGGCGCCTACATCGTCGCGCGCGACAACCTCGGCGAGCTCCCGGCCCAGGCCGCCGGCGCCGCGCTCCTCACCGACTACATCCTCACCGTGTCGGTCTCGGTGTCCTCCGGCGTGGCCCAGATCGTCAGCGCCGCGCCGCACCTGGACGCGTACCGCGTGCCGATCGCCATCGGCTGCGTCATCGTCATCATGATGGTCAACCTGCGCGGCGTGAAAGAGTCCGGCGCCACCTTCGCCATCCCGACCTACTTCTTCGTGTTCACCATGTTCGTCACCGTCGGCGTCGGGCTGTACCGCCACGCCACCGGGACGCTGGGCGTCGTGATCGACCCGCCGGCGATGGAGGCGCATGGCGCCGTGGCCGGGCTGGGCTGGTTCCTGCTCCTGCACGCCTTCTCCAACGGCACCACCGCCCTCACGGGCGTCGAGGCCATCTCGAACGGCATCACCGCCTTCCGCGAGCCGCGCAGCCGCAACGCCGGCATCACCTTGATCTGGATGTCGCTGATCCTCGGCACCTTGTTCCTCGGCATCACGTTCCTCGCCACGCATGCCCAGGTCGTGCCGTCCGACTCCGGCGAGACGGTGATCTCGCAGCTCGCCCGCGTCGTCTACGGCGGGCGCAACACCCTGTGGCTCGCCACGCTAGGCGCGACCACCGTGATCCTCGTCATGGCCGCCAACACCGCGTTCGCCGACTTCCCCCGTCTGGGAGCGCTCGTCGCCGCCGACGGCTTCCTGCCGCGCCAGCTCACTTACCGTGGCAGCCGGCTGGTCTACTCCCGCGGCATCCTGACGCTGTCGCTCCTGGCCATCGTGCTGATCATCGCCTTCCAGGCCAGCGTCAGCGCCCTCATCCCGCTGTACGCGATCGGCGTGTTCATGTCGTTCTCGCTCTCGCAGCTCGGCATGGCGCGCCGCTGGCGCAAGATCGGGCGGCTCGCGCCCGGCGTCGAGGTCCGCGAGCGCGGGTCGGTCCTGCGCTTCGAGCCCGGGTGGCGGCGCAAGATGATCGTCAACGGCCTCGGCGGCATCTGCACGGTGGTGGTCATGCTGATGTTTGCCGCCACCAAGTTCCGTGACGGCGCGTGGATCGTCATCGTCGTCCTGCCCGCGCTCGTCGCGGTGTTCTACACCATCCACCGCCACTACCGCCAGCTCGCGGCCCGGCTGTCGCTCGACCGCTACGGCGCGCCGCCGCGCATCGCCCGCCAGCGCGTGATCGTGGCCGTCAGCGGCGTCCACCGCGGCACCCTGGCGGCGCTGCAGTACGCGCGCAGCCTGTCGCACGACGTCACCGCCGTCCACGTGTCGCTCGACGACGACGAGTCGGCCCGGCTGCGCCGCAAGTGGGACGCCTGGGGCGACGGCGTGCGCCTCGTCATCGTCGAGTCGCCCTACCGCCTGCTCGTCGAGCCGCTGCTCGACTACGTCGAGGAGATCGCGCGCCACCGCCAGCCCAACGAGACCATCACCATCGTCGTGCCGCAGTTCGTGCCCGGGCGGTGGTGGCAGAACCTGCTGCACACCCAGACCGCGTGGATGCTGCGCGTGGCGCTCCTCTTCAAGCCCGGCATCGTCATCACCGACGTGCCCTACCAGGTCGAGTGATCCCATGACCCCATCCGCCGAAGCGAAGCAGATGCTCGTCATCGGCTGCGGCCGGCTCGGCGCCGAGCTGGCGTACGGGCTCTTCCAGCGCGGCCACCACGTCAGCGTCGTCGACCGCGCGTCGGCCGCCTTCGCCAACCTGCCCGGCGACTTCCGCGGCAAGACCATCGAGGGCGATGTGCTCGACAAGGGCCTCCTCGAGCGCGCCGGCATGCGCGGCGCCGCCGGTGTCGCGGCGGTCACGAGCTCCGACGCCGTCAACGCGCTCGTCGGCCACCTGGCGCGCACGGCCTACGGCGTGCCGCACGTCGTGGTCCGCAACTACAACCCGCGCTGGCTCCCGCTGGTGCAGGACTTCGGCTTCCCGGTCATCAGCTCGTCGATCTGGGGGGCGCAGCGCATGCAGGACCTCCTCGATGGCGAGACGCACGCCGTGTTCGCGGCCGGCAACGGCGAGGTCCAGGTGTACGAGGTCCCGATCGGTCCCGCGTGGGCCGGCCGCGCCGTGGCCGACCTGCCCGGCGCCGGGGAGTGGCGCCCTGTCAGCTTGACGCGCGGCGGCCGGGCGACGTTGGTCGACGCCCCGACGGTCGTTGCCGACGGCGACGTGCTCCACGTCGCGGCCACGCCGGACGGCGCGCGGGCGCTGCGCGTCGGCGCCACGCCGGAACGGGAGGCCTGACATGCACATCGTCATCGCCGGGGGCGGCCGGACCGCGTCGCACCTCGCCAACCTGCTTGTCGCCGAAGGGCACGACCCGCGGGTCATCGAGCACCGGCCCGAGGTGCTGGCGCGCCTGCACCGCGAGCTGCCGACCGAGGCTATCGTCGAGGGGCACCCGCTCGACCTCGACGTCATCGAGCACGCCGGGATCCGCGCGGCCGACGTGTTCATCGCCTGCATGCCGGACGACCCCGAGAACCTGTTCCTGTGCTTCCACGCCCGTCGGCGCTTCGCGGTGCCGCGCATCCTGGCCGTCATCGACAACCCGCGCCACGCGTGGCTGTTCGACGCGACGTTCCATGTCGACGTGGCCGTCAACCAGGCCGACATCCTGGCCAAGCTGGTCGAGGAGGAGATGTCGCTGGGCGACATGATGGTGCTGCTCAAGCTGCACCGCGGCCGCTACTCGCTGGTCGAGGAGAAGATCGCCCCGGGCGCGCGCGCCGCCGGCGCGTCGATCGCCGACCTGGCGTTGCCCGACACCGCGGCGATCACCGCCATCCTGCGCGACGGGGCGCTCGTCGTGCCACGGCCCGAGACCGTCCTGCAGGTGGGCGACGAGGTGCTGGCCGTCGTCGACCCGCGTTCGGCCGAGCTGCTCGCCGGCTGCTTGGGGCTCCCCAAGGGGGCGGTGCGGCCGTCGGGCGCCATCGAGGGCGTGGGACGGGCGGAGCGGGACTGAGGCTGGATGGAGCTGGAACGCGGCCTCTCACATCGGGCGTCGACACACGATCGCGTCCTGATAGCCGGCGATCCCACGCTTGACGACGGCACGGATCTCGAACCAGCGCGACCATCGGTCTCTGATGTATGCCTCGGTGTGGAAGGCCTGCTGGTAGAAGTCCGGTAGTCCGGGTGTGGTACCCCGCGCAACATAGTGGAAACCGTGACTCAAGAAGCGGGCGCGCTCCTCCGCGGTGATGTCGCCGAGATGTTCCTCGCCGTGCGTAGTTAGCAGCACGCATCCGCCCGGAGCCGTGATGCGATGCAGCTCGGCGATCCATGCCGTACCAAGGTCCTCTGGCAAGTGCGTCAGTACCGAGATGGCGTAGATCAGGTGAAAACAGCCATCTGGGTAGCGCGTGGGTGGCGCGGGTTCGTTGACATGGAAAGTGCCACGAAGGTTTGACTGGCACCATGCGATGGCCTCCGGATCGATGTCCGAGCCCGAGAAGTCCGCATGCGGAAAGGTGTCGTACAGGAATCGCATGACGCGGCCACATCCACAGCCAAAGTCGAGTATGCGGAGTGGTCGAGATTGGCTGACGCTATCCCCGACGAGCGTCACGATGTCACTGGCCACGATCCGGCCGATTCGCAGGAAGCTCTCGGTGTCGTCGGCCCCATGCACGCGCCGTCGTAGTCGAGCGGGAGGGATGGGGAGGCCGCCGTCCTCGGTGACATCATCGGGGTCGTCGCGGAGGCGTCGTCCCTCATTTCTTCCATAGATCAGATAATGTTCCCAGCCAGACGCAAAGGCTCCCTCGCGAACCGCGACCTCAACATCTGGGTTGACAAGCAAGTACTGGGTTTCGTCGAAGCCGGGATTCCCTGAAGCAACACTCTCCGGTCCGTGGCCCGACGGAGACAGATATGCTACAAGCCGGTCAACTACCCGGTGGTACACTCTGGAAATCATGGAACGGCCTCGAACCTGACGACGGCATGACAAGTCCCCTTCTCTCCGGCTGACCAACGGAAACGAAGCTGCCCGACCAGCCATTGACGATGCGACTGAAAAGCCGTACCAACATGATCAGACATACCTTCGTCTCCCTTCACTGCAAGAGTCATCGGTTTGACTGCCTACGACGTGATACACAGTTGAGTGAACATTGCACCGGTACACTGGAGAAGATCTCCCGTGGAGTCGGTCATCAAGTCAAGACCGCCATCGCCTGACTGCCTGATATATCGCCCCGGCGACAGAGGTGGCCGAGGACCACGCGGCATTGCCCAAGTGAGATAGCGTGATGATGTGCCATGTGATCAGCCATCGTCACCCAACTCGGCCTGCCGTCATCGTGGGTCAAGGGAGACCAGAATACTCAGGTGAGCA
>CAYQBA010000257.1:0-5228 GCA_964415605.1 uncultured Anaerolineales bacterium | reverse complement strand
CGGGTGGCTTCGAGGGGATCGTCGGCGGCCAGCGCGGTGAGCGGCGTGCCGGGGCGGAGCCGCTCGAGGAGCAGCGCGCCGCGCGCGGCGTCGGCGCGCAGCAGGCGGACGGATCCGCGGCCGGCGTAGGCGCGCAGCGCGGCGACCTGGCTGGTCAGCTCGGCGTCGGGCACGGCGAGCTTGAGGACGGCAGCGGACCCGTCGGCGCGCGCGGCCGGGGCGACGTAGGCGTAGCTCAAGTCGGGGAACGGCGGCGCGACGTCGAGCGACCAGCGGCGCGCGTACCGCGCGATGCGGCGCGGGAGGCGGGCGTGCCAGGTGGCGGCGTCGGCGTTCGGGGGCGCGAAGCGCGGAGGCGGGGCGGCGGCGGGGGTGATCTCGGACATGGGTCGATTCGGGCGGACGCGGGCGGTCGTCGGGCGCCGGCTGGATCGAGGCCATTGTAGCGCCTGCAAACTCCCCGTGTCGCCGCTGGAGGCTGGGACGTCACACTCCGTACATCCACCCATCGACGCAGCGATGCATCCCCTTCCGGTCGGATCGGCTCCTTCAGGAGGATTGCCATGACGGACGCCAACCCGCCTTCGCCCGACCTGCTCGTTCCCCGCCGGGCGTTCCTCAAGCACGCGGGCCTGGCCGCCGCGGGGGCCGTGGCGGTCGGCCACGCCGGCGACGGCACGGTCAAAGCCCTCGATCACCGGCAGGCCGGGCGCTTCGGCGTCGGCGGCGACCATGCCGGCGCCGCGGCCGCCCGCCTCGATTTCGGGGTGCTCGTCGACGGCGCCCTGGCGCCGTTCGCGGCCAACCTCGAGTCGCTGGCCATCGACGACCTCGTCATCGACGCGCGCGAGACGACGACCGGCCTGGACGTCGAGTACCGGACCTACGGCCCCGGCGACGCCCACTTCGGCAAGGTGACCGTTCGCTGCCGCCTCGACAAGCACAGGCGGGACGACACGAGCCTGGGCCAGTGGTGGCGCGACTGCGCGTCCGGGCGCAACCTCCGCAAGAGCATCTCGGTGATCTGCCTCAAGCGCGACGGCAGCCCGGCGCGGACCTTCAACCTGGTCGACTGCTTCCCCACCGCCTACGCGCCGGGCGAGATCGGGGCTGGCGACAGGTTCGTGGTCGAGCGGCTGGTGCTGCGGATCGGGCGAGTCGAGATGCTCGCCCACGGCGACGCGCCGAAGGCGCCGGACCCACGCTTCGAGATCGTCGTCGGCGACCCGGCCGGCGCGGGCGTGCCGGGCGCGGCGGCGCCGGAGGCCGATCGGGGTTGGGAGAGCCTGTCGGGCGGGGCGGTGGTGCTGGCCGACCCGGACCCGGTGCTTGGCTGCGCAGCGCGCACGACCACGCCCGGCCACAAGTACATCGACACGCTGACGCTGCGCGGCCCGTTGACCTCGGGCCGGAAGGAGATGTGCGCGTGGTTCGTCGACACGGTCGGCGGCGGTTCGGCGCGGCGGTCTGTCACGGTCCGCGAGGCCGCCAAGGACAGGCCCATTCGGACGTTCACGTACCACGACTGCTTCCCGACGCGCTACGTCTTCCCGACGTTCGCCGCGGGCGGCAGCGGCAACCTGTACGAGGAGGTGGCGATCAAGCCGATCCGGTTGGAGCTGGCGTAAGCGTTGGGCGGGGCGGGCGGTGGTCGAGACCTCCCGCCGAGCCTGACACAGGTGTGCAGGGATCGGCGTGGTCGTCGGCGTGGTGTTGGCCAGCCGCGCAGCAGGCGGACCCCAGCTGGCTGCCGCAGACCACCGCGTTGCCGTTGGCGTTGTCCCAGATCTTGATCCGGGCGGGGTCCGGGCTGTCGTTGCCTGCCGAGGCGTCGACGCTGCCGAGCATCCCGTGGTCTCCGGCGCCGTTGAGGGTGCCTGTCGTCCGGACCGCCGCTGTGTGATGGGAGGCGGCCGCACGCGGCATGACGGCGCGCACTTTCGCCTACGGCGATGCGTTTCGACGCGGGGCGAGGCAACACGGTGGAGATTCGCCTCAAGCGACCGACCCCGGTCGGGGTGTTCGAAGAGGGCAACACGCCGAAGGTTCGAGCGACATGGCCGGGAATGCCGCGTTCTGGACATCGAGCCTGTGGGGCCAGGATGACGACATCCCGCCCCATGATATAATGTGCCGGCAGCCTGAGCCGCCCGCCCGGAGGAACCGCCGATGCCCACGCACCCGCCCGGCCCGAAGCCGCCGGCCACCGCACCCGACGCCGCCGCGCCCGGCGCCGAGCCCGCGCCGTACACGCCGCCCCCGCCGGCCGCGCCGTACGCGCCCGTGCACAAGGTCCGCGTCGTCACCGCCGCGTCGCTGTTCGACGGACACGACGCCGCCATCAACATCATGCGGCGCATCCTTCAGGCCACCGGCGCCGAGGTCATCCACCTCGGCCACAACCGGTCCGTCAAGGACATCGTCGACGCCGCCATCCAGGAAGACGCCCAGGGCATCGCCGTCAGCAGCTATCAGGGCGGCCATATGGAGTACTTCCGCTACATGGTCGACCTGCTGCGCGAGGCCGGCTGCGGGCACATCAAGGTCTTCGGCGGCGGCGGCGGGACCATCATCCCCGAGGAGAAGCGCGACCTCGAGGCGTACGGCGTCACCCGCGTCTACCACCCCGAGGACGGCCGCCGGCTCGGGCTGCAGGGGATGATCAACGACATCCTGCGCGAGTGCGACTTCGACCCCCTCGGCCCCCGCCCCGCGCGGATGATGCCGCCCGCGGCCGGCGCCAACGGCCGCAACGGCCACCCCCCGCCCCGCCCCGCGCCGGATGACCCCGCGCCGCGCGTATTCGTCGACACCGACCGCGGCTGGATCGGGACTGTCGGGCCCGAGGACATCGTGCGCGTGTCCGCCTCGCCCGGCGACTGGCCGCTCCTGGCGCGCTGCATCACCCAGGCCGAGGCCGCCGCCGCCGGCGCCGTCGACGCCCACGGCTGGTCCCTCGTCATGCTCGCGGCCCGCGACCGGCGCACCATCGCCCGCGCGCCGGCGCCCGTCGTCGGCATCACCGGCACCGGCGGCGCCGGCAAGAGCTCGTTCACCGACGAGCTCGTCCGCCGCTTCATCGAGGACTTCCCCGAGGCCCACGTCGCCGTCCTCTCGGTCGACCCCACCAAGAAGCGCACCGGCGGCGCGCTCCTCGGCGACCGCATCCGCATGAACGCCCTGGGCAGCGGCCGCGTGTTCATGCGCAGCCTGGCCACCCGCGGCTCCGGCAGCGAGGTCAGCGACGCCCTGCCCGACGCCATCGCGCTCTGCCGGGCCGCCGGCTACGACCTCGTCATCGCCGAGACCAGCGGCATCGGGCAGGCCGACGCCGCCATCGTCGACCTGGCCGACCTGTCGATCTACGTCATGACCCCGGAGTTCGGGGCCCAGACCCAGCTCGAGAAGATCGAGATGATCGACCTGGCCGACATGGTCGTCATCAACAAGTTCGACAAGGCCGGCGCCGACGACGCCCTGCGCGACGTCCGCAAGACCTACCAGCGCGCCCACGACCGCTGGTCGGAGAGCCCGGACGCCATGCCGGTGTACGCCAGCATCGCCAGCCAGTTCAACGACCGCGGCTGCAACCAGGTCTATGTCGCCCTCCTCGACCAGCTCGCCGCCCGGACCGGCCGCGCCTTCCGCGGCCGCCTCACCGCCGAGCTGCCCGTCGGATTGCCCGACCGCGCCTACATCATCCCCCCGCGCCGCGCCCGCTACCTCTCCGACATCGCCAACACCGTGCGCGCCTACAAGCGCCACGCCGCCGACCAGGCCGAGATCGCCGCCGAGCTGTGGGCGCTGAAGAAGGCCCTGGCCATCGTCGGCGGCACGGAGCGCGCCGACGTCGGCCACGCCACCGCCGCGTTCGACGCCGCGGCGCTGGCCGCCGCCGCCGAGCCCGCGCGGGCGCTCATGGCCGCCTACAACGCCGGGCTCGAGCGCCTCGAGCCGCCGTCGCGGGCGCTCATCGAGCGCTGGCCCGAACTCCGGGCGCGCTACACCGGCCAGACCAACCGCTACACCGTGCGCGGCCGGACCATCGAGGTCGAGAACTACACCGAGAGCCTGTCGCACCAGCGCATCCCCAAGGTCGCCCTGCCGCACTTCGACGACTGGGGCAACGTCCTGCGCTGGCAGCTCCTCGAGAACGTGCCCGGCGACTTCCCGTACATCGCCGGCGTGTTCCCGTTCAAGCGCACCGGCGAGGACCCCACGCGCATGTTCGCCGGCGAGGGCGGCCCGTGGCGCACCAACAAGCGCTTCCACTACCTCAGCCGCCATTCCGACGCCAAGCGCCTGTCGACCGCCTTCGACAGCGTGACGCTCTACGGCGAGGACCCCGACCGCCGGCCCGACATCTGGGGCAAGGTCGGCAACTCCGGCGTCTCGATCGCCACGGTCGAGGACATGGAGGCGCTGTACGCCGGCTTCGACCTGACCGACCCGCGCACGTCGGTCAGCATGACCATCAACGGGCCGGCGCCGACGATCCTCGCGTTCTACATGAACGCCGCCATCCGCCAGAGCCTGCGCAAGCACCTCCGGGCGGCCGGCAAGATCGACATCTCCGAGGCCGACTGCCTCCAGCCGGGCGGCGGCGGGTACTCGTTCGAGCAGCTCCGGGCGCTGGTGACCGACGCCGAGCACGCCGAGATCGCCGCCGCCACCGTCAGCACCGTGCGCGGAACCGTGCAGGCCGACATCCTCAAGGAGGACCAGGGCCAAAACACGTGCATCTTCAGCACCGAGTTCAGCCTCAAGCTGATGGGCGACGTCCAGCAGTGGTTCATCGACCACGACGTCCGCAACTTCTACTCCGTGTCGATCAGCGGCTACCACATCGCCGAGGCCGGCGCCAACCCGATCAGCCAGCTCGCGTTCACCCTGGCCAACGGCTTCACGTTCGTCGAGTACTACCTCGCGCGCGGGATGCCGATCGACGCCTTCGCGCCCAACCTCAGCTTCTTCTTCAGCAACGGCATGGACCCCGAGTACGCCGTCATCGGGCGCGTGGCGCGGCGCATCTGGGCCGTGGCGCTGCGCGACCTCTACGGCGGGCGGGCGCGCAGCCAGATGCTGAAGTACCACGTGCAGACCAGCGGCCGCAGCCTGCACGCCCAGGAGATCGCGTTCAACGACATCCGTACGACGCTCCAGGCGCTCCTGGCCATCTACGACAACTGCAACAGCCTGCACACCAACGCCTACGACGAGGCCATCAC
>CAYQBA010000256.1:0-5247 GCA_964415605.1 uncultured Anaerolineales bacterium | reverse complement strand
GCGCGGGCGCAGGTACGACGCGCTCGCGCCTGGCGCTGGGCGGGCGTGGCGGGCGCGCTGGCGGCCCTCGGCTGGCTTGGCGCGCAGACGAGGCCGGCGGGCGTTGCCTCGCCCGGGGCATTCCCGGTGGCGGCCGTGGTGCTGCTGGCGGTGAGCGGCGCGGCGTGGATCGGCCTGGACGTGGCGGGGCGGCGGATGGCGGCGGCGGGCGCGCCCGGGCGTGCCCTGCTCGGACTGAGCTCGGCACGGGCCATTGTCGGGCTGGCGGTGTTCCTCGGCCTGCTCCACCCGGCGGTGCTGCCGGCGCTGGAGTCGTCGCTCTGGTCGGCCGGCGGGCGGCCGGCACGGGCGGGGACCGCGACCTTCGAGGCATCGATGCTGTGCGCGGGTGTCGCCGACGGGCGCCTGCGACTGGTGCCCGTGAGCGAGGGCTGCCGCCGCCACGAGCAGGAAGTGCGGTCCGGGCCAGGCGGGTCGCCGCTGCTGGCGCCGGCGTCGCGCTCGGCCGCGGGCCTGGAGGTCCGATCCGGCCCGGCGATGATCCCGGCCGGCTTCAACGGCACCTCCATCAGCTTCGCCCAGCCCATGCCCAACGCGGGCTATCACGTGGTGCTGTCGCCCCACGATTGGGGCCGGCCGTTCGCGACCGACGACGCGTGCCGCTTCGCCGTCGCCGGGGGCAAGACGGCGTCGGGGTTCACCATCAACCTGCGCCGGTGCTGGTTCGAAGGCGATACCGTGCCCACCGACCCGGCCGAGGTCGATCTGAGGTTGGACTGGATCGCGATCGAGACGCGGTAGGCGTGCGCGGGCCCGGCGCGGTGTACGCAGGGGGCTCGTCGGCCCCCACATGTTGCCTTGTCGATTTCAACTCAGTGCACACAACCATAGGGAGACGATACGTGACCACCAACCTCTTCCGGCCGGACTTCCGACCCACCCTGATCGCGAGTGTGATGGTGCTTTTCGCTGCTGGCCTCTGGCTGACACCGGCCACCGTCACCGATGCCGCCTTCCCGGGAACGAACGGCAAGATCGCCTTCAGCAGCGACCGCGACGGCAACGACGAGATCTACGCGATGAACGCCGACGGCAGCAGCCCGGTCCGGCTCACCAACAGCGCGGGGGAGGACAGTTGGCCTGTCTGGTCGCCCGACGGCACCAAGATCGCGTTCCAGAGCACCCGCGATGGCGTCTACGAGATCTACACGATGAACGCCGACGGCACCAATCCGATCCGGCTCACCAGCCATCCGGCGACCGACGTGGCCCCCACGTGGTCGCCCGACGGCACCAAGATCGCGTTCCAGACCGATCGAGACGGCCAGTTCGAGATCTATGTGATGGACGCGGACGGCGCGAATCCGGCCCGGATCACCACTACTTTCGCAGAGGAGCACCACCCTGACTGGTCGCCCGACGGCACCATGATCGCGTTCTCAAGCAACAGTAGTGGCCAGTTCGAGATCCATGCGATGAACGCCGACGGCACCGGCATGACGCAGCTCACCAGCAACACGACGCCGGGCGGCGCTGCCGTGCCGAGATGGTCGCCTGACGGCACCAAGCTCGTCTTCCAGAGCCAGCTGAGCTTCGGCAACGACGTCTACGTGGTCGACGCCGACGGCAGCAATCCGACCCAGCTCACCACCCACTCGGGAGTGGATTACGTCCCCAACTGGCAGCCGCTGCCGCCGGCAGACCTAGACGCGGACGACGACGGCGTCGACGACGCCGACGACCGGTGCGCCGGTACGGTCATCCCGGAGGATGTGCCGACGGACGGCCTCGGCACGAACCGCTGGGCGCTGGTCGACGGCGATCGCGTGTTCGACACCCGGCTGCCCAACGGCCGCGGCCCGACTCGCAGCTACGACACCACGGCCACGGGCGGATGCTCGTGCCGGCAGATCATCACAGCGCTCGGACTCGGCAACGGCCACGTCAGGTTCGGCTGCAGCATCAGCGTCATGGACGACTGGGTAGCCATTGTCGGCAGCGATTGACGGTTGACGGCGCCCGGCATCGGGCTGAGGCGTCGGTCGGTCGGATGTTGGGGCGATGAAGTGGGGCGGGGCGGGTCGACATCGACCCGCCCCGCGAGCCGGTGCGCCGATTACGGAACGGCGATGACGAGCACGGAGTCCAGGGCGGCGGAGGATCGGCAAGCGGCGGTTCCCGGAGGCGCCGTGAAGGGCATGCGCGTGGGGCAAGACGGCTATGGGTCAGGTTGCCAGCCGATCGCTCGCCAGAGTGATCGCGCCGAGGTGATCAGGTTGTTGTTGAGCCGAAGGGCGTCAACGGTCGCCCGCCCGATGGCGGAGATGCCGGCGACTTCGGTGCCGGAGTCCTCCCACCGGAAGTGCTCCCACCAGACGTCGCGCCGGGGATCGAACAAGCGGACCGTGGCTGCGTCGATGGGATCTTGATGGTGGGTGCGCGCTTGTTTCGATGCGTTGCATCCCGGACAGGCCCAGCACAGATTGGCGAGGTCGTCGGTTCCGTCCTTGGCGCGCGGAACGATGTGATCGACCTCGAAGGACTGGCCGATGATCCACTCCGGTGCACGGCAGTATTCGCACACGCCGTCGGCCCGCTCGCGAACAGCAGCACGGAGCGCCCGCGAAACGGGCCGATGTGTCATTCAGACGGCGCCGTCTGCCGTAGTACCAACTCGGCGTCGTGCCCACGCTGCGCCAAGATCGCCGCCGCCTGCGCCCGGCGCAGCACGGATCGGTGGTAAGCCGCAAGCAACGCTGCCTGCTCGGCGGCTTCCGCCACGGTCAGCGGGCGTTCACCGGTCAGGGCGTCGATCTGGGCGAGGCGCTCCACTTCCGCCGGCGACATCGACGGGTGAACGGCCGCCAGCAGGGCGTCATCCGACATCAGGTGCAAGGCGGCCAGCTCGTCGGCGAGCTCGTCCGGCAGGTCGTCGGGCGCAGGCAGGGCGGCGTCCAGAGTCGCGACCAGCACGTCATCGGGCGTGCGATAGGTCATCGCGGCGGCACGCTGCAAGCGTCGATAGGTTGCCTCAGGCAAGGTCAGGCTAATCGTCGTTTCAGACACCGCACCCATCCCTGCTCGCCGACGAGCTTTCATCCATCGCGATCCGGCAAGCGACGCGAAGCATAGCGGGCAAGGAACCATTGTGCAACGGGGTTGGCAGACGGTCGCCCGCGGATCGCCCACGCCAAGGCAACTGCCCCGATGTCACCCCCGGTGCTGCGCCAAGGCCAAGCTTGACGGGGTCCAGCGCCGGCACGCCGTAGCTGAGGATTGCCGTCGCCAAGCGCTGGCAGCCGCGCGTCAGGGCATGGGCCACGTGGATGGCTCGCCGCAACAGCAGGCCCCGCATCGGGCCGAGGAAGCGCTGGCACCGGTCATGCGCGCCCGCCAGCGCACCGGGTCCGGCAAGGCCCCCCGGCCTCGGTGGATCGGCGAGTAGACAGTCCCGAGCAGCACAAGGAGTCCGACCCACCCGACAGCTCCGCCGATTGCCCAGCGGACGAGTGCGGCGGCCGCAGTGACGCCGTCGGGGCGATGCGTGACGGGGGTGCGGGGGTGTAGGGACGAGCCAGCGGCTTCACCCCGTCCTTGGCGGGGCATGGGCGATGCCCCCTTTGTCATGGAGCGGTGCCGCGCCGCATCGCGCCGCGCCGCCATGATACAATCCGCATCGACACCGGCGCTTCGCTACCAGCGCCCCACTCCGGAGGCCCTGCCGCCCCATGCCGCGTTCCTTCAACACCGCCGGCCCTTGCCGCGCCGAGCACGACTACATGCTGCCGCCGTTGGCGCGTCTGCCGGAGGTCATGGCCCTGATCGACGCGCAGAAGTACTTCGTCCTGCACGCCGCGCGGCAGACCGGCAAGACGACGGCGCTCCTGGCGCTCGCGGCCGAGTTGACGGCATCGGGGCGGTACGTGGCGGTGCTGATGTCGATGGAGGTCGGGGCGCCGTTCGCCGACGATCCGGGCACGGCCGAGAACGCCATCCTCGGCCGTTGGCGTGCCGCCGCGCGGGCCCAATTGCCGCCCGATCTGCAGCCACCCCCGTGGCCGGAAGCGCGGGCCGGCGAGGCCGTCGGCGCGGCGCTGGAAGCCTGGGCGAAGGCCGCCCCTCGCCCCCTGGTCGTGTTCCTCGACGAGATCGACGCGCTGGCCGACAACGCGCTGATCTCGGTCCTGCGACAGCTCCGCGACGGCTACCGCAACCGGCCGACGCACTTCCCGTGGTCGCTGGCGCTCGTCGGCTTGCGCGACGTGCGCGACTACAAGGTCGCCGAAGGCCCTGGGGGCCGCCTGGGCACCGCCAGCCCCTTCAATGTCAAGGTCGAGTCGCTGACCCTTGCCGACTTCACGCGCGACGACGTCGCCGCGCTGTTTCAGCAGCACACCGACGACACCGGCCAGTTGTTCACGCCGGACGCGGTCGATCGCGCCTTCGAGCTGACGCAAGGCCAGCCGTGGTTGGTCAACGCCCTGGCGCGGCAGGCGGTGGAGGTCCTGGTGCGGGACCGATCGACGCCGGTGGGGACGGCGGATGTCGAGGCGGCGCGGGACCTGTTGATCCAGCGCCAGGACACCCACCTGGACAGCCTGGCCGAGCGCCTGCGCGAGCCGCGCGTGCGGCGCATCGTCGAGCCGATGCTGGCCGGGACGGTGCTGCCCGACGTGCCCGAGGACGATCGGCGCTACGTCGTCGACCTGGGGCTGTGCCGGCACGACTCGGGCGGCGGGCTGGTCATCGCCAACCCGATCTACGCCGCCATCGTCCCCCGCGCCCTGGCGGGCTCGGCCATCGCGTCCTTGGCGATGGTCCGCCCGACGTGGCTGGCGTCGGAGGGGCGGATCGACGTCGACCGCCTGCTGGACGCGTTCCTCGCCTTCTGGCGGCAGTACGGCCAGCCGCTGCTCAAGGCCGCGCCCTACCACGATGTGGCGCCGCAGACGGTGATGCTGGCCTTCCTGCACCGCGTGGCCAACGCCGGCGGCGTGATCGTGCCCGAGTACGCCATCGGCATGGGGCGGATCGACCTCTACCTGAGCTACGGGGGGGGACCGCTTCGCCTTCGCGCTGAAGGTCTGGCGCGACGGCGAGCCGGACCCGCTGCCGGAAGGGCTCGCCCAGCTCGACGGCTACCTGGCGGGGCTCGGCCTGGACACCGGCTGGCTGGTGATCTTCAACCAGCGCACCGGCCAGCCGCCCATCGCCCAGCGGACGAGCGCGGCGGCCGCGGCGACCCCG
>CAYQBA010000255.1:0-5257 GCA_964415605.1 uncultured Anaerolineales bacterium | reverse complement strand
GGTCGCCCCCGACGCCGCGGCGGACGTGGCGGTCTCCCGCGCGTCGCGCGCCGCGAGGCGCACGCTGGCGCCCAGCGCCAGCCAGGCGGCGACCACGCCGACCCACGCCAGGTAGGTCACGGCGACGAGCAGCCCGACGACGGCGAAGGCGAGGCGCCGGCTCATGCGGACGCGGCGGCGAGGCCGGGGACCGGGGACCGGTCGGCGAGGAGATGCCGGAGCGCATCGGGCACGGCGGCGGGCACCAGGGTCACGCCGAAGACGCCGGCGAACGCGGCGGCGAGCGCCGGCCTGACCTCGTCCAGGCTCACGGGATGGCCCAACCGCGCCGCCAGGCTGGTGGTCCGCACGCCGGCCAGGCCGCACGGGACGATCCATCCGAACGCCGACAGGTCGGGATCGACGTTGAGCGCCAGGCCGTGGTAGGTGACCCACTGCTCGATGCGCACGCCGAGCTGGGCGATCTTGGCCGGCGGCGCGGCCGGGTCGTCCGGATCGTCGATCCAGACCCCGGTCTCGAGCCCGTCGCGGGCATACGCCTGGACGCCGAACGCCGCCAGCGTGCCGATGGCCACGCGGCACAGTGCCGTGCTGTACCACCGCACGTCCTTGCGATGGCCGCGCAAGTCGAGGATGGGATAGGCGACGAGCTGCCCCGGGCCATGGTAGGTGACGTCGCCGCCACGCTCGACGGCATGGACCGCGACCCCCCTGGAACGAAGGTAGGCCGGATCGGCCAGCACGTGGGCGGGATCCGCCCGCCGGCCGAGCGTGACGACGGGCGGGTGCTCGACGACGAGCAGCCGGTCTTCGTCCAGGCCTGCCTTGCGCCGCGCGACGAGGGCACGCTGTAGGGCCCAGGCGGCGGCGTAGTCGCAACGCCCCAGGTCGGTCATGGCCACGGCGGTGGTCCGCTCGGGCAACGCTGGTGCGCTGTTCATCGGCCGTCGAGGGCTGCGCTCGGGGCGGCGTCCCGGGATGGCCATTCCCGGGCATCGGCATCGCGATCGAGGTCGGGCTCGATCCCGCCGAAGGCCATCGCGCAGGGCAGGAACGCCCACGACGTCAGCACAAACGACGGCGTGGGCGTGACGGTCGGCGACGGCGCGGGCGTGGGCGTCGGCTCGCGGGTGGCCACGCGCGTCGGGGTCGGCGACTGGGCCGGCCGCGCCGTCGGCGTCGGCGTCTGGGGCGCCGGCGTGGGGATGTTCGGCGGCAGCGTCGGGAACGGCATGGTCGGCGGGAGCGTCGGGAACGGCGGCGTTGCGGGCTGGGCGGGTGCTCCGAGGCCCGGTGTCGGGCCCCGGCCGGCCAGCAGCGCCGCAGCCAGGGCGAGCACCGGGAGCGCGCCAGGCCCCGGAGCGCGCAACCGCGCGGCCTCGGTCCGCCCGCGTCCCGTCAGCATGTCGGCGCCTCGACGACCGCGGCGGGGCCGAGGAACGCCCCGACGAACCCCGGGCGACCGCGGGCGAACGCCGCGCCGTCCATGGCCGACCGCCCGGCGGGCTGGACTCGGACCAGGCGCAGCGCGCCGGCGCCGGTGAGGACGACGGGACCGTCCGCCGTGCCGACGACGCGGCCGGGAAGGGGCTGTCCCGCCGCCGCAGGATCGGCCGTCGGCGGCCCGCCCGGCGCGACCACCTCCCCCGCCTCGCGCGGCCTGACGCCCGGGCGCGTGATGGCCGCGTCCCCCGCGACGATCTCGACGGCCAGGACCTTCAGCACCTCGCCGGACCATTCGGTGAACGTCCCCGGCCACGGATCAAACGCCCGGACGCGCCGCGCGATGGCGTCCGCGGGCGCGGACCAGTCGATGCGCCCGTCGGCGCGGCTCAGGCGCGGCGCCAGCGTGGCCGCGGCGTCGTCCTGTGGCTCGGCGGCGATGTCGCCCGCGAGCCATCGCGGCAGGATCTCGGCGAGCAGGTCGGCCCCGAGCTCGGCCAGCGCCGCGCTCACGCCGCCGGCGGTGGCGTCCGGCGCGAGCGGCAGGGCGGCCCGCGCGAGCATCGGGCCGGTATCGAGACCGGCGTCGATGCGCATGATGGTGACCCCGGTCTCGGCGTCGCCGGCCAGGATGGCGTGCTGGATCGGCGCCGCGCCGCGCCAGCGCGGCAGGAGCGAGGCGTGGACGTTGACGGCGCCGCCGGGCGCGGCGGCGAGCACGGCGGGCGGGAGGAGCAGGCCCAAGGCGGCGCCGACCATCACGTCGGCGGCGAGATCTGCCAAGGCTTGGACGGCCTCCGGTTCGCGGCGCAACGACGCCGGTTGGAACACCGGGATGGCGTGGCGCTCGGCGAGCTGCTTGACCGGCGACGCGTGCGGCCGGCGGCCGCGGCCGGCGGGGCGATCGGGCTGGGTGAACACGCCGACCACGATGTGCGCCGCGATCATCCGCGCCAGCGACGGCACGGCGAAGTCGGGCGTGCCCATGAACGCCACGCGGAAGGGGGGATGCGGCCGCCGACCGGTCGGGGGAGGGGGCGGGCGGAGCTCGGTCACGCGCGGAAGTATAGCAGCCGGGCGTGGGGCGGCCGGCTGTCGGGACGGCGTCAGGGGGCGCCGTGTCCGGCGCCCTCCACGCCCAGCACCCGCCGCAGGCCGGCGTCGTCGGCGCGGTCCAAGCACAGCCGGAGCAAGCTGACGTAGTGGCCGGTCTCGACCTTGGCGGCGGGGAGCCGGGTGGCCTCCTTCAGCGCGCGGTGCATCCAGCAGGTGAGGAAGAGCGCCGGCACGAGCTCGGCCGGCACGCCGGCGGCGTCACGGGCGCGCCGGATGCCATCGGCAAGCCAGGCGGTCAGGTGCGATCCCCGGATGAAGTGCGCCTCGACGCCGCGCAGCACGTCGGCCTCGCCGCCCGCCCGCGCGGCGCCGACCGCGTAGGAGCGCAGAAAGTAGAAGACATCCCACAGCGGCATGCCGCGCGCCTCGGCGGCCTCCCAGTCTAGGAACGCCGTCCGGCCGTCGGCGGTGGCGACGAGGTTCCACGTGCCGGGATCGCCGTGCTGGAACACCGCCGGGAACGGGCCGGGGTGCGCCCCAACCCGGGCGATCTCGGCCTCGAGGCGCGCCCGCTCGGCAGCGGGCAACCGGTAGATGCCGGTGAACCGCGCGTAGAGGTCCCGCAGCACCGCGGCGGCCTCGGCGGACGACACGGCGGCGGCATCGGCGGTCGTGGCGCTCATCGCCACCAGCCAGTCGACGGCCGCGTTGGCGTGCCGGCAGTCCGCCGCCCAGGACGTCCGCGCGCGAAACGGGTGACCGCGCACCACGCTCTCGCCGACGACCGCCAGCCCGCCGTGATGGCCTTGGAACCGCACGCGGGGCAGCGTCGCCGCGTCGCCGACGCCGGCCGCCCACAAGGCCTCGAGGGCGCGCCGCTCGTTCTCCAGCCGTGGGTTCATGGCAGGGTCGCGGGTCAGCTTGACGATGATCTCCGGCGCGGCGCCGTTCGGGGGGTAGAGGAAGAACAGCACCTTGCGCGAGGCGTACTCGCCCTTGGCCGACAGGGCCCAGCGCCAGCCGCCGAGGTCGAGGCCGTGGGCGCGGGCGAGATCGGTGAGATACGCGGGGGGGCCGGCGGTCGCGCGCTCCGGTCCGGCGTCGCCGCGGGCGCCCTGGGCGGCACCCACGAGCAAGCCCGTGCGCAACGGCAGCCAGCCGCGGCGGGTCAGCCCGTGCTCCGCCCAGGCCACCGTGCGGGCGACGATCGCGCCGGCGATCCGCCGGGCTTGGCGCACGCCGCCGGCGGGGGCGACGGCAGGGACGGCGGGGGCGGTCACCGACGCGTCGGCAGCTGGCACGGGCCGCGCGTCGGTCGCGCTTGCCAGGGCTTCGGGCACGCGACTGGTGTCATCGGCGGCGTCTGGCCCGGCGATGTCACGCTCGAGCCCAGCCATCCGGTCCCGGCGCCGGCCCCGTCGTCGGCGCAGCTGTCCCGCGAGCGTGCGCTTGAGCGCCGCCGTGGACAAGCTGTACCACCCTTCGCGGCGTGCGTCGGCCATGACGGCCGCGTCGGCGAGCGGCACCGCGGTGTGAATCTCGCCGACGAGCGGCGTCAGCCAGAGCGCCTCGCCGGCCCAGCCGGATCGGGCGAGTGCCCGCAGGCGTCGCGCCGCGCCGCCGCGTGGCGAGACACCGAGATCGAGGTACGTGCGCCCGCCGGGTGCGAGCAGGCTGGCCAGGCGGTCCAGCGCGCCCTCGCGGCCGAGCACATCCCGCGCCGCGGCAGGGTCGACCACCGCGACCAGGTCATAGCCGCCTTCGCCCGGTGTGGGCAACCCCGCGGCCCGCGGGTCGACCGCGGCGGCCAACCTGGCGGGATGGAGCGTCGGCTCGACCGTCACCGACCGCCCGACCCGCCGCAGCATCGCCAACGTCGCGTCGGTCGGATGCCCGATGCACAGGATGCGGCCGAGATCGAGGCGCGGCAGGAGGAACGCCCAGTTGGCGCCGGTGACTTGCCAGCGCTGGTTGGTGCCGGGGCGGAACTCGGTGGCGAGGGTGGTCTCGAGCAGCTTCGGCGAAGGCGATGATGGCGATGGCACCTGGCGGTCCTCCGGCGTGGCCGTGCGTCGCGGGCAGTCCCGCCGCGGATGGCAAAGGACCCGCGGCGCGGGCCCTGTTCACGGGAGTATCGACGTTTGACGCGCGTCGCCGGGTACGTGGCGGGCGCCCGAGGCGTGCTCGGAGACGCGGCCGGCGCGAAGCCGCCGCGGAATGTCGGGCAGGAGCAGGCAAGGCGCATGGGGAGCGGCGGCGGGCGCCCGCCGGCGCAGCGTATCCGCGTGCGGCGGAAGCGCTCATGGAAGGGCGCCGGCGTCATCGACGATCCGCACGTCCTCCGGCCCGCGCAGCACCATCTGCGGGGCGCCGCGGTACAGCTCGATGGTCCCCTGCACGACGATGCACTGGCCGCGGAAGTGAATCGCCGGCGGCGCGGGGTACTTGTCGTAGTCCGTCGGGAAGATCGCCACGTAGAAGTGCCCCTGGTAGGGATCGTGGCTGTTGAGGAAGGTCACCCGGCCGGTGTCCTTGGTGCGGACGACGTCGAACGCCACCGCCTGGAACGTGTCGACGAGGTCCTTGGCCGCCGCGGCCGAGACCGCGCCGGGCACGCGCTCGGCGCACGGGCGCTTGGCGCCGGCCGCCCGCACGGTGCCCGTGACCGCCGCCCCGGCCTCAATCCCGCCGCTTGGCAAGCCCCCGGCCCCCGCGAACCCCGCGATCCCCAGGCCGCCGCCGGTGGCCGTCGCCGCCG
>CAYQBA010000254.1:0-5258 GCA_964415605.1 uncultured Anaerolineales bacterium | reverse complement strand
GGCGGCGCGTCGACCGCGTCGGCGCCTGCCACGCGGCTGTGGCTGGTCACGCGCGGGGCCCAGCCGGCCGGCGGCGGTGCCGTGGCGGCGCCGGCGCAGGCGACGCTGTGGGGGTTCGGGCGGACGCTCATGCACGAGCATTCCGAGCTGCGCTGCGCCTGCGTCGACCTGGACTCCGCCGACGATGCCGCGTCGTGCGCGGCGCACCTTCACGACGCGATCGGCGCCGCCGACGACGAGGACCAGGCGGCCTTCCGGGGCGGCGTGCGGCACGTGCCGCGGCTGGTGCGCCACCGCACCCCGCCGACCACGGGGGAGCGGCCGCGGGGCCCGTACATCCTGGCCATCGCCGAGCGCGGCGTGCTCGACAACCTCGCCCTGGAGCCCGTCGATCGGCGCCCGCCCGGCGCGGGCGAGGTCGAGGTCGCCGTCCGCGCCACGGGGCTCAACTTCCGCGACGTCCTCAACGCGCTGGGCATGTACCCCGGCGATCCGGGGCCGCTGGGGGGCGAGTGCACCGGCGTCGTCGCCGCGCTGGGGCCGGGCGTCGACGACCTCGCCGTGGGCGACGAGGTGATCGCCCTGGCCGCCGGGTCGTTCGCGTCGCACGTGACCGTGCCCGCCACCCTGGCGTTCCGCACGCCGCGCAACCTCGGCCTGAACGAGGCGGCCACCATCCCCATCAACTTCCTCACCGCGTGGTACGGGCTGCACGAGCTGGCCGGCATCGTGCCGGGCGACCGCGTCCTCGTCCACGCCGCGGCCGGCGGTGTCGGCCTGGCGGCGGTCCAGATCGCCCGGCAAGCCGGGGCCGAGGTCTACGGCACGGCCGGCAGCGAGGAGAAGCGGGCCTTCCTGCGGTCCCAGGGCGTCCAGCACGTCATGAGCTCGCGCACGCTCGACTTCGCCGACGAGGTCATGCGCCTGACCGATGGGAAAGGCGTCACGATCGTCCTCAACGCGCTGGCCGACGAGTTCATCCCGAAGAGCCTGGGCGTGCTGGCCGACGGCGGCCGCTTCCTGGAGATCGGCAAGCGCGGGGTGTGGACCACGGAACAGGTCGCCGCGCTCAACCCGACGCTGCGCTACCACCTGTACGACCTGGCCACGGTGCTGCACGTCGACCCCGAGCTGGTGCGCGGCATGATGCGCCGGCTGATCGCGTCGTTCGAGGCCGGGACGCTCGAGCCGCTGCCGCTTCGGACGTTCCCCATCGAGGACGCGGCGGCGGCGTTCCGCTTCATGGCCCAGGCCAAGCACATCGGCAAGCTGGTGCTGACGCACGCGGCGGTGGAGGCAACGGCTGACGGGCAGGCGGCTGTCGCGACGGGCGAGTCGGGCGTGGCGGGGGCGGATCCCGGCGCCGTCATCCGCCCCGAGGCCACCTACCTCGTCACCGGCGGCCTGGGCGGGCTCGGCCTGAAGGTGGCCGGCTGGCTGGCCGACCGCGGGGCGCGCCACGTCGTCCTCATGGGCCGGCGCGAACCGTCCGACGCGGCGCGGGCGGCGATCGACGCGCTGGCCGGCCGGGATGTCGAGGTTGTCGTCGCGACGGGGGATGTCGCGATCGGCGCGGACGTCGATCGCGTCTTCGATCGGATCGCCTCGACGATGCCGCCGCTGCGCGGCGTGATCCATGCCGCCGGCGTGATCGACGACGGGCTGCTCGGCCTGCAGTCCTGGCCGCGCTTCGAGACGGTGATGGCGCCCAAGGTGGACGGCGCGTGGAACCTGCACGCCCGGTCGCTCGGGCTGCCGCTGGACTTCTTCGTGCTCTTCTCGACCGGCGGCGCCGTCATGGGCTCGGCCGGGCAGAGCAACTACGCTGCGGCCAACGCGTTCCTCGACGCCTTGGCGCACCACCGGCGGGGCACCGGCCGGACGGCGCTCAGCGTGAACTGGGGGCCGTGGGCCGACGTCGGCATGGCGGCGGCTCTGGACGCGCGCGACCGCGAGCGGTGGCGCCAGCAGGGCATGCGCCTGATCCCGCCCGACGAGGGCGTCGCCCTCCTCGAACGCCTGATCGCCGAAGACGCCACCCAGGCCGCCGTCCTGCCGATTCGCTGGGAGGCGCCGGGGCGGCCGGGCGCGCCAGTCCGCGTGCCGCCGATGCTCCGCGAGCTGGTACACCCGGCGCAGCCGGCGGGACGATCCGCCGATGCCGTCGCCGCGACCAAGCCCGCCATCCGGTCCGCCATCGAGGCCGCGGCGCCGGGCGACCGCTACACGCTCCTGCTGGCCCACCTCAAGGGGCAGATCGCGAGCGTGCTGGCGCTCGACCCGTCGCAGCCGCTCGACCCGCAGCAGGGATTGTCGGACATGGGCATGGACTCGCTGACCGCGGTCGAGCTGAGCAACCGCCTGCAGCGCAGCCTGGGCCACAAGCTGCCGTCGACGCTGGCCTTCGAATACCCGACCATCACGGCCCTGGCCGAGTTCCTCGCCGTCGAGGCCTTCGCGCTCGGCGCGCCGGGCCAGCCCGGGCCGGGATCCGGACCGCGCAACGGCCACGCCGCGGGGGTCGTCGACGGGATCGATGGCGGGATCGCCGACGCCATCGACGCCGTCGACCCGACCGGCATCGCCGCCGCGGTCGCCGACCTCACCGAAGCCGAGGCGGAGGCGTCGCTCCTCGAAGAGCTCGATCGGGCGGGCTACGCATGATCGACGGCCCAGGCCGCCCCGCGGCGGCATCGACGAGAGCGCCGTGATGGCCGACCATCTCGGTGATGCCGTGCCCGGTGAAGCCGTGCCCGGCGAAGTCGCGGCCGGTGCCGTGAGCGGTGTCGTTGCGAGCGGCGCCGCTGCGTCCGGCGACGAGCTTTCGCCGCTGAAGCGCGCGCTCGTCGCGATCAAGGACCTGCGCGCGCGGCTGGCGGCCGCCGAGGCCGCCCGGAGCGGCCCGATCGCCGTGGTCGGCACCGGCTGCCGCTTCCCGGGCGGCGCCAACGGCCCGGCGGCGCTGTGGCGGGTGCTGGAGCGCGGCGTGGACGCGATCGCCGACGTGCCGGCGGATCGCTGGGACGTCGACGCCTACTTCGATCCCGATCCCGAGGCGCCGGGCCGGATGTACACGCGCGGCGGCGGTTTCATCGACGGCGTCGACGCGTTCGACGCCCCGTTCTTCGGCATCTCGGCCCGCGAGGCCATGAGCATGGATCCGCAGCAGCGCCTGCTGCTGGAGGTGAGCTGGGAGGCGCTGGAGGACGCGGGGATCGCGGCGGATCGCCTGATGGGCAGCCGGACCGGGGTGTTCGTCGGCCTGGGCTCGAACGACTACGCCCAGGCGCAGGCGCGGCGCAGCGACACGACCCACATCGACGCCTACAAGGGGACGGGCACGATGGCGTCGGTCGCCGCCGGGCGGGTCTCGTTCGCGCTCGACCTGAAGGGACCGAACGCGACCATCGACACCGCTTGCTCGTCCTCGTTGGCCGCCGTGCACCTGGCCTGCCAGAGCCTGCGCCGGGGCGAGAGCGACCTCGCGCTGGCCGGCGGCGTCAACGTGATCCTGGTGCCGGAGTATCAGGTCTACTTCTGCAAGATGGGCGCGCTGGCCCCCGACAGCCGCTGCAAGACGTTCGACGCCGCCGCCGACGGCTACGCCCGCGGCGAGGGCTGCGGCATGGTCGTCCTCAAGCGCCTGGCGGACGCCGTCGCCGACGGCGACACCGTGCTCGCCGTCATCCACGGCTCGGCGATGAGCCACGACGGCCGCAGCAGCGGGCTGACCGTGCCGAACGGCCCGGCGCAGCAAGCCGCGATCCGGGCGGCGCTGGCGGATGCCGCCATCGAGCCGGCCGACGTCGACTACCTCGAAGCCCACGGCACCGGCACGCCGCTGGGCGACCCGATCGAGGTCCGCGCCCTGGCGGCCGTGCTGGGCCGGGATCGACCGGCCGATCGGCCGCTGCTGCTCGGCTCGATCAAGACCAACATCGGCCACCTCGAAGCGGCCGCCGGGATCGCCAGCCTGATCAAGGCCATCCTGGCCATCCACCACGGCATCGTCCCGCCGCACCTCCACTTCACGACGCCCAACCCGCATATCGACTGGGACGAGCTTCCGGTGCGCGTCCCCACCGCCGCGACGCCCTGGCCCGCCCGCGACGGGCGGCGGATTGCGGGCGTCAGCGCCTTCGGCTTCAGCGGCACGAACGTCCACGTGGTCGTCGCGTCGGCCCCGCTCTCGGCTGCCGCTGCTGGCGCAGCCCCCAGCCCCGTCGCCGTGCCGGCGCAGGGGGTCGAGCCGATGCCCGGCGGACGGTCGGCTGCGGCGGCGAACGGGGCGCCGGCCCCGGTCGGGGAGGCGAGCATCCTCGCGCTCTCGGCCCGTTCGCCCGATGCCCTGCGCGCCCTGGCCGCCCGCTATGCAGAGCATTGCGATCGGTCCGGCGCCGACCTGTCGCTTGCGGACCTCTGCTACAGCGCCCTCGTCGGCCGCGCGCACCACCCACTGCGCATCGCGGTCGTGGCGGACAACCGCGACGACCTGCGCGCGAAGCTGACGGCATTCGCCGCCGGGCAGGTCGCCGCCGGCGTGTATACCGAGCAAGGAGGGCCTGCCGCGGTGGATCGATCGCCGGGTGCGGCAGTCCCCCCCCTTCCCCACGGCGATCGACCCGCGCCGCCCGTCGCCGGGATTGGTGGCGTGGGCCGCGACCTCGATCGCCTGGCGCGGGCCTACGTCGGCGGAGAACGCCTCGATCCCCGGGCGCTCTTCGACGACCCGTGGCCGCACCGCGTCGCCCTCCCGACCTACCCGTTCCAGCGCCAGCGGTACTGGTTCGAGACCGGCGCGGCACCGGCGACGCAGCCGCCCGGCGCCGCGCGGCAAGACGCCCTGGCCGCGGCCGGCGCGCCGACGACCATCGTCGCTGCCGGCGCGGATCGGGTGCGACCGCTGGAGGAAGCGCTCCGCGCGCTGCCGGCCGCCGAGCGGTCCGCCCGGCTGGTCGAGGACTTGCGCGCCCGAATCGCGGTTGCCCTGCGCGCCAGCGCGGATGCACTCCCCGTCGATCGCGGGGTTCTCGAGCTCGGCCTCGACTCGATCATGGTCATGGAGCTGGTCCGCGGGCTGGACCGTGACCTCGGCCTGACGCTCTACCCCCGCGAGATCTTCGAGCAGCCGTCGGTGACGGCGCTGGCGGACCATCTCCTGCATGAGTGGGAAGCGGCGCAAGCACGCGCGTCCGACACGCAGGCGAACGGGGCGCACGTCGGCGCGCTCGACGCCGACCGGGCCGGCGCGGCCGCCG
>CAYQBA010000253.1:0-5282 GCA_964415605.1 uncultured Anaerolineales bacterium | reverse complement strand
CAGGCGGGGCCCACCGGCGTCGCGCGCGCGGCGTGGGGGTTGCGGTCGTCGAGCTTCTGCGCGACCTCCTTCAAGCGCAGGCCCACCGCGCGCAGCCGGGGCAGCGCGTCGGTGAGCCGGAACGCGCCCGCCGGCCGCCCGTCGCCGGCGGGGAGCCGGGCGATCTCGTCGAAGGCCAGCCGGCTCTCGAACTTGAGCGTCTCGAGCACGTCGTCGTCGACGTGGTCCCGGTAGACCTTGCGCGCCAGGAGCGCGACGATCGCGTGGTCGGTCAGCTCGACCTCGAGCACCGCCGTCGCGGTGTCGACCAGGTGGTGGGCCTCGTCGATGACGTACACCGGCGCCGGCGGCAGGATCCGCTCGCCCATCGACTCGAGGTGGAGCGCGCTGAGCAAGAGGTGGTGGTTGGTGATCAGCACGTCCGCCGCCGCGGCGCGGTCGCGCATCCGGTTCACCCAGCAGTCGTCCAGGGCGTACGCGCAGTCCTGGTGCAGGCAGTCGTCCGCGAAGCTCACGACGCGCGGGCGCAGGTCCGGGCCCAGCAGCACCGGCAGCTCGTCGACGTCGCCGGTGTCGGTGGCGCCCAGCCACGCGCGCACGGCCCCCACCTGGTCGGCGTCGGGGTCGAGAGAGCCGAGCAGGCTCTGCGCCTGGAGCTCGCGGTCCCACTTCCAGTTGCAGACGTAGTTGCTCCGGCCCTTCACGACCACCGCGTCGACCGGCCGCCCGATGGCCTGCGCGGCCAACGGCACGTCCTTGGTGTAGAGCTGGTGCTGCAGCGACTTGTTCGCCGTGGCCACGACCACCGTCCGGCCGCTGAGGAGCACCGGGACGAGGTAGGCCAGCGACTTGCCGGTGCCGGTCGGCGCCTCGATGAGGGCCGTCCCGGTCTGGTCGAGCGCCCGCCACACGGCAGCCGCCATCTGCCGCTGGCTGGGGCGCGGCTCGAAGCCCGCCAGGTGGCGCTGGAGCGTGCCGCGCGGGCCGAACAGGCGGTCGAGGTCCTCCGGGGACGAGGGCGATGATCGGGTCATACGGTTTACATAAGAGTGCTTGACAGCCGGCGCCGGATATGATAGACTTCTTATGTGATTCTATTCGAATCCATGGCATGCCCGCTTCGTGTCCCCCGCACCACCCTTCGATCGCCAGACCTCGGTGCCGCCTGCTGCGCCGGCGCCGCGCGGGGTCCGCTTCACCCTATTCACCTTGTTCACCCTATCTGGATCCCTGATCACCGCTCGGCCGGCCCGCCCCGTCGAGGCTGGCCGCCGCGCTTGTTTGCCTGACCGATAGCTGGTCGCGCCCGCGGATCGGCGCGCCATCGACCACGCGGCGCGGGCCCTCGGCACGGGCCGGCCGCACACGAGGGGGAGTCGTGTGTTGAGGTTCATGGAGGAGGACGCAGCACCGGAGGAGTGCCCGGAAGGCTTGATGGCCCATTTGCTGGATGTGGCGCGCACCCGGGGAGAGGTGACGCGCCGCGATCTCCTGGCGGCCTGGCCCGACGCCGAGGATGCGCCCGAGGCGCTGGCCGACCTCGTCGCCGCCCTGGACGCCGTCGGCGTGGAGCTGGATACGGCGGCCGAGCCCCCCATCCACCTCCAGCATCACTTCTTCGACCTGACCGGCATCGAGTCCGACGACACGGTTAGCCTGTACCTGCGCGAGGTCGGCAACATCCCGCTCCTGACGGCGGAGCAAGAGGTCGACCTGGCGCGGCGCATCGAGCGCGGGCGCGATGCCTGCCACGCGCTGTCGCTCGGCGTGGCGCCGCGCGAGCTGGGCCACGTCATGTCCAGCGTCGCCGACGGCGAGGCCGCCAGGCATCACCTGACCAAGGCCAACAGCCGCCTGGTGATCGCCATGGCCAAGAAGTACATGAACCAGGGCGTGCCGTTCCTCGACCTCATCCAGGAGGGCAACCTCGGCCTGATGAAGGCCGTCGAGAAGTTCGACTGGCGTCGGGGCTACAAGTTCAGCACGTACGCCACGTGGTGGGTGCGGCAGGCCATCACGCGGGCCATCGCCGACCAGGGACGCACCATCCGGGTGCCGGTGCACATGAGCGACCGGATCCGGCGCCTCTTCCAGGTCAGCCGGCACCTCGAGCAGGTGCTCGGCCGCGAGCCGACGCTCGAGGAGATCTCGGTGGAGCTCGGCATGCCGAACGCCAAAGTCCAGTGGATGATGCGCATCGCGCGCGCGCCGCTGTCGCTCGAGAAGCCGGTCGGCGACGACCGCGACTCCGAGCTCGGCGACTTCATCGAGGACGACGAGTTCCCGGCGCCGCCCGAGGCCGCCGCCTACGAGCTGCTGTGTGACGAGGTCGAGACGCTCTTGACGGCGCTCCCGCCGCGCGAGGCCCGGGTGCTGGAGCTGCGCTTCGGGCTGCTCGACGGCCGCACGCACACGCTCAAGGAGGTCGGCGAGAAGTTCGGCGTCACCCGCGAGCGCATCCGCCAGATCGAGACCGAGGCGCTGGAGCGGCTGCGCCTGCTGGGCCGCGCGAGCCGGCTGCGCGAGTTCCTCGAGGTGGACTGAGCCGCCCGGGCCGACCACGATTCCTTCAAAGGAGGAGGAGGGAAGCAGGCGGCCCGCCCGGCCGCCTGCTTCTTTCCGCCCCGCGGGCAGATGTTGCCCGAGAGACCGCTGACAGGAGCAAGCATGTCGTCGGAGCCTGACACCCCGGCCGACGCCGACGCGCCGCCGGAACCCCGCCCGCCGTCGGGGTCGGTCACCGAGACGGTGAACATCGTGTTCCCGGGCGACACGAACCCGCACGGGACGATCTTCGGCGGGCGGGTGATGCAGTTCATCGACCAGGTGGCGGCCATGGCCGCCCAGCGGCACTGCCGCCGGATCGTCGTGACGGCCTCGATGGACGCCCTCGAGTTCAAGGCCCCGATCAACCTCGGGGAGTATGCCGTGGTGCGGGCCGTCGTCAACCGCGCCTGGCGGTCGTCGATGGAGGTCGAGGTCACGGTGGACGCCGAGCACCCGCTCACGGGCGAGCGACGCCGGTCGGCCGAGGCGTTCCTGACGTTCGTGGCCCTCGACGACCGCCACCGGCCGATCGCCGTCACGCCGGTCCAGCCCGAGACCGACGCGGAGTGGGCGCGCTACCATGCGGCCGAGGCGCGCCGCACGGCACGCCTCGCGGCGCCGCCGGGAGCGTCGCCGCCGCAGACCCGGACGCCTGAGCTGGCCGGCCCCCCCGCCCCTGCGGCGGCACCGGCGCCCGCCGGCCCAGAGAGCACCCCCGACGCGGCGGCACATGCCCGCCAAGCCCCGATCCGCGCGCGGCACCAGGCCGCCGGCGTGCGGCTCGTCGACCCCGGCCACACGTGGATCGACGCCGAGGTCGTCATCGGCCCCGGCACGGTCGTCTGGCCCGGAACCCACCTGCGCGGGGCCACCGCCATCGGGCGCGACTGCGTCGTCGGCCCGAACGCCTGGGTGGCTGACAGCACGATCGGCGATCGGGCGCACGTGCGGTTCGCGGTGCTGGACCACGCGTCCGTCGGCGAGGACTGCGGCGTCGGCCCGTTCGCCCACCTCCGGCCGGGGGCGCGGCTGGAGGCCGGCGCGCACGTCGGCAACTTCGGGGAGCTCAAGAACACCACGCTCGGCCCGGGCGCCCGCATGGGGCACTTCGGGTACCTCGGCGACGCCCAGGTCGGCGCCGGCGCCAACATCGGCGCCGGCACGGTCACGTGCAACTTCGACGGCGCCGCCAAGCACCCGACCGTCATCGGGCGCGGCGCCTTCATCGGCAGCGACACCATGCTCGTGGCGCCGGTGGTCGTCGGGGACGGCGCGCGCACCGGCGCCGGCAGCGTCGTGACCCGCGACGTGCCCGAGGGCGCCACCGTCGCCGGCGTCCCGGCCCGGCCGCTGCGCACGGCACGGGGCGGCGGGGCGCCGGAGCCCGGCGGCGACCGCGATCCCGGGCGCGCTGCCGAGCCCGCTCGGGTGGACCGTGATCCCCCCGCCTCCGACGAACCGGGGCAACGCCGTGGACACGGCTGACCCGGCCCTGCCGGCCCTGCTGGCCTGGGGCGCGCTCGGGCTCGGGGCCGTGCTGGCCGCCCTGGGCGCGGCGACCGACACCGCGCTCGACGAGGCCAACCGGGTCCGGCTGCGCGGGCTGTCGGAGCAGGCCGGGCGGGCCCGAGGGGCGGTGCGGCGGTTGATCGACGAGCCCGATCGCGCGTGGTGGACGGCTCGCGCGCTGGCGGTGGCTGGGCTGGCGCTGGCCGGTGCCGGCGGCGGGATCGCGATCGCCCGGGCCGGCTGGCCCGCCCCGCCGGCGATCGCCCTGCTCGGGGGGCTGACCCTGGCGGTGGCCCTCGCCGGGGACCTCCTGCCCCGCGGGTGGGCGGCGCGCCATCCCGAAACGGCGGCGCTGGTCGCGGCGCCGGCGATCGACATGGCGGCCTGGGTCGTCGCGCCGCTGGCCGGGCTGGCGCGCCGGCTCGGCGTCGAGCCGCCGGAGACTCACCGCAGCCTGCGCGACGACGAGCTCCGGACGCTCCTCAACGTCGACGACGAGGACGGCCCCATCGAAGCCGAGGAAGCACAGATGATCGTCGGCATCATGGAGCTCGGCGAGACCCAGGCCCACGAGATCATGGTGCCGCGCATCGACATCGTGGCCATCCCGATCACCGCCACCCTCGACGAGGCCCTCGACACGATCATCGGGGCGGGGCACTCGCGCATCCCGGTCTACGGCGAGACCATCGACGACATCCGTGGGCTGCTGTACGCCAAGGACCTCTTGAAGACCTTGCGCAACCGCGACTTCGGGGCCGACATCGCGGGCTTCCTGCGCGAGCCGCGCTTCGTCCCGGAGTCCAAGCCCGTCGACGCACTGCTGGCCGACCTGCAGTCGCACCAGGTGCACATGGCCATCGTCGTCGACGAGTATGGCGGCACCGCGGGCCTGGTGACGATCGAGGATCTCCTCGAGGAGATCGTGGGGGAGATCCAGGACGAGTACGACGTCGAGGAGCCGCGCATGGTGCGCGTGAGCGACGACGAGGCGATCTTCAACGCCGGGCTCAACATCTACGACGTCAACCGGATGATCGGCATCCACCTCCCGACCGACGACGTCAACACGCTGGCCGGGCTGGTCCTGACGCAGCTCGGGCGGGTGCCCGAGCGCGGCGACCGGGTGCGGTTCGAAGACGCCGACATCGAGGTCATCGACCTCCTCGGCCGGCGCGTGCACCGGGTCCGCGTCCGGCGCCGCGAGCCGGGGGCCGACGGCGCGG
>CAYQBA010000252.1:0-5366 GCA_964415605.1 uncultured Anaerolineales bacterium | reverse complement strand
CAGGACCTCGAGGCGGTCTGGCTGTTCCGGCGCCCGCCCCCGCCCACGCCCGGGGGGGGGCGCGGCGGGGCGGGGGGGGGGCGGGGTCCCCCCGCCGCCCCACGCCAGCCGCTCCGAGATCCCCCGGTAGATCGCCTCGAGGTCGCTCGCCGTTGGCGACGCATGGAAGCGGTCGGGGTCGCCGGCGATGGCCCTGAGCAGCGGCTGGTCGATGGCCTCGCCCAAGCCGACGGCGTGCACCCACGCCCCCGCCGCCTTCAGCCGATCCGCCTGCGCCAGGACCGCGCCCTCCGGGACGCCGTCGGTGCTCTGCAGCCCGTCCGTCAGCAGGATCACCGCCGCCCGGGCCCCGGGACGCCCGGCCGTCGCCAGCACGTCCCCCGCCGCCGACAGCCCGAGGTCGATCCGCGTCCCGGCATCCACCGTCAGGCGTGCGAGCGCCGCGCGCACGCCGGCCGCGTCGGCCGTCGGCGGCAGCACCACCGTCGCCGACCGGTTGAACGCGATCACGGCCACCCGGTCCGCGTCCGGGTCCAAGAGGTCGACCAGCGCCGTGGCGGCCGACCGGGCCGCATCGAGCTTCGTCCGCCCGCCGCCCGGCGCCAGCTCCGCCATGCTGTTCGACGTGTCGATGACCAGGAGCGCGTCCACCGGCCGGCCCGGGCGCACGCAGCCGTGGCGGACACCGAGCGGCAGGAAGATCGGGCGCGCCGGCGGGGCCGTCACCTCGACCTCCGGCACCGGGAACACGAGGCGCCCGGCCTGTCCCAGCGCGTCGCGGTAGACGCCGACCGCCTCGACGTTTGTCGGCCAGCGGCCCGTCTGCCGCGGGCGCAGGCGGTACGTCAGGCGCACGCCGGCGGGGTCGCCGCCGATATCCGCCAGCTCCCACGCCAGCACCCGCCGCGCGCCGTCGTAGGCCGCCGCCGGGCGCGCCGAGTCCGGCACGTAGTCCATGTTGGCCGGGATGGCGTCGTCGATCGTGAGCGTCTCGAACAGCCCCGGCGCGGCCCGGTGGCCCGCCATGCGCCGCGCGAAGCGCGCGATCGCGCCGGGCTCGGGCTCGAAGAGCACGTGCTCGGGGCCGCCGGTCATGTCCTCGAGGTCGATGAGCGGCCCGTCGCCCAGGTCCTGGATCTCGGAGTTGTCGACCACGATCGCGTACAGCGCGATCCCGGCCGCCCGCGCCCGATCCGCCGCGGCACGCGGGGCATCCTTGATCACGCCGTCGGTCACCATCACCACCGCCCGCCGCCCACCGGGTCGTTCGGGTGCGGCCGCGAGCATCGCCGTCGCCGCGCCGAGCGCCGGCGCGAGGCGCGAGTCGCCCCCGGCCGCGGCGGCCGACAGCCGCGCCGCGACGTCGCGCGTGCCGGGCGCCAGCGGCGCGAGCGTCGTGGCGCCATCGCCGAACACGACGAGCGCCGCCTCGGTCGCCCGCGGGTCGAGCTCGCCCAGGAGATCCAGAGCGGCGGCCTTGGCGCGGTCGAGCGCGCCTTCCTTGTTCATCGACCCCGACACGTCGAGCAGCACCACGAGCTGCAGCGGGTCGACGCGCCCCGGGCACAGGCCGTCGATGGCGAGCGTCACCGTCACCGTGTCGCCGAGCGGCAGGCGCCCCGGCGTGGCGCGCTTGTCGCCGCGCGCCACGCACCCCCCGGCCGCCGTGGCGGCGCGGGCGGCCGGCACGGCCTCGAAGACCCAGACGCCGGCCTCGAGGATGTCGAAGCCCCCGAAGCTGAGCCAGGTCGGCGGCACGTCGTGCCCCAGCCGCCGCAGGTAGCTGACGTACACCCGGCCGTCGGCGTCCACCGCGATGTCGAGGGCGTCGACGTCGCGGCGCGGCATCGGCCACGCGGCGATCAGCGCCCCATCCGGGCTGTAGCGGAGCCCCCAGCCGCCCCGACCCAGCACGAACACGTCGCCGCCCGGCCCGGCCGCGATCCGCGCCGGGCCGTCGGGCAGCGACCACGCCCCGCGATCCCGACCGTCCAGGCCGCGCACGACCACCCGGGCGCCGCCTTCATCCGCCACGTACACCCGCCCGCCGGCGGCGTCGAGGGCGATGTCGACCGGCAGTCCGCCCGTGCCGAGATTGGCGTCCCACACACCGACGACCGCGCCCGCGTCGTCCGCCTGGACCACCCGCCCGGCCGCCCCGTCGAGCACCACGATCCGTCCACCGCCGGCGGACAGCGCCACGGCACGCATGGGGGGATCGGCGTCGACCGCCGCGTCGAGCACGGTGGACCACGCCGGCGGGAGGTCGTCGGGGCGGGCCAGCAGCGTGTTGAAGGCGTCGACGGTGTAGACCGTGCCGCCGTCGATGGCGACGTCGCGCGTCGCCAGGCTGGCGCCGTCGCCGCACAGGCCGAGCTGCGACCGCAGCCGGCCCCGGCCGTCCGCGCCGGCCCCGGCCGGTTCGCCGCTCGGCCCGGCCGGCAGCGGCGCGCCGGCCCGCAGCCAACGCTGGACCACCTGCGGCTGCTCGGTGGCGTACAGCGTGCTGTACTCCAGGTCCGGCTGCCGGCCCCACATTTCGTAGCCGCCCTGGAGCACCGCCACCGCGTCGCCCGCGGCCAGCCGGACCGGGTAGACCGGCCCCTCGAGGTCCGGCCGGTCGAGCGCGCCCGAGAGGCGCGCCGCCGGACGCTCCGCCGCCGGGTCCGCGATTGCCACGAGGCCCCGGAAGTGGCAGTGGTTGAGGCCGCCGAGCAGCCGCCCGTCCGCCGGGGCGTCGAGCGCCATGCTGCCCCAGTAGCCGGCGGGTCCGGCGTAAAGCGGCCATCGCTCGCCGAGCCGGAAGATCTCGGTGCCCCGCGCCACGAACACCCCGGCCGGGCCGACGGCCACGTCCATGTCGTCGGCGGTGAGGAACGTATGCGTCGCGCGCACCCGATGATCGGCGCCGAAGACCACCACGCCGTCGACCGGCACCCCGGCCTGCGTCGGGGCGTCGACCCGCGACGGCTCGGCCGTCGGCTGGGGGCCTGGTGGCGGCGGGGCGGTGTCGAAGTCCTCGACCCGGCTGATCACGTACAGCGTGCCGTCGGCGGCGACGTCCACGGCGACCGCCAAGCCGAGCTCCGGCGGGCTCAGCACCTCGTCGACCTCGCCGCCGGGGCCGATCACGTCGACCTGGCCCAGCCCGCGCCCTTCGGTGACACCGAACCGGCTGAGGTAGAGTCGGCCGGCGTGGGCCGCCACATCGTTGTAGCCGTTGTTGTCGCCGCCGATCGGGATCTCCTCGACCCAGGCGCCGTCCGGCGCCAGGCGGTCGAGCCGCGCGTGGGTGGAGGTGCATGACGCCGCCTTGCTGAGCACGTACACCTGCCCACCCGCACCGACGTCCACCCGGCACGGCAGCCACGCGTCGTCGCTCGCGCCGACGGCGATCGCGTCGGCCGCGATGATCGCCCGGGGCATGCCGTCCGGCGCCAGGATGTGGACGAAGCCGATGTCGCGGCTGTCGACGACGTACAGCGTGCCGTCCGGCGCCGAGCTGAGATCGCGCACCCGCCGGTACCGGCCCGGGGTCGCCGCCCACGGGACGTCGTGCCACGTGTCGGCGAGGGCATAGGTCATGGGTGCCGCCGGCTGGGCGGCGACCCGCGCCGCGGTCGCCGCCCCGGCGGGCACCGTCCGGCCCGCGCCGGCCAGCACGCCCCCAAGCGCGATCGCCCCGAGCCAGGCCGCCGCATGCCGGCGCGGTCCGGGGCGGGCGTCGATCACGGCCGGGCCTCGCAGCTCAGCCGCGCCGAGATCTGGCGGTAGATCGCGTCGAGGTCGGCGGCCGCCGGCGACTCGTAGTAGCGGTCCGGGCTCGACGCCACGGCGCGCAGCAGCGCGCGGTCGATCGCATCGCCCAAGCCCACGGCGTAGACCCGCGCGCCGGCGGCCTTGAGCGCGCCCGCGGCGCGCAGCACTCCGGCATCGGCCCCGCCCGTCGGGCCCTGCAGCCCGTCGGTCAGCACGATGGCCACCGGCAGGGCGTGCGGGCGGCCGGCGCCGCGCAGCATCGCCTCGGCCTCGGCCAGCCCGAGGTCGATCCGGGTGCCCGCGGCCGTGGCCAGCCCGGCCAGCGCCTCCGCCACCGCCGCACGGTCGGCGGTCAGCCCGATGACGCGCCGGGCCGCCGCGTCGAACGCGACCACGCCAGCCCGGTCGTCCGGCCGCTCCAGCCGCCGCGCCAGCCCCCCGGCGGCCGCGCGAGCTGCCGCGAGCTTGGTGTGCCCGCCGCCGGCATCCGGCTCGGCCATGCTGCTCGAGGTGTCCATGACCAGCACGACGTCCAGCGGGCGTTCAGGTGCCAGGCAAGCCTGGTGCTGGGCAAGCGGCAGGAAGACCCGCCCGGCCGGCGCGAAGACCTCGACCTCCGGGACCGGGAAGCGCAGCTCGCCTTGCCGGCCGCGCGCGTCGCGGTAGGCGGCGGCGGCCCAGACGTTGGTCGGCCACGTGCCGACGGCCGTGGGCACAAGCCGGTAGGCCAGCCGGATGCCGTCCGCCGCCGCGACCGGCGCCAGCGCCCACGTCAGTGTGTGGCTGGCGGCGTCGTACTCGGCCGGCGGCACGGCCGAGCCGGCCACGTAGCGCATGTTGGCGGGGATGCGATCGGTCACGGTCGCCGTCGTGAACAGCCCGGGCTCCGGCCGGTAACCGGCCAGGCCGTCGGCCAGCCGGCGCGCCGCCGGCGCGTCCAGGCCGAACCACAGCCGGTCGTCCGCCTCGACCAGCGACCGCAGCGCGACGTGGTAGCCCGCCTGCCAGTCGGGGTTGACGAACACCCAGGCGTGAAGGTCGATCCCGGCCGATCGGAGCGCCGCCGCCGCGGGCGCCGGGTCGTCCTTCAGCACGCCGTCGGTGACCACCACCACGCTCTGGCGCGCGGTGGGATCGCCGCGCGGCCCCGTGAGCTCGGCCTGGGCGACGCCCAGCCCGGCGGCCATCCGGCTGTCGCCGTCCGGGGCGATCCGCGACAGCGCCTGTCGGATCGCGTCGCCGTCTTGGCCCAACGGGACCGCGACGTGGGCGCCGTCGGCGTAGGTGACGAGGGCGATCTCGACCGCGCCGCCGCCGGCCCCGCCGGCCGCGAGCCCGTCGACGAGGCCGAGCACGGCCTCGCGGGCCCGCTGCAGCGCGCTGCTCGTCGCGATCGAGAAGCTCATCGAGCGCGACACGTCGAGCACGACGACGACCTGCGCGCGGTCGAACCCGGCGGGGCAATGCCCATCGACGCGCAGGCGCACCTCGACCGCGCCCCCGAGCGCGATGCGCGGCGGGTGCGCGGTCTTGTCCGGCCGGGCGACGCAGCCCGGCGCCGGCGGCGGTGGCCCCGGCGGCGCGGGCACGGCCTCGAAGACCCACAC
>CAYQBA010000251.1:0-5371 GCA_964415605.1 uncultured Anaerolineales bacterium | reverse complement strand
CTCCGGCGGGTCGGCGGCGCCGAGCCCCCATGCCGCCGCGCCGGCCGCCCAGCCCGCCGCGGTCACCGCCGCCGCTGACGCGCTGAGCAGCACGGCCCGCCGGCCGCGCCGGTGCTGAGATCCTGGCATCCCGTTGCCTCCTTTCGCGATCATCGGTGTCTCCGCGATCGGCGCCCGGCGGGCCCGGAGATCGCCCCGCCGGGCGAACGTGTGTTCGGGCGCAGTGTACCGGGGGCGGAGGCGGCGCGGCAGGGGGCGCGAGCCAGGAAGACGACAGCACGGCGACAGCCGCGGGCATGGCCTTCCCGACCGCGCCGCGCCGGAGTAGAATCGGAGGCATGCTCCAGACCGACCACCACCTGCCCGCCGACGTCGCGATTCCAAGGCTGCTCGACGCCCACGGCGGGCGGATCTACAGCCTGGGCCTCCGCATGTGCGGCGGCGATGCCGACGACGCGGCGGATCTGGTCCAGGAGACGTTCATCAACGCCTACCGCGGCTGGGACCGGTTCGAGGGGCGCGCCGAGCCCACCACATGGCTGTACACCATCGCCGCCCGCGCCTGCCGCCGGATGCACCGCAAGCGGTCGGGCGAGCCGGTCCGGATGCCGCCGCTGACCACGCTGCTGCCGCGGTCCGACGACGAGGTGGTGGCCCTCGATGTCGCCGACGCCGCCGACGGTCCGCTGGACGCCGTGCTGCGCGCCGAAGCGCGCGACGCCATCGAGCATGCCATCGAAGGGCTCCCGTCGACGTTCCGGATCGCGCTGGTGTTGAGGGATCTCGCCGACCTGTCGATCGCCCAGATCGCCGACGTGCTCGGCATCCAACCCGCCACGGTCAAGACGCGCGTCCACCGCGCGCGGCTGGCGCTCCGCAAGGCGCTGGCCGAGGATCTGCCGCGGCGCCCGGCGCCGCCTCCCGATCACCCGCGCGGGGTCTGCCTCGACCTCCTCAAGGCCAAGCAGGACGCCCTCGACCGGGGCGTGGCGTTTCCCGTCCCGCAGGCCGAGCTGTGCGCGCGGTGCCGGGCGCTGTTCACGACGTTGGACCTGGCGCGGGGAACGTGCCTCCAGATCGGCGCCGGCCAGCTCCCGGAGCCGGTGCGGGCCGCGATCCTGGCGCGCTTCGCCGGTGATTGACCCGGCCGCCCGACGCAAACCGCCCCGGTGAAGGGAGGTTCACCGGGGCGGAACCGCCCCCGGCGAGACCGGTGGCGGCGGTGGCCGACCCGGGCGAGGACTGCCGCTGTCCCTCGGGGTACGCCGACGGGCTCCCCCGTGAAAAACCACGAGAACGACACCACCGGCGTCCAGATCGTGCCAGCCTGTGAATGCGTCGTCGCACGTGGCTTCCGGTGCGCGCACGGTTGGTCCCGCCGCGGCGGGATCGACGCGCCGGCAAAGTCGCCTGCTTCGACGCGGAAAGGCATGGAGTGGGTCGCGCAGGCGTCCATGGCCCGCTCGACTTCTCTGGAGACCAGTATATCGGGAATCCGCGCCCGCCGCCGCCGAAATGGGACACAAATCGGACAGCTTTGCGCCCGGGGCGCGCGTCAACCCGCCGGCGGGCGCGCCGCGTCGAGCGCCTGGGCCAGCACCTCGCTGACGTCCATCACCTTGACGTCGTCGACGCCGAGGCTCTTGGCGGCGCTGTCGAGCATCGTCAGGCAAAACGGGCAGGCCACGCCGACGACGTCCGGCGCCGCCGCCAGCGCTTCTTCCATGCGGATGACGTTGACGTCCTTCTCGACCTTGGCCTCGAACCACATCTTGCCGCCCCCGCCGCCGCAGCACAGCCCGTCGGCGCGGCTGCGGGGCAGCTCGACGACGTCGACGCCGGCCGCGCGCAGCGTCTTGCGGGGCGCCTCGAACTCGCCGTTGTAGCGCCCGAGATAGCACGAGTCGTGGAAGGCCACGCGCTGGCCGGTGCCGCCGCCGGTCTTGAGCCGGCCCGAAGCCAGGAGCTCGTCGATGAGCTGCGAGTGGTGGACGACCGGATAGCTCCCGCCGAACTGGGGATACTCGTTGCGGATGGTGTTGAAGCAATGCGGGCAGTGGGCGACCACGCGGTCGAAGGTGTAGGCGCCGAGGTGCGCCACGTTGGCCTGCGCCGCCGTCTGGTAGAGGTACTCCTCGCCGAGCCGCCGGGCGCTCTCGCACGTGCAGCTCTCCTCGCGCATGACGGCGAACCGCACGCCGGCCTCCCGCAGCAGCCGGACCACCGACCGGGCGATCTTCTGGTTGCGCTTGTCGTACGACGCCGAGCAGCCGACCCAGTACAGCACCTCGTAGTGCTGGCCGACCTCGGCGAACGGCAGGTCGAGGTCGGCGCCCCACGCGAAGCGGTCGTCCGGGCTGTAGCCCCACGGGTTGCCGGCGCGCTCCATGTTCTTGAACGTGGCCGCCGACGTGCCGGGCGGCGCGCCCTCCGACAGCGTCAGGAAGCGCCGCATGTCGACGATGTCGTCGACGATCTCGATGAACGCCGGGCACGCCTGCACGCACGCCATGCACGTGGTGCAGCCCCACAGCGCGTCGGGCGTGACCAAGAGACCCTCGCCGACCACGACCGCGCCGCCGTCGACCACCAGCGGGCGGTCGACCTCGAGGCGCAGCTGGTCGGACAGGCCGGCGATGATCTGCTTGGGGTTGAGCGGCGAGCCGCTCATGTACGCCGGGCAGACGGTCTCGCAGCGCCCGCAGCGCACGCAGCTGTCGACGCCCAGCCGCTGCTTCCACGTCATCTCGCCGAGCCGCGACACCCCGAAGAACTCGGCGTTCTCGAGGTCGAGCGGCTGGAGCGCCGCCCCGGTCCCGATGGGCTCGAGGCTCTTCAGGACGGTGTTGGCCGATACGGTGACGATGTGCACGGCGTTGGTGAACGGGATGGCCGCTATGAAGACCAGCGCCGCCCCGGCGTGCAGCAGCCACAGCCACAGGTGCAGCGACCGGGCCGGCCCCTGGATGAACTCGGCGCCGCCGAACGCGAACACCAGGTTCGCCAGGCCCTGGCCCACCCACGAGTAGCCGCCCCACGCCACCGGGGCGATGGCCAGCCGCAGGCCCTCGACCACGAAGCCGGTGACGTTGATGACCACCAGGCTCCAGATCACGAAGTCCCACGCGCCGAGCACGTGGTGGGGCGCGGTGGCGTAGCGGCGCCAGATCGCCAGGAGCAGGCCGACGGTGAACACCAGGCCGGCGGTGTCGAGCACCGCCTCGTACCCCAGGTAGAACGGGCCGCCGAGGAGCCGCGTCGCAAACACGAGGCGGGCCACGTCCCAGTCGATCGTGGCCAGCGCCGTGCCGATGAACAGCAGGATGAAGCCCCACAGGATGCCGGTGTGGAAGATGCCGGCGTAGCGCCGCTCGAGCGTCTTGGCCTGGCCGAGCACGTAGCGCCCGACGAGGCCGGCGCGCTCGCCCCAGCGCCCGGTGTGGCGCGCCGGCGCGTGGGGCTGGCCGGCCATCCATACCCGCCAGTGGCGGTAGATGCCGTAGGCGAACACGCCGATGGCCAGGAGCCCGGCGACGTAGAGCGTGACCTGCGCCCACTCCGGCACGTTGCAGAACGTCGGGCGCAGCGGCCCGTCGGGCTGGAGGCAGGCGGTGAGGGTGGTGTCGTGAGACGGCATGCTCGAGCTCCGCGCGGCGTGCGCGGCGACCCCGAGCCGGGCGCGCGCGGGCGGCTGCCCCGGGATCGCCACCAGGACGATGCGGGGCATTGTACAATGGAACGGGAGATCGTTGAAGCGGCGGTGGGCGCGCCGGCCCCAAGCCCCGATCAGCCCCCGCCCTCCCCGAGCGGCGACGGCGCGACGCCCTCGATCCACGCCTCCCCGTCGGCCCACACCTCTTTCTTCCAGATGGGGACGGTCGTCTTCAAGGCGTCGATGGCGTACCGGCACGCCTCGAACGCGGCCGCCCGGTGCGGCGCCGACACCGCGATGACCACGCTGGCCTCGCCGATCTCCAGCCGGCCGACGCGGTGCACGAGCGCCGCCCGGGCGCCGGGCCAGCGGGCGGCGATGTCGGCGGCGATGCGATCGAGGGCCGGCAGGGCCATGGCGGGGTACGCCTCGTACTCCAGGTGGCCGACCTCGCGCCCGAGGTTGTGGTCGCGCGTGACGCCGTGGAACGTGCAGACGGCGCCGGCGCCGGCGTGGGCCACCCGCGCCTCGACGGCCCGCGGGTCGATGGGCCCCGCGGTGAGCTCGACCCAGGCGCCGGCCACGTCAGCCCCCGCTGACCGGCGGGAGGAACGCCACCTCGTCGCCCGCCCGCAGCGGGTGGTCCAGCGGGGCGTACGTCAGGTTGACGGCCGCCGACGGCACATGGGCGTTGAGGCCGGGGTGGCGCGCCAGGAGGCGCCCCCACAGCTCGCCCACCGTGCGCGCCTGCGCCAGCGGAACCTCGAGCTCGTCGGCGCCGACGATCTCGCGAAACGCGGCGAAGAGCCTGACCCGCACGGTCATCCGGCGCTCCGCCTGGGCGACCCGTCCGCCGTCGACGCGTCCACCCGGGATCCGCTCGTCGCCGATCCGCCCGCGGGCAATCCCGCCTCGGCCACCGGCGCCCCCGCCGCGGCCAGCGCATCGAGCACGGCCGCGACGGCCGCGTACTTGCCGAACGGCGCCATGAGGCGCACCCCCGCGATGGCGCCGCCGAGATCGGCGACGGTCGCGGCCGCGATGGCCACGCCTTCGGCCTGCCCGTCGTCGCCGACGGCCGCCATGCGGCGCAGGATGCCCGCCGGGATCTCCATGCCGGGCACCTCGTTGTGGAGGTAGGCGGCGTGGCGGGCGTTCCACAGGGGCAGCACGCCGGCCAGCACGGGGATCGGGAACCGGCCGCCGAAGTGCGCCAGGGCGGCCTCGACGAGATCGAGGTCGAACACCGGATCGGTAAACGCGAACTGCGCGCCGGCGTCGACCTTGGCCTGGAACTGCTGGAGCTCGCGGGCCAGGTCGACGGCGCCGAGGTTGAGCTGGCAGCCGATGTGGAACGCGGCCGGCACGGCCGCCTGGCCGTCGCGCCCGCCCGCGCCGCGGTTGCAGGCCGCCATGAGCGCGACGAGCCGCACGTCGGTGATGTCGTTGACCACCGTCGCGTCGGGGTAGTCGCCGTGCGCCGGCAGCTCGCCCATGATGCCGACCACGTTGCGCACGCCGAGGGCGTGGGCGCCCATCAGCTCGGCGTGCAGCGCCACGGCGTTGCGGTAGCGGCAGCCGAGGTTGAGCACGGCCTCGATGCCGAGCTGGTCCTGCACGACGACGCTCATGGCCAGGGCGCTGACGTGCGCCCGCGCCTGCGGGCTGTCGGCGACGTCGATCGCGTCGACGCGGCCGGCCGCGACGAGGTCGCCCACG
>CAYQBA010000250.1:0-5374 GCA_964415605.1 uncultured Anaerolineales bacterium | reverse complement strand
CCGCCGCGACCCGCCGCCCGGGTCAGCCGCCCGGGTCAGCCGCCCGGCGCGACGCCGCGCAGCCGGGCGGCCAAGGCGCGGTCCTCCGCCGTGATCCCGCCCAGGAGGTGCAGGCCGCCGAGGTAGATCGGCAGCGCGGCGAGGGCGTTGACCAGGGCCGGGGCCCCGACCGCGTCCAGGCCGCCCATGACGGCGGCCATGATGCCGGCGGCCACGGCCGGCCGCCACAGGATGACCACCAGCGGCGCCGCCCCGAGGTCGCGCAGGCCCCAGCCGAACGGGAGGCGCAGGATCGCTTCGGTCAGGATCGTCACGACGGCGGCGCCGACGTAGGAATAGGCCTGGATCTCCAGCCCGCCGAAGGCATGTCCCGGGATGACGAGCCAGTTGGCGGCGAAGTTGAACAGCACGGCGATCACGAAGCTGACCGTGATCCAGCGGGCGCGGTCCAGGGCGATGAGCACGTACTGCGTCAGCCCGTTGGCGAACGACAACGGCAGGAACCAGATCATCACCTTCAGCGCGGTGCTGCCTTCGGGCACGAACTCGGCGCCGGCCAGCACCGTCACGAGCCCGTCGGCCAGGAAGGTCGTGGCCACGGCGATGGGCAGCGCCAGGCTGACGAGCCACCGCTGCCCCATCTCGAACGCCCGGGTCAGGCCGGCGCGGTCGCCCATCGCCCGGCGGCTCATCATCGGGAACAGCGCCATCGTGAAGAAGGCCGGCAGGATGAGCAGCGCGTCGATCCACTTGTAAGCCGTCGAGTACCACCCGACCACGGTCTCGCCCTCGCGCAGGAGCTGCCGGAGCATCAACACGTCGATCTTGAAGAACAGCGTCTGCAGGAGGTGGTTGAGCATGAGCGGCAGGCTGACGCCGACCATCCCCCACACCAGCGCCCGCGGCACGCCCCACGCGGCCCGGATGCCTTCCCGCCAGGCCAGCGCGGCCAGGATCCCGAACGTCACCCAGTTCGTGACGATCGACACGGCCGCCAGGCCCACCAGCCCGTGCCCCGCCAGGAGCGCCAGCGCCCCGAGCGACACCGACACGAGCGTCGACACGATCGACACGCCGGCCGGCAGCACCATCCGCTCGCGCGCCTGGAAGATGCTCGCCACGGCCGCGTTGAGGTTCGACGGGACGAGGCCGAGCGCGAAGAGGGCGATGGCCTGCACGGTCTGGGGCGACAGCGGGCGCGCGCCGGTGCCGGCCCACGCGATGTAGCCGGCGAGCACCGGCGCGGCGAGGACCCACAGGACGAGGCGCAGCACGGCCGTGCCGGTGAGGTAGGCCGGCGCGCGGCTCGGGTCGCGGGCGACCTCGCGGGTGGCCAGCAGGTTGAGGCCGAAGTTGGTGACGATGTCCATGAGCCCGATCAGCGTCACCGCCGTGGTGTACGCGCCGGCCTCCTCGGGGCCGAGCACCCGGTACATCAGCATCGCGAAGGCGAAGAGCACCGCCTTGTTGAGCAGGTTGGCCGCGACCGGGCCGGCGGTGTTGATGGCGATGCGGCCGACCTCGTCGCCGGTCGCGCGCCGCGCCAGGCGCGACCAGGCCCCCCACGCCAGCGCCAGGACGAGCATCACCGCGCCGAGGAAGCTGCCGTACAGCCCGGCCTTCAGCGACAACGGGCTGTACCGCAAGCGGACGGTCGACCGGCCCGGCGGCACCGGCACGGCGCGCAGCATGCCGTTGGCGCGGTAGACCGGCACCTCGACGATCCGCGGGCCGCCCGGGCCGGCCACCTCCACCGACGCGCGCCACCCCGGGAACCATGCCTCGGAGAGCACGAGCATGCCGCCCGATGGCGCGCCCGAGACGTCGACCTCGAAGCTGCCTGAGCGCTCGGTGTCGCGCCGGACGTTGATGGCCGCGGGCAGGTTGCGGCCGGCGGGGAGGTCGTCCCAGATGCTCAAGTCGGGCGCCGCCTCGAGCAGCACGGTCGACGCCGGGTCGAACGTGGCCAGCTCCGCCAGCAGCGCCGGCCGGTCGCCGGGGAACACCTTGACCTGGTTGACCACCCAGGCCCGGCGCAGGGCGCGCTGGTTCTCGTAGATCAACACCTCGCCGTCGTAGATCAGGTCCAGGTCCGGCGCCGCCACCGGGTCGGTGGCCACGATGTAGCGAACGCCGAGCATGGCGAGCGCCGGGTGCGCCAGCGACGCGGGCTGGGTGAGGTTGCCGATGCGGTTGTAGCGCAGTGGGCCGCTCTGCCCGTCGAGCCCCTGGCGCTCGATGGCGTCGAGCACCTCGACGGTCCACCGCGGGAAGATCGAATCGTAGCCCCGGATGTCGGGGATGCCCTCGCGCATGGCGGTGTTGGGCCACAGGGCGCGGTCGGGGCCCATGGCGGTCACGCGGCCCCACTTGACGTCCGTGGCCTCCTTCAAGAAGACGACCGCCGGCGGGCGGAGGTCGGCCAGCGCCGGCGGCACCGATGGGTTGAAGCCGTAGCCGATCAGGCCCAGGTCGAGGGCCACCGCCGCCAGCGCGAGGCCCATCGCCGGGCGCCGATCGCGGCCGGTCCGCGCCGCATGGACCAGGAGCAGCACGGCCACGCCGCCCAGCGTGAGGAACAGCGCCAGGTGCAGGACGCCCCAGTACAGGTAGGCGGCCAGCGTCTGGCTGTCGGCGAACCGGGTCAGGGCGACATCGAGCGCGCTCTGGGTGCCGCCGTCGACGTTGACCCGGGGCAGGCGGTCGAAGAGGTCCTCGATCCACCGTGTCCACGTCGCCGGCCGCAGGCGGAGGATGCCCAGCAGCACCGTCAGCCCCGCGCCGGCGGCCAGCGCCGCGCTGCCGACGCCGGCCGCGGCGCGGGGGATGGCCGTCCCGCGCGCCAGCCGGTCCGCGCCCCAGCCCGCGAGCACCACGAGCGCCAGGCACAGCGGGAAGACCCACCGGAACGGCGTGCGCAACTGGTCGATGCCCGGGAGGCCGTAAAACAGCAGCTTGTAGGTCGGCAGCCCGAACACGAACGTCAACGACACCAGCGCGAGGCCGGCGAAGAACCACGGGGTGCGCCGCCGGCGCCCGCCGGCCAGCCCGAGCGGCGCCAGGAGCAGCACGAGGATGGAGACGTAGCTCGCGGCCTCGACGTAGTTCTTGGCGCCATAGGCCGTGCCCCAGACCGCATCGTCGGCCAGGGCCAGCCGCCCGCCCTGGAGGGCCGGGACGCTGTGGTGGGCGGGGTTGCCGAAGAAGTCCGGTATGACGAAGGTGATGGCCTGGCGGATCCCGAAGGCCTGGTCGGCGATCCGGGCGTAGGGCTCGGCCCCCCCGCGCCAGTTGACGCCGGCCAGCTCGGCCAGCGGCACGAGCTGGACCGCGGCCATGAGGACGCCGACGCCGCCGGCGGCCGCCAGCCACACGCCGAGCCGCGCGCCGGCGGCCCAGCCTTGCCGGCGCGCCGCGAGCGCCAGGCGAAACGCGGCGTAGGCCGCGGCCACCAGCGCGTCGTAGTAGAAGATCTCGGGGTGCCCCGCCAGCGCCGCGAGGAGCGTGGCCAGCGCGATCCCGACCAGCCACCCGAGGGCCCTGACGCCAGGCAGCGCCGGCGGCGCGCCCGCGCCGCCGGCACCGCGCGGGCTGGCGTAGGGTGCGGTGACCACCGTGATCCCGGCCAGGATGATCGGGAGCCACGTCATGCCGGCTTGGATCATCGGGAAGACGGCGTTGGCCACGAACAACGAGCTGGCCGACCAGGCCAGGCCCATCAGCGCCGCGGCGAACCGGCCGAGCCCGAGCGCGCGGCCCAGCACGTACATGCAGGCGGCCGCCAGCCAGAGGTTGACCAGCGCGCCCCAGCCGAGGGCCCGATCCGGGCGCATGAACAAGAGCAGCAGGCTGGTGGGGTACAGGGCCGAATGCTGGCCCGCGGCCAGGAACGGCATGCCGCCGGCGATGTACGGGCTCCAGAGCGGCGGATCGCCGTCCTCGAGCCCGCGCTGGAGATGGCCCTTCCACACGACGTTCTGGTAGACCAAGTCGGCGACGAGGCCGTTCTGGGTGTGGTCGACGCCGGCGGCCTCGATGGCCCGGCGGTAGACCGGGTCGCTGCGCAGAGCGTCGAACGGCACCATGGTCCGCCCGCCGAGCGTCACGCCGGCGAAGAGGGCCAGCGGCAGCGCCAGCAGCGCCGCCGCGATACCGACGGCTGGGCCGAGGCGGGCGGCGATGGGTCGGAGGCGGCTGAGCCGATCGGGGAAGCGCATGGCAGCCTGGGGTGGGACGCCACGGAGGATACACGGGATGCACCAGGGGCGCAAGGGACGCGGGCCCCGCGGGGCGTATCGCCGGGCGCCGTGCCGCGTTAAGGGTGGCAGTCCACTTCGAACGGCCGGCGGGGCGCCAATGCATCCGCCATCATCCAGGGAGACACGCATCGCATGGGCATCCTCCACGACGAGCTGGCCAAGGTCCTGCACCGCAAGCGCCGTGCGTTCCGCTTCACCCAGTCCGATCTCGGCGCCCGGATCGGGATGTCGGGCAGCTACATCTCGAGCCTCGAGGCCGGCAAGGCCAGCCCGCGCATCGCCGAGCTCGAGGACCTTGCCACGCACTTCCGGACCACGGCGTTCGAGATGATCAAGGAGGCGATGAGCGCCGGCGAGCGGTTCGTTCCCGCCTCCGAGACCACCGGGGAGGGGCTCGACGCCGTCGCGGCCGACCTCAGCCTGGAGCACCGCCTGCTGGCGCGGGAGTTCCTGCTGTTCCTGCGGGAGCGCGAACGGGTCGACCGCGCCCTGCGCGACGAGGAAGCCTGACGGTTCGGGCAATCGGGGTCGCCGGGCGGCGACCCCCGAGGGTCAACGCCCGCGGAACCCCACGGACGGCACGATCCACAGCCACGGCGGCAGCCGGTCGAAGCGGATGTCGACGGCCTCGCGGGTGTCGCCGGCCGCCAGCTCGAGCACCTCGGCATCGGCGGACTTGGCCCCGCCCGGGTACCACCGACCCTGCCAGCGATAGCCGAAGCCCGTGCTGGCGAACACCTTGTAGCGGCCCGGCGGCAGGTTGCCGATCTGGTAGCGGCCCGCGGCGTTGGTCCAGCCTTCCCAGCGGCGCCACCACAGGAACTCGTCGTTCGGCCCGAGCAGGTAGGCGGCCACCGCGGCGCGCTCGATGGGGCTGCCTTCGGGGCTGCCGTTCTCGCGCGTGACGCTGCCGCGGATCCCCGCGAGCCGCCCGCTGCCGATCGGCACGGGCTCGACCGTCCCGACCACCTGCGCGGTGATCGTCGGCGCCGCCGGGTCGTCCGGGGCATCCGGTGTTCCGGGCGGCTCGGGCGGTGGGGCCAGGGGGCCCCCGCGGCCGCCCCGCTCCGCCGGCTGGCGGGCGCCGGGCGTGGGCGCAGGCCCGCGCCGTCCAC
>CAYQBA010000249.1:0-5396 GCA_964415605.1 uncultured Anaerolineales bacterium | reverse complement strand
GCCGCTGCCGGCGGCGTCGCCGCCGGTCGTCCCGCCGTCGCCCGCGCCGCCACCGCTCACGGGCGCGCCGCCGCCGCCCGGCGCACGGGCCATCAGCGTCTCGACGAACGCGCGGTCCTCGGGCCAGCCTTCGAGCCGCTCGCGCATGACGACGAGCAGCGCGACCAGCGCCGGCTGGTGGGTGGCCGGATCGGTGCCGAACTGCTGCAGCTCGCGCACGAGCATCTGGCAGAACGTCGCGGTATCGACGTCGAAGTTGACGCGCCCCCCGAAGCGCTCCAGCAGCCCGGCCGCTTCGAGCGTGTTCTGGCGCTGCAGCGCCGTGTTCATCCCGCCGCGCTCGGTCACGAGCCGGACGAGGCGGCGGTGCTCGTCCGGGGAGAGGGGCAGGCTGGCCATGGGGCGGCTCCGGATGGGCGGCGGGGGCGCGGGTTGGCGCGAAGTATGGCCGGATGCGTGGGGGGTGTCAACAGGAGCCGTTATAATGTATCGCCCACCGCCGGCCGCGCCCACTCATCCCACCGCCGAGGTCCCCGCCATGTCCGCCGCCACCTTTATCCGCGAGTTCGCGCGCAACTGGAACGCCACCGGCGCCGTGCTGCCGTCGTCCCCCGCGATGGCCGCGCGGATCGTCGACGCCGCCGGCGTCCGCCGGGCCCGGCACGTGCTCGAGCTCGGTCCCGGCACCGGGCCGTTCACGGCGGTCGTGCGCGACGCCATGCCCGCGCACGCCCGCTACCTCGGCGTCGAGGTCAACCCGGTGTTCGTCGCGCACCTCCGCGAGCGGTTCCCGGAGCTGACGTTTGCCGAGTCGCCTGCCCAATCCTACGACTTCGACGCGTGGCTGCCGCCCGGCGCCGGCTTCGACGCCGTCGTCTGCGGGTTGCCGTGGACCGCGTTCCCGGCCGACCTGCAGACCGCCATCCTCGGCAACGTGCTGCCACACCTCGCGCCCGGCGGCCGGTTCGCGACGTTCGCTTACTTCGGCTTGCACTGGCTGCCGCGCGGCCGCGCCTTCCGCGCCCTGCTCCGGCGCCAGCCCGGCACGCTTCGGACCACGCCCGTCGTGTGGCGCAACGTTCCGCCGGCGTTCGTGTACGTGCTCGAGCGGGCAGCGGAGGGGGCGTCTGAAGGCTAGCGCGCCGCGTCGCCCAATCCGCCCGAGACGTCGCCCACCCGCTTGGCCATCATGATGTCCGGCTTGCCGAAGCCGTTGGCGTCCGGGACCACGCCGACCACCGTGTAGCCCTGCCGGGCGTAGAACCCGAACGGGTGCCCTCGTAGGTTCCGGATATCGCGCAGGTGGGCCCAGACGTCCGGATACACGTCCACCCCGCCCAGCGACGTCAGGCCCGCCTCGTCGTCCGTGCCGATGTAGACCGTCAGCCCGCCCCGCTCGCGCACCCGTGCCTCGAGGTCCGCCACCAGCGCTCGCCCGATGCCCCGGCGGCGGTGGTCGCCGCGCACCGCGAGCGGGTGCAGCTCCCACACCCGCCCGTCGTACTGCTCGATCGCCCCGATCCAGCCCAGCACCGCGCCGCCGGCGCCCACCGCGATCCGGTTGATGCGCCCACCCTCCAGGGCTTCGGCGACCTCCGCGCGCGCCGCCGCCATGTCCGGCCAGGCATTCGGCCAATGCTCCCGGAACTCCTCGACCAACAGCCGGGCCGCCTGCTCCGCCGCGACCTCGTCGCCGGGGACGAGGTCGACGATGTCGAACGCGCCGGCCGCCGGATCGCCGCCCTGGCCCGCGCTGGCCGAGCGACCGCCACCGAGGTCGCCGCCGGAGCCGGTGCCTCGATCGCCGTCGCGGCCAACACCGCCGTCGTCACGTCTGCCATCCATGGGCTCGACTCCTTTCCGTGCCGGGTGCCGTCTTTCCGTGCCGGCTGCCGTCGCACCAACCGCGTCTTGTGCCAAACGCATGGAGGGCCGGCAATCGCCGGCTCTCCTTCAATGATAAACGTTCGGGTCAGATGGTGGCCCGCGCGCGGGCTATGGGCACCCGCACTTGTAGACCACCCCGTTGAAGATCGGGTGGTACGGCGCGCCCGGGTTCTGCAGGCCGAGGCGCCCGCGCTTGCCGTTCGACGGGCTGAGCGGCAGGTTCGGGTTGCAGAGCTGGTCGTAGCCCTGGACGCTCGCCGGGTTCGCCGCCGCCGCGTCGATCACCGCGCGCGGCACCACCCGGTCGAGGTTCGGGCAGACCGACGCCGCCACCGGGCCGGCCGGCGTGGCGGTCGGCACCCGCGTCGGCACCGGCGTGCCGCCGCCCGGCGTCGCCGTCGGGCCCGTGCCCGACGCGGTCGGCGTCGGCACCGACGCGAACGGCGCGTAGGGGTCGAGCTCGGCGCACGCGTCGCCCGTCACGTCCGGGTAGAGCGCCCAGACTTCCTTGAACTCGGTGATCTCGTCGCTGCCGCCGCGGCCGCCGATGACGAACAGGCGGTTGTGCTTCCAGTCGTACGCGTTGGGGATCAGGCGCCGGCCGCCGCCGGGCAGGTCGTTCTTGTCCTTGGCCAGCCGCTCCCACGTCAGCGGCGCCGCGGCGTCGCCCAGGTTGGACAGGTCCACCCGCCACAGGCCCGCCGAGCGGCTGGCGCCGTCGGGGATCGAGCTGCTGGCGCGTCCGAACCACGAGTAGAACATCTTGGTGGTGGGGTTGTAGGCGCACGCGCCCTCGCGCCGCCCGCCGAAGTCCTTTTGGTTGGCGAAGCGGCCGGTGATGTTCTTCCACTCGCCGCTTTGGCTCTTGGAGAAGTCCAGCCACCACACCTCGTTGTACGTGGCCGTCACCGCGCCCTCCGGGCCGCCTTCCTTGCCGCCGAGGATGAGGACGCCGTCGACGCCCGTGTCCTTGTTCGAGACGTACGCCGCGCACGTGCCGTAGCGCTTGATCGGGCCCGCGCCCGCCGGCTTGATCTCGCGCACGCTCCACTGCTGCCCGGCGCGCGTGGCCACGTAGATCTCGTCCTGCGACTCGGTGTCGAGTTCGTCGTTGTAGGTGCCCTGCCCGAAGACCAGGCGGTTGCGCTCGGTGTCGAACGTCGCGAACAGGCGCGCCAGCGCCGCCTTGCCGGTCTCGAGCTCGTTCGGGACGCTGCCGGCGATGCCGCTGCCGCTCTTCCAGCGCACGCCGCTGGCGTTGGCCGTCGCGCCGATCGTCAGCTCCTTGATGTCCCCGCGCCGGTCCGTCGTACCGTCGCAGCCGTCCTTGCCGAGCACCGACAGCCAGCTGCCCGACGACATCCGCGCCGTCGCCATCTCGCGGCAGCCGCGGTCGACGTCGCGCAGGTAGCCGCCCGCGCTGTAGCCGATCTTCTGCCAGTCCTGCGACTTGCCGTCCAGCTTGAGGCCGTACAGGTCGTAGTAGGCGATGGTGTTCTCGTCGGTGCGCTTCTCGGCGCCACCGGCGAACGTCAGGACGCCGGTGTCCTCGTTGTAGCCGCCGAAGCCGCCGTAGAGGCCGCGGGGCAGGTCGGGCAGGCGAACGTAGCAAGCGTTGTCGGCCTGCAGCTTGCCGCCCACCGGGATGGTCGTGGTCTGCGCCCGCGCGGCGGGCGTGCCGGCGGACGGCACCAGCGCGGCGGCGCCCGCCGCGGCGATGGTGGCCGCCGCCGCGATGAGATGCGTGCGTCGAAGGTGGATCATGTGCTTTCTCTTCCCCCGTGTTGTCGCGAGTGTCGTCGACCGGCGCGGGCACGCGATCGAGCCGACCCCGGCTCTCGCATGCACGACGGGCCCCCCGCACCGGCCCCTGGCGCCGCCCGGCCGGGCCGCCGACCTCGGCGCGGCCTGGTTGCCCGTGCCGCCAAGGTCGTACCGCGGTCTCACCTGTCGGAGCGCCAACCGCAAGATACCCTCCCGGCTTGATTGCCCCGTTAATCCCTTACCAAGCCGGGTTGAAGCCTTGATTCAGGATCCTTAATCCCGGCCGCCCCGCGACCGCGGGCGGGCCGCCGGACGCCGCCGGCGCTTCCGTCGCGCTCGGGCGTGAGCCGCGTCTCTCGTGCGCCCTTGCCTCGTGACACCCGACGCGTCTCCCCCCCTTGCGCCCCGCTCGTCCGGTTCGTACAATGGGCGCATGCACGCCTCCGCCACCACTGGCGTCGTTCCCCGGCATGACCCCGCATGCGCGTGATCGCCGGCAAGGCCCGCGGCCGGCGCCTGCAGGCCGTGCCAGGCGACGGCACGCGCCCCATCACCGACCGGGCCAAGGAGGCGCTCTTCAGCATCCTCGGCGCCGACATCCACGACGCCTGGGTGCTCGACCTCTTCGCCGGTACCGGCGGCGTCGGCATCGAGGCGCTGAGCCGCGGCGCGGCTGGCTGCGACTTCGTCGAGCAGGCGCCCGCCGCCGTGCGCACCATCCACCACAACCTCGCCCAAACCGGCCTGGCCGGCGACACCGTGCGCGTGCTGCGCCGCGACGTGTTCCAGCTCCTGCGCGAGCCGCCGCGCGAGCCCTACCACGTCGTCTTCCTCGCCCCGCCGCAGTACAAGGGCCTGTGGCTGGCCACCCTGCGCGCGCTGGACGCCGCCCCCGAATGGGTGACCGACGACGGCCTGATCGTCGTGCAGATCGACCCCGTCGAGGACGCGCCCGTGGACCTCGAGCACTTTCACGCCATCGACCGCCGCACCTACAGCAACGTCCGGCTCATCTTCTTCGCGCCCGTCGACGAAGCGGGAGCGGGCGACGACGAGGCTGACGAAGCCCATGGCGACGCCCACGCTCGGGACGACGACGATGGCCCCATCGGCCTCGACGACCTCCCGACCGATGCCGATGGGGTGGCGTGGCTGGGCGAGATCTACCTGTCCCGCCCTGGCGGCCTGCCGCGCGTCGGCAACGGCGACGATGGTGATGATGAGAGCGATGGCGACCATGGCGACCATGGCGACGGCGAGCCACGCGGACCTTGGGGCGACGACGACGCCGCCGACCTCTATTCCGACCGCCTCGACGATCCCGACGACGATCCCGACGACGATCCGCTCGCCGCGTTCCCGCCCGACTTGACCCCGCCGCGCGTGCCCAACGGCAAGCCGCGGCCGCCGGGCCGGGGGTCGAGTCCCGCGCCATGAACCGCGTGCGGCTGGCCGGCCTCTTCGTCGTCGCGAGCGGTGTGATGGCGGTGCAGGCCGCCCTGCGCTGGCTGGCGGAGGCGTACACGTGGGACCAGCTCTCGCGGCCCGCCTATGCCGTGGCGGTGCTCGCCGTCCTCGGCGTCGGCCTGCCGGTGATGGCCGCCGGCATCTACCTCGTGCACAAGGGGCGGGTCGACGATGCCCGATCATGATCCCGCCCCCGGCGGCATGGCCGCCGTCGCCGGCGCCGTGCCCGGCCACGACGGCTACGCCGCGGCCGGGCGGCGCGCCGCCACCGAGAAGCG
>CAYQBA010000248.1:0-5452 GCA_964415605.1 uncultured Anaerolineales bacterium | reverse complement strand
GGCCACCGCCAGCAGCCACGCCAAGGCCCATGGCGGCGCACCCATCCCGGCGCGCAAGGGACCGAGCAGGGCGGCCGGGATGGCCAGACCCGCCGCATAGAACGGGGGGTGGTACGGGGTGGCGATCGGCGCGCGGGTGTCGCCCACGGCGAACGCGACCGCGTGGAAGCCCCGGCCGGGGTCGTCCGGAAATGGCAGCCCGGCTGCCCGCTCGTCGCTGAACGTCGCCACGAGCCCCGGGCGGGTGCCCGTCGGCGCGTCCGCCAGCGCCCCGACGGGGAAGGCCAGGCCGCCGGTCTGGGCGATGCGCGCCGCCGTGGCCACGTACCAGCTCGCGTCGAGGAAGGTGACCCACGGCGTGTTGCCCGGCCAGGCGCGCGCGGCCAACAGCGCCGCGATGGCCAGCGCCGCCGCGTCCCACCGCGTCGACGCTAGGCGGCAACGGCCTCGCGCGTGGCCCCACGCCGCGGCGGCGATGACGCCGAGCGCGCACGCACCTCCGGCGACCGCGGCCAGCCGTGGCGCGAAGCGGTCCAGGCCAGCGGTGGCCAGCGCCGTCCACGTGGCGGCCGCCAGGCCCGCGATGGTCACCGCGAACGCCAGCTCGGGCGACCCGAGCTCGAAGGGCGGGCGAGCGCCGCTGGCTGGCGGATGGGGAGGGGGGTGCATGCGGTGTGCATTATATCGCCGTGGGCCGAGGATCGTTCGATCGCGTGCTATCCTCCCGTCCGCGCCGGGCGTTAGGCTTGGTGGCCGGCGGCGGCCTGCCCGTCTGCACACCGGCGATCCGCGCAATCCGACCGACCCAGCCGTTCACCTGGAGGATGCCCGATGACGCTCAGCCGACGCGATTTCATGCGCATTGGGAGCCTTGCCCCGGCCGCCGCCGTCGTCCCCGACGCCGCCGGGGCGCCGCTGCTCCCCCGCCCGCCGATCGCGTGGGCCGCGCGCGCCGCGGCCGACATGCCCGAGCCCGACCTCGCGGCGCTGCTCTGCAGCCGGGCGGCGTTCGGCCCGCGGCCGGGCGACGTCGAGCGCGCGCGGCAGATGGGGCCGGCGGCGTGGATCGAAGAGCAGCTCCGGCCGGCGGCGATCGACGACAACACGGCCGAGGCCGGACTGGCGGCGCTCAACTACGCGACGCTGACGATGACGCCCGCCGAGATCCTGGCGGTCGAGCAGGTCGGCAACATCGTGAACCAGCTCGTGAGCGCGACGGTGTACCGGCAGGTCTTCAGCCGGCGCGCGCTGTTCGAGGTGATGGTCGACTTCTGGAGCGACCACTTCTCGGTGGCCATCCGCGACGGCCAGGTGCGCTTCTTCAAGACGGTCGACGACCGCGAGGTCATCCGGCCGCACGCGCTAGGGTCGTTCAAGGCCCTCCTCACCGCGTCGGCGCACAGCCCGGCCATGCTGGAGTTCCTCGACAACGCGCTGAACTACGCCAACCGGCTCAACGAGAACTACGCCCGCGAGATCATGGAGCTGCACACGCTCGGCGTGGCCGTGAACGGCGTGCCCTACACCGAGGACGACATCAAGGAGGTGGCGCGCTGCTTCACGGGGTGGACGATCCAGCGCCGGGGCACGGACCCTGCGCAGCGCGGCACCTTCCTGTTCTCCTCCGGCCAGCACGACCGCGGCGTCAAGCGGGTCCTGGGGCAGACGATTCCCGGCGGCCGGGGTGAGGAGGACGGGCTCGCGGTCATCGACATCTTGTGCGCGCATCCCGCGACGGCGCGCTTCCTGGCCACCAAGCTCGTGCGGCGCTTCGTCGCCGACGACCCGGGACAGGCGCCCGAAATCGTCGATGCCGTGGCGGCGGCCTACACGCGCACCGACGGCGACATCGCGGCCATGCTGCGGGCGCTGTTCAACCACCCGCAGTTCGCGCAGTCGTTCGCCCGGTTCGGCGGCAAGCTTTGCCGCCCGCTCGATCACGCGGCCCGCGCGCTGCGGGCGTTCGACGCGCCGATCTCGAGCTTCGCGGCCGCCATGACCGAGGTGACGTCGGCGCGCGGAGCGAACTTCCTCAACGCCACCGGCCATGTCCCGTTCTACTGGCCGACGCCGGACGGCTACCCCGACGTGAAGGAGGCGTGGTCGGCGTCGAGCGGTCTCCTGGCGCGCTGGAACCTCGGCCTGCGGCTGGCGGGCGCGGGGCCCGATCGCCGCAACGTCCTCAACCCGGTCACGCAGATGCCGGGCGACGTCACCCGCGCCGGCGCGGCAGTGGACTGGTGGATCGACCGACTCCTGCACCGCCCGATGCTGCCGGCGGACCGGGCGACGCTGGTCGACTACCTGACCCAGGGCGGGACCGACCAGGACACCCTGACGGCCGCGATGCGCGCGCGCCTGCCGGAGCTCATCGCGCTGGTGCTGGACAGCCCGTATTTCTTGTGGCGGTAGCCGACGCGCTGTCGATGGCCGTGACGATCACGGACCGCGGCGATCAGCGCGAGGTGGCGCTGCCCGGCCCTTATCGCGAGCGCGGCCGGCGGGTCGACGGCCCGGTCGTGTTCACGACGCGTTACGGCCGGGCGACCGTCGAGCGGCTGCTGGCGGTCAAGGGCGCCGAGTGGCTCAAGGACGAGATCGACCGGTCGGAAGACCCGGGCTATCTCGGGCTGACGATCGCGGCGGCGTTCAGGCGTTACGCGCCGTTTGCCGGTCGCCGTGTTCTCGACTTCGGGTGCGGGTGCGGCGCGACGGCGGTGGTCCTGGGGCGGCTGGGCGCCGACGTCGTCGCGGTCGACGCCGACGGGCCGAGCGTGGCGGCGGCGCGCGCCAGGGCCACTGCCGTGGGGATCACCGCCCGTCTCGCGCGCGTCGGCCACGCGCCGCGCTTGCCGTTTCCAGACCGCACGTTTGACTGCGTGCTGGCCTACCAGGTCTTCGAGCACATCCCCCCGGCGGACCGCGCGGCGCATGCGCGCGAGCTGTGGCGGGTGCTGCGCCCGGGCGGCCGATGGCTGCTCTCGGCGCCGAACCGGTGGTGGCCGTTCGAGTTTCACACCACCCGGCTGTGGTGGATCCCCTGGCTGCCGCTCGGCGCCGCGATCCGCTACGCGGTGTGGCGGGGCCGCCTGCCGGCCGGCGCGCTTGATGATGCCAGGCTGGCCGAGGGCGTGCGGGGGGTGGGATACGACGACGTCCGTGCCTGGCTGCCCGCCGGCGAGGCGGTCGTGGTGAACGATCTCGGCCCCGCGGACATCGTGACCTGGCGGCGGCTGTCGCTGGCGGTCCCCCAACCGGCGCGCCGCCGGATGGCCAAGCTTGGCGCCTACGCCGGGCTTCGGATCCTGGCGGTGGCCATGGCGCGTGCCGGAGTCCCACCCGCCGCGGCGCTGCCCTACCTCCACCTCGTTATCGAGCGTCGCGGCTGAGGCATTCCGCCGACCACGGCGTGCCCGGGATCGGCAGAACCGGCTGGCGGGAATCGCGCACACGCCTTCCACACGAAGGCATCGCTTGAGCGTAAAGTATCGTAGCGTCGCGACGCTCATGCAACCTGCGCAATACCACGATTTCGAAGGCCGACCACACGCACTTACGTGCAAGAACGTGGATCGGTTGTCATCGAGATTCGCACCTTGATTTGACCGGATCGCGACCTACCAGAACCCTTGATGTCACAAGGCAATTAGAAAGATCAAGCACTGGTCTAAAGTGCAGAGAAGTCAGGTCCGCAACTCTGGAAAACATCTGAAATCCGGCCGCTGACGCCTGTCTGTCGTCGAACATGAGCGGCGCACGCCTGCACGGAACTCGTGTCTGAGCGCATGATTCGAGTCCGTATCCCGGTAGAGGCATCGCCGTTAACTAGAGTGTGGCGGGGATCGCGATGTTGCGATACCCGTCGATGTACCGTGTGGTGCTACCACGTTGTACGACGGTCGGCGCCTTGCCGAGGCCCCGAGGAGGATCGGACTTCAACGCATTTGATACAACATTGAGACCTCAATTGGCGATCAGCCATGTTATCGTGCGTCACGCATGGTGCGTGGGAACGCCAGAACTTCTTTGGAGATCTTGGTGCGGCCGGTCGCAGACGCTGGCCGTTGGAGCATGTGCTCCGAGTCCACTGACGCGCCGTCCACTTCACGTCGTCACCCGCCATCACCTGCGCATCACCCAAGCGCCGCGCCCAACCGTCAGCCACGCCCATCGCGGGCTTGCCACAAGGGGGACATCATGAACCGCCACCGCCGCACCAACCGGTCGCTGCCGCGCGCCTTTGCGCTCGTCGCGGCCGTCGCCCTCCTGGCGCTGCTCATGCCCGGGCTCGACCCGGCGCCGGCCACGGCGCACAACCTGCAGACCAAGATGGTCTACATGTTCGTCGACCCGGCCACGCAGACGCTGCTCGACAACCGGATCAACGGCGGTTGGGTGCCCGGGACGCCGCTCCTCGTGGCCAACGACGAGGTGGGCCTCATCATCAAGGTGGTGCCGCGCGACGGCACGACCACGGGCGTGGGCGGGCACGTGGACTTCTACGTGCCCAACGGCGTCACGGTGCTTGACACCGCCTACATCATCCCCGACGGCAGCGGCGGCTACACCGAGATCCCGATGAAGGGCCAGTCGCCGATCCCCACGGGCGCCGGGCCGATCGGGGCCAAGGTCAAGACCGAGATGATCGGGCTGACGCTTGGCCCCAACGTCAACGGGGTCAGCGAGAAGACGGTCGCCGACGGGACCGGGATCATGCGCGGCACGATCGCGGGCGTCTACGGCGACACCGGCATCTTCTACTCGACGGCGCCCGACACGAACTACGACAGCTGGGTGGAGTCCGGCGGCTACGACCAGAACACCGGCACGTCCGACAACACCATGACCAACAACAGCGGCGATGTCATCACGCCGCTCAACAAGTGGGACGCCGAGCAGCTCCTGGCCTGGGGCGCCAAGGCGCCGATCCTGGCCATCGTCGACACGCCCGACCAGCGCGGCAACGCGCCGTGGGGGTTGGCGAGCGGCGTAGCGGGCCCGCTCAACGGCTACGCGTGGGATTTCGACTGGGACTACTGGCGCGGGAGCGCCATGACGGCGGCCGACATGCGCGCCGCCAGCGACCAGATGGGGCCGTGGCAGCGCATCAAGTACCCGGGCAGCCGCGTCTCGAAGGACGTGGCGGGCTCGGCCAGCACCATCAACGGCTTCGCCAATGCCGACGCCAGCAGCCTTGGTGTCGACCTCAAGACCACCGACCTTGCCCCGACGCACCCGACGACCGGGCAGACCGACGGCACCAGCCCCAAGGCCATCCGCTGGGCGGTAGGCCAGCTCACGCAGTACAAGCCGGAGTACGTCTGGGTCAAGGTCAAGGTCAACGATCCGACGGCGATCCTCGACCAGACCGGCTGCCCGGTGTTCGACGGCGGCACGTTCGGCGGCGACGCCGGCGGCAGTGACAACGGCAAGGACCACCTGTGGCGCTACT
>CAYQBA010000247.1:0-5457 GCA_964415605.1 uncultured Anaerolineales bacterium | reverse complement strand
CCAGGTGGGGTGGTGGGAGCGCCGGGTCGCCGGGTGCGCTTCGGCGGCTATCCTCGCGCAGTGGGCAGGGGCCGTCAATCGCCGCCCAGGGCAGGACCGCGCGCCGGCCGGCCGGCCACGGCGTCGCGGTCGGCGGCTGGGCCGGCGTGGCGGTGGCCGTCGCGGTCGGGCGCGGCGTGGCGGTGGCCGGCGCCGGCGCCACGTCGACGTCGACCGGCGGCACGGCGAGCGTCCCGAAGTTGAACCAGCCGTCGATGTAGTCCACCTGCCCGTCGGCCGGCCATGGCGCCCGCCCCGGATCGCGGGCCGTCACGGCGTAGCGGACGTGGATCCCGGCAGGCGGGACATCGGCGACCACCCAGGTGAGCCGGCCGCCGGCCGCGCGGGCGGGCGGCACGACGCTGCCGGCGACCGGCGCGGTCCCCGGCGGAAGCGCCACGCTAAGGCTGGCCGAGCGCAGGAGCATGCCCGGCCGCTCGCCCGTCCGGCGGTGCGCGGCGCACGTGCCGTCGACCGTCAGCGTGACCGTCACCACCGTCCCTGCCGCGACCCGCGCGGGCGCGATGGACGCGCGGGCTTGGGGCGCGCACGTCAGGCTGCCCGGCGGCGGGCGGGTCGATCCGGCCGGGGCCGGGTCGGGGCCGAAGCGGTAGAGGGCCGCGGCGGCCTGGTCGACGACGTACACGTCGCCGGCGGCGTCGACCGCCATGTCGCTCGGGGGGTCCGGGCTGCCGGTGGCGGGCGGGGGCAGCGGCCACACGTCCAGCGCGCGACCGGCCGCGTCCAGCCGCCACACCCAGCGGCGCGCGGTCGGGACCACGAGGTGTCCGCCCCGGTCCACGTCGAGGCGCCACGGGAACTCCGGCAGCGCCACCGACCCGTCCGGCCGCCCGTCCGGCGTGAAGCGGTAGGCCCGCCGCGCGGCGATGTGCAGCGCGTAGATCCGGCCGTCCGGGGCCACGGCCACATCGCCGTAGCCCGGCAGCCCGGCGTCGACGACGGGCAGGTCGATGTTCAGCGCGACCTGCCCATCCGCATCCGTTCCGGCGATCCGCGGGCCGGCGGCGTCGAGCACGTAGGTCCGGCCCGAGCCGGCGTCGTGCGCCATCCCGATGGGGCGCGGCGCGGCGGGATCGTCGATGGCCGCCTCTCGCGCGACGCTCCAGACGGGGTCCGGCTCGGCCTTGAGCGTCTCGGGCGCCACCGGCCCGCCGAGGGCGTAGCGCTCGAGCCGCACCCTGACGTGGCCTGGCGGCGGCGCGTCGGCGTCGTCGGGCGCCTGATCGCTCGACCCGTAGCGCGTGCGGCCCACGACGAGGTCGTGGGCCCCCACGGCGACGGCATCCTGCAGGCCGGCGAGCCGCCACTGGCCCAGCGCGGTGTCGAGGCGCGGCGAGAAGCGCTGGACGCGCCGGAGCTCGTCGACGACATAGAGGTCGCCGTCGGCGCCGACCTGCAGGCGCGTCGGCTGGTTCAGCCAGCCCAGCACCGTCTCGGGGATGCCCCACCGCCGCACCTCGACCTGGCGCGCGCCCTGGAACCGGCGCATCACGACGCCGGCCGGCAGGTCGCGGCTGGCGGGCACGATCAGGTAGAGCGTGTCGCGGTCGCCGGCGGCGATGGCGCGCACGCCGCGCCCGACGGAGGTGGACGCCAGGTCGCGCGGCCCGTCGGCATAGGTGACCCGGCTCTCCTCGAGCACGAACATCCGGCCGGCGCGGTCGAACGTGACATCGCGCGTGACCGGCGCCCCGCCGGGGAACTTCACGGTGTCGTCGAGGGCGCCGTCGGCGCCGTAGACCCGCACGCCGAGGTTCATCGCGACGTAGATGTCGCCCCGCCGGTCGACGGCCAGCCCGCTGGCGACGCCGGGCTCGCGCAGCACGAACGCCCCGATCGGAAAGTTCACGACCTCGCTCCCGTCGGGTTGGAAGACGTGGATCCGCCCGCTGCGGCCGGCGTAGAGGTAGAGCAGCCGATCGGGGCCGAGCGCGAGCGCCTCGGGCGACTCGAACGGCCCGCGGTTCTCGACGAAGGTTCCGTCGAGGGCGTGCACCGAGAGCCGGTCGTTGCCGGTGTCGGCGATGTACACGCGGTCGTGATCCACGTCGGCGGCGATGCCGCTGGGCCGGTAGAGCTGGCCGGGCTCGTTGCCGGGGCGCCCGTACTCGGCCAACGGAACGCCCTCGGCGGTGAAGCGCTGCACGCGGTGGAGCTTGGCGTCGGCGACGAACACGGTCCCGTCGGCCGCGACGTGCAGGCCGGTGGGGTTCTCGATGACGCCGAGCGGCGCGCTGACGGTGGACTGGTACACGGCGGTCAGGCGGTAGCGCCCGATCTCGGCCGGGACGCGGGGCAGCGCCGACTGGGCCCGCGCGGGCGGGACGGCGGCGGGGGCGTGGGGCGGCGCGGGGAGGGCGTCCCGGCCGGTGGCCAGCGCGGATGCGGTCAACGCGAGGGTCAGCCGTGCTGCCCATGGCGCGTACCTGCCGCGGTGTCGTGGTCGCATGCATCACCCCGCCGTCCCGTGCCGCCGCCCTGCGCGGCGACGCGCTGGCAGGAGGGATTGTACCATTGAACGGCGTTGCCCGTTGGGACGTGCCGGCGCCAGCCTGCGCGAGGCACGGGCGAAGCGGGTATAATCCCCGCCTCAATCCTGTGCGCCGCCGCCGTGCGCCCGCCGCGGCGACCGCGCCCGACCGGCGCCTTCGCCCACCCAAAGGAACCCCCATGACCACCGCCGACGCCCGACCCGCCGACTTCATCCGCGCCCTCGTGGCCGAGGATCAGGCGACCGGCAAGTGGGGCGGGCAGGTCGTGACGCGCTTCCCGCCCGAGCCCAACGGCTTTCTGCACATCGGGCACGCCAAGTCGATCTGCCTCAACTTCGGCATCGCCGCCGAGTTCGGCGGCCGCTGCCACCTGCGGTTCGACGACACCAACCCCAGCAAAGAGGAGCACGCGTACGTCGAGGCCATCCGCCGCGACGTCGCGTGGCTCGGCTTCGACTGGGGCCCGCACGAGTACTACGCGTCCGACTACTTCGAGCAGCTCTACGCCTGGGCCGTCGCCCTGATCCAGGCCGGCAAGGCGTACGTGTGCGACCTCGGGCCGGACGAGATCCGCGCCTACCGCGGCACCCTCACCGAGCCCGGCCGCGAGAGCCCGTTCCGCGGGCGCGGCGTCGACGAGAACCTCGACCTTTTCGCCCGGATGCGGGCGGGCGAGTTCCCCGACGGCTCGCGCGTCCTGCGCGCCCGCATCGACATGGCCTCCGGCAACCTCAACCTCCGCGACCCCGTGCTGTACCGGATCCTGCGCGCCACCCACCACCGGACCGGCGACGCGTGGTGCATCTACCCGCTGTACGACTACGCCCATCCCCTCTCGGACTCCATCGAGGGCATCACTCACTCCATCTGCACGCTCGAGTTCGAAGACCACCGCCCGCTCTACGACTGGCTGCTCGACGCGCTCGGCATCCACCACCCGCAGCAGATCGAGTTCGCCCGCCTCAACCTCTCGCACACCGTCATGAGCAAGCGCAAGCTCCTCCGCCTGGTCGCCGAAGGACACGTCCGCGGCTGGGACGACCCGCGCATGCCCACCATCGCCGCCATGCGCCGGCGCGGGTACACCCCGGCCGCCATCCGCGACTTTTGCGACGCGATCGGCGTGGCCAAGCGCGACAACACCATCGAGGCCGCCCGCCTGGAGCACGCCGTGCGCAGCGACCTCAACGCCACCGCGCCGCGCGCCTTGGCCGTCCTGCGCCCGCTCCGCGTCGTCGTCGAGAACCACCCGGCGGACCAGGTCGACTGGCTCGAGGGCGCCAACAACCCCGAGGATCCCGCGGCCGGCACACGCCGGATCCCGTTCGGGCGCGAGCTCTTCATCGAGCGCGACGACTTCATGCTCGACCCGCCCCCGAAGTACTTCCGCCTGGCCCCCGGCCGCGAGGTCCGGCTGCGGTTCGGCTACTTCATCACGTGTGTCGGCGTCGAAACCGACCCGGCGACCGGCGAGGTGACCGCCGTGCGCTGCACGTACGACCCCGCCACCCGCGGCGGCAGCGCCCCCGATGGGCGCAAGGTCAAGGGCACCCTGCACTGGGTGTCGGCCGCGCACGCCGTGCCCGCCGAGGTTCGCCTCTACGGCCACCTCTTCGCGGCGGCCGATCCCGAGGCCGCCGCCGGCGACGGCGACGTCGTGGCCCAGCTCGACCCGCAGGGGCTCGAGATCCTCGCCGATGCCCGGGTCGAACCTTCGCTCGCCACCGCGCGGCCCGGCGACGGCTTCCAGTTCGAGCGGCTGGGGTACTTTTGCGTCGATGCCGACAGCCGTGCGGATCGGCTGGTCTTCAACCAGACCGTCGGCCTGCGCGACAGCTGGGCCAAGGCGCAGGCGGGGCAGGGCGGCGGCTGAGGGCGGCCGCCAGCGCGCGAAGCCGGGCGGCTCACCGCCTGGCGGGCAGGTCGATCTCGAACGTGTCGCCGCCGCCCGCGCGCGGCAGCCGCGCCCCGGATGCCAGGTCATACCACCCGACCGCCAGCCGGTAGCGACCGGCCGGCGCGTCCGGCGGCACCGGCAGGGCCACCGCCAGATCGACGGGCGTGCCCGGCACCCACAGGCGGGTGGGGAAGGCGCCGTCGAACGGCTGGCCGTCCCATTGGGCGGCCAGCGAAGCCCGGCCGTCGGCGCCCACGTGGACCAGGTGCACGAACAGCGTTCGATCGTCCGCCAGCGGCCGGAGCGCCGCCCAGCGCAGTGCCACGCGGACCGCGCCGCCTCCGGCGGGCGACACATCGCCCGTGGCCTCGTAGCCGCGCAACACGATCTCGTCCCCAAAGCTGACATCGGCCGTGCCCGCGAGCGGCGGGCGGGTGGCGTCGGCGACGTAGGCCCCGACCAGCACGCGCGCGTCGGCCGGGCGGCCGTCGGTGCCGAGGACCGCCAGCGGCACCCGCGTCGTCCGGTCGTAGAGCTGGATCTGGAGCCAGTACCCGCCGGGGGGCGCATCGGCGGGGACGTCCAGGGGGATCCAGTCGCCGATCAGGTCGCCCTGGCGCCACGTGTTCGTCGGGCGCGCGCCGTGCAGGATCTCGCGATCGACGTTGACCCGCCGGTCGTGGCGCGCGTCGAGGAGCTGGACCGAGACCTTGTAGCGCCCCCGCGGCGGTTGCCGGGCCTCCCACGTCAGCCCGATCCACGCCCGCCGGCCGGGCGCGAGGACGCGGTCCGCCTTCAGCCCGACGAGGCGGATCCCGTCGTCGAACGCGCGCGGGGCATCCAATCCCGGCGTCCCGATCCGGACCTTCACGGCGTCGATCGACAGCGGCGCGGCGCGCCAGACCAGCGCGTGCGCACCGCGCCGCGGCAATGGGGCGCCGCCCGCCGTCACAGTGAGCGAGATCGGAAGAGCGTCGTGTAGGGAAAGAGTGTAGATCTCGGTGGTCG
>CAYQBA010000246.1:0-5481 GCA_964415605.1 uncultured Anaerolineales bacterium | reverse complement strand
GGCCGGCGCGGGCGCCGCGCGCGTGCCCAGCGCGATCGCGGCGCACGCCAGCACGCCGCCCGCCACGCCCCAAGCCATCCGCCGCGCCATGCCGCACCTCCCGGCCGCCCGCGGGTCATCGCCCGCCGTCAGGCGTTCCAGCGGAAACTATAACACACGCCGGGCGGGCAGGCTGCCCGCCCGGCCGCGACGCCGCCACGCACGCCCGCTCACCCCAACCCCAGCCCGCGCCAGGCTACCGCGACCGCCGCGCAGACCAGCACGGCCAGCGCCAGCGGCAGGAACGTCGCCACCGCCGTCCACCGCGCGCTGCCGGTCTCGCGGTAAATCGTGTGGATGGTGGTGCTGCACGGGTTGTGGAGCAGGCTGAACAGCATGAGGTTGACGCCCGTCAGCAGTGTCCACCCCCCCGCGCGAAGGATCTGCAGGACGTGCGCGTCGTCGGCCTCGAACATCACCCCGGCGCCCGAGCCGAGCCCGGCGACGGACCGCACCGACAGCGCCGTCAGCATCAGGACCGTCGGGATGACGATCTCGTTGGCCGGGATGGCGATGATGTAGGCGACGAGGATCACGCCGTTCAGGCCCAGGAACCAGCCGATGGGGTCGAGCGCCGTGATCGCCCGCTCCGCGATGCTCAGGCCGCCGACGTGGACGTTGCTGACCAGCCAGATCACGGCGCCCGCCGGCGCCGCCCACAGGACGGCGCGCCACAGGACGTAGATCGTGCGGTCGATGAGCGACGTGTAGACGGTCTGGACGATGCGCGGCGGCCGGTAGGGCGGTAGCTCCAGGCTGAACGTCGACACCTCGCCGCGCAGCACCGTCCGCGACAGCCCCCACGACACCGCGAACGTGAACAGCACGCCCAGGAGCGCCACGCCCACGACCGCCCCGGCCGACACGACGCTGGCCAGGGCCGGGCTGGCCAGCCCGCCGACGAACAGCGACGCGATGAGGATCTGGGTCGGCCAGCGCCCGTTGCACAGCGAGAAGTTGTTGGTGATGATCGCGATCAGCCGCTCGCGCGGGCTGTCGATGATCCGCGTGGCCACCACGCCGGCCGCGTTGCAGCCGTAGCCCATCATCATCGTCAGGGCCTGCTTGCCGTGCGCGCCGGACTTCTGGAACAGGTTGTCGAGGTTGAACGCCATGCGCGGCAGGTAGCCCAGGTCCTCGAGCAGCGTGAAGAACGGGAAGAAGATCGCCATCGGCGGCAGCATGACGCTGATGACCCACGCCGTGGCCAGGTACACGCCGTCGAGCAGGAAGCCGCTCAGCCACCACGGCATGCCCACCGCATCCGCGCCGCGATGGAGCAGCGGGTGGAGCGTGTCGATGAGCAGCGACGCGATCATCGCCGACGGCACGTTGGCGCCGATGATCGTCACCCAAAACACCAGGGCAAAGATCGCGATCATGAGCGGGAAGCCCCAGATCCGGCTCGTGACCACGCGGTCCACGGCGCGGTCGAGGTCGAAGCGGCGCGCGGCGCCGGGGCGGGTGACCGCCCGGTCCGCCAGGCGTCCCGCCTCGCCGTAGATCGTCTCGGCCAGCCGGTCGTGGAACTCGCCCCCGATCTGCTCGCGCAGCGCGTGGGCCGTCGACAGGATCACGTCGACCGAGGCGGCGTCGGGGCGCGGGCCCCCCGGGCGCTGGGGGAAGGCGGCGGTGGCGGCTGGATCGCTCATGGTCGGATCGACTCCTCGTGCAGGGGGATGGGGGCGGCGGCCGGCGCCCGCGGCGCCGGAGCCGGCCGCGCCAGGTCCGCCAGGTCGCCGCGGCGCAGCGCCTCGGCGATCCGCTCGTCGCCGTCGAGGAGCCGCAGCGCGACCCAGCGCGCGTTGGGCAGGTCCGGATAAAGCGCCCGCACCTGGTCGGTGACCACCTCGATGGCGGCCTTGAGCTCCGGCGGCTCGTTTTCGATCCGGCGCGGCTGGCACACCGCCGCGCCGGTGGCCACGTCGTGGATCGCCGCCAGGAGGTCGTCGATGCCGCGCCCGAAGCGCGCCGCCGTCGGCACCACCGGCACGCCGAGCTCGCGCGCCAGGCGGCGGACGTCGACCTCGAGGCCGCGCCGGCGGGCCTCGTCCATCAGGTTCAGGCAGACCACCACGCGCTCGGTGATCTCCAACACCTGGAGCACCAGGTTGAGGTTGCGCTCGAGCGTGCTGGCGTCGACGACGACGACGGTGACGTCCGGCCGCCCGAAGAGGATGAAGTCGCGCGCCACCTGCTCGTCGACGCTGGTGGCCAGGAGCGAGTACGTGCCCGGCAGGTCGACGAGCTTGTAGCGGCGGCCGCCGTAGGCGAACCCGCCCTCGGCGCGCGTCACCGTCTTGCCGGGCCAGTTGCCGGTGTGCTGGCGGAGGCCCGTCAAGGCGTTGAACACCGTGCTCTTGCCGACGTTGGGGTTGCCCGCCAGCGCCACCACGAAGTCGGCGCCCTCGACGTCGACCCCGAGCTTGCGCAGGTTGGCGGCGTGGTAGACCGCGCACGACGCGCACGCCTCCGCCGGGGGGGGCGCGGCCGTGGCGGCCGCCGGGTCGACGGCGCCGGCCTCGATGGGCGTGCTCATGCCGCCGCCTCCGCCGCTTTCGGCTCGATCAGGATATGCCGCGCCTGCGAACGCCGCAGCGCGATGAGCGCGCCGCGCACGGCGTAGGCCGTCGGGTCGCCGCTCGGGCTGACCATCTCCGCCACGACCTCGGTCCCCGGCACGAAGCCGAGGTCCAGGAGCCGGCGCCGCTCGGCGCCGCGGCATGCGGCCGAGAGCCCCACGACGCGCGCCGCCCGGCCGATGGCCAGCGCCGACAGCCGCTCGTGCGCCGGCGCCGCCGGCGCCGCCAGCGGCGCCACCGACACGTTGTGCACCAGGAGCGGGGTCAACGCCACCTGTTCGCCATCCACCCACAGGCCGAGCTCGTGCGGGCCGCGCTCGACCACGCGCACGATCGCGCCGGGATAGAGCCCGCGCATGACCAGCTCGGCGAAGACCATCTCCGGCTCGTCTTCGACGTGCGTCACGCGCGCCGTCTGGTCGAGCGGCAGCTCGTCGAGGGGCACGCCGCCGTGCGCGACGACCGCGCCGTGCGGGCCCGGGATGGGGTCGCCGTGCGGGTCGTGCGTCGGGTTGCCGAGGCGTTCGGTGAGGGCGGCGACGTCCGCGGGCGTGAGCCGGTGCTCGGCGCGGTCGGCGTGGGCGTGCCACTGCTCGGGCGGCACGCCGCTGGACTGGGCCAGGTGCTGCTCCCACAGACGGTGCGCGCGGATGATGTGGGTGGCGTCAGACCGTCCGGCCGCCGTGAGGGTCATGCGGCCGGCCTGGAAGACGATGAGCTCGCGCCGCTCGAGGTCGGCCAGCACGGCCGCGGCGCGGTCCGGCGCGGCGTTGAGCGCGCCGGCGACGCTCTGCAGCGTCGGAGCCTGCCCGTCGGCGAGCATGAGCTGGATGTGCCGGAGGGCATCCTCGCGGTCCACCCGCGCCGACGACGGGCGGCCGGTGAGGCGTGAGAGCACGGATTGGATCATGGAACCCCACGCTTTCGTGGCATCGACGCCGGTCGGGGGATCGCCCGGGCCGCCGCCGATTTAGGTATGCCTAAAATAATACCGAAGGCAACCCAATCTTGTCAAGCCCTGGCGCGTGGCGCGCGCCCGGGTGGACCGGCTCGCGCGCCCGGGTGGACCGGCTCGTGCGTGCCTCGAACGCCGGTCCCGCATGCGCGCACGGCCGCCCGCGCCGCGCAGGGCGCGGACGACCGTGCGCGACACGGGCGGCAGCGCCTGACACCGGCGGCCGAGCTTGACATGGGCCACCGTCATGCGACATGCTTGTCGACCTTTGAAACACGCGATGGGAGGGACAAGCATGGACCGCGACCGACTCGAGCGCACCGCCCGGGCGCTGGTGGCGCCCGGCAAGGGCATCCTGGCCGCCGACGAGAGCACGGGCACGATGAAGAAGCGGCTGGACAGCATCCAGGTCGAGTCCACAGCCGACAACCGGCGGGCGTACCGCGAGCTGATGTTCACCGCGCCCGGCGTCGAGGCCAACATCAGCGGCGTCATCCTTTACGACGAGACGATCCGCCAGTCCGCCGCGGACGGCACGCCGTTCCCGCGCCTGCTCGCGGGCCGCGGGATCATCCCGGGCATCAAGGTCGACACCGGCGCCAAGCCGCTGTCCGGCTTCCCGGGCGAGGTCGTGACCGAGGGCCTCGACGGCCTGCGCGAGCGGCTGGCCGAGTACGGGGGCCTCGGCGCGGGGTTCGCCAAGTGGCGCGCCGTCATCAAGATCGCGGACGGGCGGCCCACGGCCGGCTGCATCGCCGCCAATGCGCACGCGCTGGCCCGCTACGCGGCCCTGTGCCAGGAAGCCGGCATCGTCCCGATCGTCGAGCCCGAGGTTCTGATGGACGGCGACCACACCCTCGAGACCTGCGACGCCGTCACCGAGGCCGTGCTCGGCGCCGTGTACGCCGAGCTGCGCGCCCAGCGCGTGCACCTGGCCGGCACGCTGCTCAAGCCCAACATGGTCATCAGCGGCCAGGACTGCCCCGTCCAGGCCGACGTGGCCACCGTCGCCCGCGCCACGGTCGACTGCCTGCGGCGGACCGTGCCCAGCGCGGTGCCCGGCATCGTCTTCCTCTCGGGCGGGCAGACGCCCGAGCAGGCCACCGCCAACCTGGGCGCGATGAACGCGCTCGGGTCGCACCCGTGGGCGCTGAGCTTCTCGTACGGGCGCGCCCTGCAGCAGCCCGTGCTCCAGGCCTGGAAGGGCCAGCCCGCCAACGCCGCGGCGGCCCAGGCCGCGTTCCGCCACCGCGCCCGCTGCAACGGCGCGGCGCGCGACGGCGCGTACACCGCGGCGATGGAGTCGGCCGCGGCCTGAGCCGGCCTCAGGGCCGCCCGCGGGCGGCGCAGCTCCAAAACGACCACCCGACGGCGTCGCGGCGGCCCTCGCCCGGCCGGCTGTTGCTGAACCGGTCGAACGACTTCTGGTCGATGGACTGCGTCTGATCGGAGTTCGGGCAGAGCGTGTAGTGCTCGGGCTCGGTCGTCAATAGCGTCACGTGGTACGGCGGCGGGTCGCACAGCATGACCACGTGCCGGATCTCGTGCGTCTGGTTGGCGGTGCGCTGGACGAAGCCGTGCCACAGCACCCGCTGGGCGGATGAGCCGATCCCCACGTCGCCGTCGGTGATGACGATCTCGAGCGGCTGGAGCGGGCACAGCGTCGACAGGAACCGGTCGGCGCTGCTCATGACGCCGTCGCAGCCCGGGCAGATGAAGCCGCCCGCGCCCGAGAGGTCCGGCAGCGCCACGAGCGAGATCTGCCACGGCCGCGCACAGGCCAGCGGGCCGGGCGTCGACGTCGGGAACGTCGCCTGGAGCGTCGGGGTGGGGCCCCACGGCGGCCGCGTCGGCCGCGGCGGGTCGGTCGCCGTGGGCGGCGCCGTTTCGACGGGCGGCGCGGTC
>CAYQBA010000245.1:0-5617 GCA_964415605.1 uncultured Anaerolineales bacterium | reverse complement strand
GGCGCCGCCGCGATCGGGCCGCGACGGCGCCGAGGGCCGCGCGCCCGGCTCGTGCGCCATCTCCGCCAGCCACGGCGGAAGCGTGCCGTCGCCGCGGCTGTCGCGATGGCGGGCCCAGTCGACCGGCGACACGAGGATCTGGGCCGGGTCGCGGCGCAGGACCTCGGCCAATGCCTCCAGGCCGCGCGACGGCGCGATGGCGCCCATGCCGTGGGCGGCCACGCGCTCGTCGACGCCGCGGGCCGCCGCGGCGCCGATCTGCGACCAGGCGCCCCAGTTGATGCTGACCGCCGGCCGTCCGCACGCCCGCCGGTGATGGGCCAGGCCGTCGAGAAAGGCATTGGCCGCGGCATGGTTGGCCTGGCCGGCCGAGCCGAAGACGGATGATGCGGACGAGAAGAGCACGAAGGCGTCGAGATCGCAGCGCCGGGTCAGCACGTGCAGGTTCCACGCGCCGTCCACCTTGGGGGCCAGCACGGCCGCGAAACGGTTCCAGTCCAGCCGGCCGATCACGCCGTCGTCGAGCACGCCGGCGGCGTGGATCACGCCGCGCAGCGGGGGCAGGTCCGCGTCGATCGCGGCCAGGATCTCGGCCAGACGCGGGGCGTCGGCGACGTCGCCCGTGGCGACGACCACGCGCGTGCCGCCGGCCGCGATCGCCGCGATCCGCTCCCGCTCCGCCGCGCCCGGCGGGCGGCGGCCGACGAGGACCAAGTGCCGCGCGCCGCGGCCGGCCATCCATGCCGCGACCGCCAGGCCGAGCCCCGCGAGTCCGCCGGTGATCAGGTAGGTCGCGTCCGGCCGGAAGCAGGCGTCGACGGGCACGGCGCGACCGTCCCGCGGGAGGCTCCGGTCCTCCGGGACCGTCGCGGCCGGGGGCCGGGTGCTGGCCGCAGGCCGGGCGCCGTCCGCGTCCGCCGCCGCGTCGTCCCCGTCCACCAGGACGATCTTGCCGATGTGGCCGGCCCGGGCCATCAGTCGAAACGCGTCGGGTGCGGCGGCGAACGGGAAGACGTGGCGGGGGAGCGGGGCCACCGCGCCGGCATGGACCCGGGCGACGAGGTCGTGGAACATCGCCCCGATCCTTCCGGGATCGGCGGCTATCGCCGCCGCCAGGTCGACGACATGGTAGCCGGCGTGCGGCTTGACGGCCGCCGCCTGCACGGCGTCCCAGATGTCGCGCTTGCCGATCTCGACGAACCGCCCGTCGCCGGCCAGGGCGCGCAGGCCGGCGGGGATGAAGTCGCCGGCGAGCTGGTTGAGCACGACGTCGACGCCGCGCCCGCCGGTGTGCCGCAGCACCTCGTCGGCGAAGTCCGGGCGGCGGGAGTCGAACACGTGCCGGATGCCGATGGACGTCAGATAGGCGCGCTTGGCGGCGCTGCCGGCGGTGGCGAAGACCTCGGCGCCCGCGCGCCGGGCGACCTGCACGGCGGCCTGCCCGACGCCGCCGGCCGCGGCGTGGATCAGCACCGTCTCGCCCGGCCCCAGGCCGGCGGCGTCGAGCAGGGCCAACTCCGCGGTCAGGAAGGCCATCGGCAGCGTCGCGCCCGCGGCGAAGTCCAGCCCGGGCGGCAGCGGCGCGACCAGGTCGGCGCGCGTCGTCGCGTACGTGCCGAAGCATCCGGGCGCGATGGCGACCACGGCATCGCCGGGCCGCAGGGCGTCGACACCCGCGCCGACCGCCGTGACCAAGCCGGCGCACTCGGTACCCAACGGGTCGTCATCGCGGCGCATGGCCAGCGCGTTGAGCACGTCGCGGAAGTTGATGCCCGTCGCGTGGACGCGGATCTCCGCCTCGCCCGGGCCGGGATTGCGACGCTCCGCGGCGACCCAGCGGATGCCTTCCAGCACGCCGCCGCCGTCGGTGACGAGGCGCACCGGGGGTGTTTCCGTGGCCGGTCGAGGCGACGTCGTCTCGCGTATCGGCGCCGTGGCGAAGCCGGTGTCCAGAGCCGTGGCGATGTCGACGGCGGGCGCCGGGCGCCGGGGCGAACGCACGAGCCGCAGGACGTGCCGGGCGCCGCCGCGATAAGCCACGTCGCTCTCGCCGTCCCCGCCGAGGATCTCCGACAGCAGCGCCTCGGCCTGACGATCGACGTCGGCGGCCGGATCGAGATCGACCCGCGCGCCCGCAAGCTCGGGGTGCTCGAGGCCGGCCGCCCGCCCCAATCCCCACAACGGCGCCTGGACGAATCCCATCGGCGCGCGGCCCCCTTCCGAACGGTCGACCGCCCCCGCCGGCCATGCCCCGCGGGTCGCCAGCCACAGCCGCGGCGCCCGCTCGCGATCGGCGCCGACAAGCGCCTGGACGAGGTGGAGCGCGCCGCCGACGCCGGCGCGCATCGCCGGCTCGAGCGTGGCGGGCGCGTCGTCGGATGGCGCGGGCATGTCCAGGCCCCACAGGTACAGCACGCCCCGCAGCTCCCGTGCGCCGCGTTCAGCCGCGCGCACCACCGCGGCCAGGTCCGCCGGCCGGGCCGGGTTCGCCCGCCAGGGCGCGGCATCGCCGACCGCCAGCGCCTCGCCGGCCTCGACCAGGCGGGGCGTCCCGCCGAGCGCCGCGAGCCGGTCGGCCAGCCGGCGGCCCACGCCGCCGGCATCGGCCAGGATCAGCCACGTGCCGCGGAGGTCGGCGTCGACGCGCGGCGCGCGGGCCAGCACCAGCGCCTGGTGGGAGGCCCCGGACGGCTCGACCAACGCCGAGACCGCGCCGAAGCCGGACGCCACAAGCAGCGCCTCCCAGGCGGCGGCGTCGATCAACGGGCCGGCGGTGCGCCGGTCGTGGTCGGTGAAGCGCCACCATCCGTCGGTGAGGCCGAAGGTAATGTCGATCCAACGCTCCGGCGCCGTGGCCTCGAGCAGCACGAGCAACCCGCCCGGCGCCAGGAGGGAGCGGGCATGATCCACCGCCTGCCGCAGGTCGGCCGTGGCGTGGAGCACGTTGGCGGCCAGCACGATGTCGTACCCGGCCGCCGGGAATCCCTGGGCGGCGGGGTCGCGCTCGATATCCAGCACGCGGTAGTCGACGAACGGAAAAGCACGGAACGTCGTGCGGGCCTGACCCAGCAGGTGGGTGGAGATGTCGGTGAACGTGTAGTGCACCCGACGCGCCGCGAGGCGATCCAGCACGAAGCCGGTGGTCCCGCCCGTGCCGGCGCCGATCTCCAGGATGCGCACGGGCGCGTCCGACGGCCACCGGTCGACGGCCCGGGCGACGGCCTCGGCCGCGAGCGTCTGGAATACGCGCGCCTCGGGCGTGTCGCTGTACAGCCGCGCCGCCTCTTCGATCGAGCCGCCCGGGAAGAGCAGCGCCAGCGGGTCCTCCGTCCCCGCCAGCACGTCGGCCAGCTTCGCGCCGCAGCGGGCGGTGAGGTCGATCAGCGGCGTCGACGCGGGGTACGCGGCGCGCAGGGCGGCCAGTGCGGCGTCCGTTTTGCCGTTCGGTGTGACGACGCCCGACCGGTCGGCGGACCCCGCGGGCGGCTCGCCGGTCGCAAGCGTGTCGACCCGATGCGCGGGCTCTCTGGCGGCCACCGGATCGCCATCCTCGACCAGGATCGCGAGCAGGCGCGCGAGCAGGCGTTGGTAGCGGGGCTCGATGCCGTGCGGCTCGACCCGTGGCCCGGCCGTCGCCGGATCAGGCGGCAGTGGGCGCCACCCCAACCGGCTCAAGGCCTGCCGGATGTAGGCCGAGACGAGGTCGCCGAGCTGGTCGACGAGCGCCCGGTGGTCGGCGAGACGATGCTCGGCCGCCAAAGTCGACAATCGTGGGGCGAGCCGGGTCGCCAGGTCGATGATCGGATCGACGGGCGGCAGGCCGGCGCCGCCCACCGGCCCCGAAGCCCGCGCCGGCGATGGCATCCAGTCGAGCGTGTACAGCCAGTCGGCGACGTCGGCCGGCATCGCCGCCGCCCGCAACTCGCGCGAGCCGCGTACGAGTTGCAGGCCGGAGATCGCGGCGATGGGCCGCCCATCGGCGTCCAGGATGTCGACGTCCGCCGTCAGCGTGGCGGGCGGCGGATCGGCCCGATTCGCTGAATCGGCCGGATCGACGCCGATCGCCGCCCCATCGCCCGTGCCATTCGCCGCCGCCGATGCCGGCGCGCGCAGCGTGACATGGCACAGGACCTCGCCCGCGGGTGGGCGGAGCAGGTGGAAGCGGTCGATGGCGAGTGGGAAATACGGCACGGTGTCGTCGGCCCGGTGCGGGAGGGCGGCGGCGACCACCTGCAGGCAGGCGTCGAGCAGCGCGGGGTGGATGCCGTAGGCCCCGGCCTCCCTGGCCAGGTCGTCCGGCAACCGCACCCGCCCGAGCGATTCGCCTTCGCGCCGCCGCACCTCCACGACGCCGTGCAGGCTGGGCCCGAAGTCGAGACCGCGCGCCCGCAGGCCCACCCGGTGCTCTTCCGCCGATACCGTCTCGCGGCACCGCTTGCCGATGGCATCGACGTCGACCGGGGCCGACCCGTCCGGGGCCGCCATTCGATCATCCGGCAGCGTCGTCGCGCGAGCCGTGGCGTGGAGCGTCCAGGCGTCGCCCGGCGCGGCCGCGGCGGGCAAGGCGAAGACGCGCAGCGACAGCTCGGCCGCGTCCGTGGCATGACCGCCCAGGACGACCGTCTGGACCCGCTGCACCGGCGCTTCCAACGGCCGATCCGCATCCGGGTCGGCGAAGGCGAGCGGGGCGTGGATGACGAGGTCCTCGATCGACCAGCGCGGCCCCGGCCCGGCGTGCTCGGCGGCGGCGTGGATCAGCTCGACGAATGCCGCCGCCGGCAGGATCGATCGCCCGCCGACGCGATGGTCCGCGATGTACGCCAGTCGGGCCGCGTCGAGGCGCGCCTCGAACTGACACGCGTCGAGCGGCGAGGCGAGCCGGGCGCCGAGCAGCGGGTGTCCGGTCGGCGCGCGAGCCGCATCGCCGCCGCGACCGTCGCGGGGTGGCCCACCCGATTCGGCGGCCGGGGTCCCGTTCCGGCCGGCGGCCGAGCGACCGTCCGCCGGCACGTCGGCGGGCCGATCCGGCCGGCTGAACCAATGCCGGGTGCGCTGGAACGGATAGGTGGGCAGCGCGACGCGGCGGCGGGGCGGATCCGTGTCCAAGCCCGCCCAAGCCACCGGCGCGCCGCGCACCCACAGCGCGCCCAGGGCGGCCAGGACGGAGCGCCAATCGTCGTGGTCCCGCCGGAGGCAGGGCAGCCACAGCTCGGCGCCGCTCGGCCGGCAGCGCCTGCCGAGCGCCGTCAGGACGGGATGAGGTCCGATCTCGACGAACGCGTCGATCCGGCGCCCGGCCAGCGCCGCGATGCCGTCCGCGAAGCGCACCGGCGCGCGGGCCTGCTGGCGCCAGTAGGCGCCGGACCCGATCTCCCCCGCCCCCGCCGGGGCGCCGGTCACGAGGCCGACGAACGTCGTCGCCGGGGCCTTCCAGGCCGGCATGCCTGCGGCGCGTTCGAGCTCGTCGAGAATGGGGTCCATCAGCGGCGAGTGGAAGGCGTGCGAGACGTTCAGCCGCCAGACCGCGATCGCTTCGCGCTCGAGGTCCCGGCAGGCCGCGTCGACGGCCCCCGCCCGGCCCGAGATCACGCAGTCGGCCGGGCCGTTGACCGCCGCC
>CAYQBA010000244.1:0-5641 GCA_964415605.1 uncultured Anaerolineales bacterium | reverse complement strand
CCACGAAGGAGTCGCCGAAGAGCCAGACGCTGTGGCGGCTCGCGCCGCCGGTGTAGACAGGGGAGGGGTGCATGGGGGACTTGGCGCTCAGTATAGCGGACCATCCGGCCGCGGGTGCGGGCGGCCGCCCGCCGCGCCGGCGCCGCCTGACCGCCGCGCCGCCCGCGTGCCTGTGGTGGCTATTGCGCCGCTCGCGTGGCGATATCCCTACCGTCCCGCGCCGCCCGCCTGTGGTAGGATTCCCCGCGATGCAACCGCCCCCCGACCTGCCGCCCCGCCCGCCGTCCGTCCGCGTCGTCGGGGTCCCGATGGACCTCGGCCAGCGCCGGCGCGGCGTCGACATGGGCCCCAGCGCCATGCGCTACGCCGGGCTGGAGGACCGCCTCGAGCGCCTGGGGTACCGCGTGCACGACCACGGCAACCTGGCGGTGCCCAACCCCGAGGAGGACATCGCCGACACCGGCGCCAAGCGCCTGGCCGCCGTCGCGCAGGTGTGCCGGTCGATCCACGCCATCGGGCGCGCGTGCGCCGAGGCCGGCGAGATCGCCGTGTTCCTCGGCGGCGACCACAGCATCAGCATCGGCACCGTCGCCGCCGCCGCCAGCCAGGGGCCGGTCGGCTTGATCTGGGTCGACGCCCACGGCGATTTCAACACCGCGGAGACGTCGCCCAGCGGCAACCTCCACGGCATGCCCGTGGCCGTGCTCGTCGGCGACGGCCCCGCCGAGCTCGTCGACGTCGGCTTCCCGGGCGCCAAGGTGGCGCCGGCGCACGTCGTGCAGATCGGCATCCGCGACCTCGACCCGCCCGAGCGCGCGCGCCTGGCGCGGAGCGGCGTGCACGTGTTCACGATGCGCGCCATCGACGAGCTCGGCATGGCCGCCGTCGCGCGGCAGGCCCTCGACCGGCTGCGCCACCTGCCGCGTCTGCACGTCAGCCTCGACATGGACAGCCTGTCGCCGACCGCCGCGCCGGGCGTCGGCACCGCCGTTCCCGGCGGCCTGACCTACCGCGAGGCGCACCTGCTCATGGAGATCCTCGGCGACAGCGGCCGCGTGCGGTCGCTCGACATCGTCGAGATCAACCCGATCCTCGACGAGCGCAACCGCACCGCCGAGCTTGCGGTGGGGCTGGCGGCGTCGCTGCTGGGGCAGCGGATCCTGTAGGGCGGCCCTTGTTTCCGCGGTGACAAGTCAAGGGTCGGCGAAGGCTGTTCCCCGTGTCATCTGGGTGGGCGGGTGGGGGACAGCCCCCCTAACCCCCCAATAATGGGGGGAACTCTCTGGCGGGTGGCATGCATGTGCTCGGGCACCTCAGGTTGGTCGGGGATGGACATCAGAGTTCCATCGACCAAATGACGTCTTCCGGTATCTTGCATGAGGTTGCTAAGAGAGTTCCCCCCATTATTGGGGGGTTAGGGGGGCCAAAGTCACCTGCTGACAGCATTGACCCTGCCGCCAAGCCCTGGACTTGTCAGCGCGGCCCTTACCTCCGCCCCGCCCACGGCAGCCACGCCGTCCGGCCGTCCAGCGGCGGGCGCGGGCCGATCCGGCGCACGCCGGTGACCGCGAGCGGCCGCAGCGGCGCCAGGTCCGCGCCGAGCACCGCCGCCGTGAACGACTCGCGGCCGTCGCCGAGGAACGTCTGGGTCACCGCCAGGCCGTGCGCGTCGCCCAACGGCGGGTCGAACAGCACCCAGAAGGTCTCGTTCCAGTTGTGGCGCAGCGCGTCGTAGACCAGGTGGCCGTAGTCGGTCACCACGCGCCGCCCCGCCGCCAGGTCGACCTCCGCCGCCACGAGGTCGGCCCAGAGGTAGCCCGCCCAGAACCCCCCGCCCGCGCCCTTGCGCAGGCGCAGGACGGCCCGCTGGCCGCCCGCCAGGTCGACCTCGAGCCGCTCGGGGTCGAGGTGCGCCAGCCCGCACGGCGCCAGGTACTGGAGCCCCCCGTCGCCGCCGCCCGCCGCCGATGCCGCGACGCCCGTCGTCAGGAACGCCGCGTCCACCCGCGCCACGTTCAGCTCGCCGGCCACGACGCCCGGAAAGCGCAGCGTGACCGTCAGCGGCCCGCCCGGGGCGGCATAGCGCTGGTCGAGCGCCACCTCGCGCGCGGGGGGGTCGCCGACCGCCGGCGCCAGCCGCACGCGCGCCGGGCCGTCCGGCCGCGCCTCGACCGCCCCCGGCCCGACCGCCAGCGGGCCGAACAGCCCGGCCGGCCCTTCCGGCGAGCCAAGGTCCACCGTCCACTCGCCCGCCGGCAGCCCGAGCTGGAGCTTGTCGGCGTATTCCCGGGCGGGCGGGTGCGCGATCCGCCACATCGCGCACAGCGCGATCGGCTCCGGCACCTCGACCCGCAGCGCCGACGCGCCGCCCGGCCCGTCGCGCCCGCCCGCCAGGAACGGCCGGATCTGCTTGACGATGAGCTGGTCGTCGCCCTTGCGCAGCTTGAACTCCGCGTCGAGCATGACCACCCCGCCCGACGGCGCGCCCGCCTCCACCGGGAACCGCGCGCGCGCCAGCGCCAGGACGTCGCCGAGCTCGCGCAGCTCGGCGTCCGCCAGCACGTGCGTGCCGGGCGGCACCAGGCTCGACGGGCGCACCCGCCGGATGGCGGCCACCCGGCCCTCGGCGTCGACGTCCAGGACGTCGCGCTCCGGCAGCACGCCCGGGTCGGGCAGCACCACGCTGGTGTCGCCGAGCTGGACGTTGACGACGTACTCGCGGGCCGCCGGGCTGAGCGGGTTGCCCGAGAACGCCACCCCGTTGGCCCGCTCGTCGGGGAACGCCGGCGTGACCAGGATGGCCATGCCCGCCGCCAGGTGGTCGACGCCGTAGTAGGCCCGCTCCTCCCATGCCCGGAAGTTCCACAGGCTGGCCCACACCCGGCGCAGGCCGCGCTCGATGGTCCGCTCCGACGGCTGGCTCGGATCGCAGCGCGACGGCCCGGCCGCGTCGCCGTCCAGCGAGTCCGCCGCGCACACCGACGTCGAGTCGTACAGCCCCGCGCCGTTGAACGCCAGCCCGTCCTCGGCGTTGGACGACGACCGGAAGCGGACCATCGTCGTCGGGCCGCCGTGCACCGCGGCGATGCGGTCCGCCAGGCGCCGCGCGAGATCGTCCGGGATCACGCCCGCCGCCCGGACCCGGTCGCGCACGCCCTCGAGCCGCTCGGCGCGGTAGGCCGCGTCGGTCAGGAAGCGGTCGTCGCGGTGCAGGTCCGCCAGGTAGTCCGCCAGCGGCCGCTCGACCGGCGGCGACGCGCGGTCGTCGGCGATCGTCGTGGCCGCCAGCATCGCCGCGTACGGCGCGAACGGGACGGCGAAGCCCGGCACCTGGTAGCGCGCCGGCAGGAACGCGTAGAGCCGCGCGAGGTTGGCCGCCTTGGCCCCGGCGCGCGACGCCGCGCGGCCGTCCGCGTCGCCCGCCGCGATCGCGGCCAGATCGTCGAGCGCGGCGTAGGCCGGGTCGGCCGGCGGGATCGCCACCGGGTCCGGCCGGCGCGCCGCCCAGAAGGCCTCGGCCTCGGCGCGCGAAACGTCCGCCCGGACCGTGTAGCCCGCGCGCGTGACCGTCAGGCGCACGAGCCGGCCCGCGTGCGCCTGGAACGCCGCCAGGCTGTCCGCGACGAACGCGTTCGGCGTGCCGCGGCGCGCCGCGCGCACGTTGAGGTGGCTGAGGTCGCCCTGCCGCTCGCCGGTGACGATCCCGCTGACCACGCCCTCGAGGTCCGTCGGGGCGCGGTCCAGGACGAGGATGTCCTGCCAGCTAATCCGGCCGTTGCCCTCGGCCTCGGCCAGATCCTCGAGCGTCATTAGGCGCACCGTCCCGTACGCGTCGCCGGTGGTGTAGGCCTCGAAGCCCGGCGCCGGCGGCGGCGACGGGAACGCCATCGGCACGGTCGCCGGATCCCAGTCCCGCGCCGCCGCCAGGGCCCCCGGCTGCGTCGGCGAGTAGACCAGCGGCCGGCGGAACGCGCGAGACAGGCGCCGGTAGAGGCCGGCCGTCTCGGCCGCGGAGAGGAGGTCCGGCGCGGCGTCGCCGTCGATGAAGACGTCGAAGCCCGTGACGACCTCGCCGCCCGCCGTCGCGAACGTCCGCAGGCCGCCCGCCAGCCACGTGCGGGTCGCGCGCGGGCTGACCAGCGCGGTGTAGTCCGCCGGCGTCAGCGCGCCGAAGCGCGCCGGGAACGCCGCGCGCAGGAAGTCGTAGTGCAGCGCGTGCCGATGGACGTCCTGGAACGCCACCTCGACCGGCGCGTCCGCCGCGGCCGGGTCCAACGGCAGGATGAACTTCCCGACCCGCGCCACCCCCGGGCTCGTGCTGGGGAGCGTCACCGCCGCCAGGTCGGCCGACGACCGGATCTCGGCGCGGTAGAGGTCCGGCACCGGCCGCGGCTCGGCGTCGCGCACGCAGCGGACGAACCCGGGCCGCGACTTGGGCGGCTGGAAGTCGGGCGCGACGTGGTGCCGCGAGTAGGGCAGCCCGGTCTCGACGAACCACGCCGCCTCGCCCCGCCGCACGCCCGGCATGTCGATCTCCGCCGTCGTCGACGACCACCAGATGTTGGCCACGGCGCCGCCGCGCGGCGCCGCGGCGAAGACCACCGGGTCGTGCGGCACGTCGGTCCGGCCGGGCTGGGCGATCGAGACCAGCTCCTGGATGTTCGGCAGCCGCCAGTCGGCGTGGCCGGCGTAGGCCAGCCCGTTGCAGGCGTCGATCGCCGCCTGCCAGTCCAGCGGTGCCCGCAGGTCGCGGTTCCCGCCCACGCCGTCCGGCCCGCCCCGGCCGTCGAGCCGGGCCGGGTCGCGCAGCCACATCAGGCCGGTGTTGGCGTCGACCGCCACGTTCTCGGCCGGCGTGTCGACGGTGCCGTCGTCGGACCAGGCGTAGCGCGGCGCCAGCCCGCGGCGCAGGTCGCCGTCGTCGCCGTTGCCGGCGCCCGGCGCGTCGCCGCGGTAGCCCGTGGTCTGGCCGGTGCCGAGCACCGCGACCGGGTCGCCGGCCGGGGCGTCGCGCACCGGGCGCACGGCGAAGGCGGCGCCCTTGGTCCAGCGGTAGACGTGGCCGTCGCGGACGTTCAAGTACAGCGCCATCGCCGGCAGCGCCGCGTGCGTCGTCGACGACCAGAAGTAAGGGCTCGGCAGCGCCGCGAACGGCTCGGGGAACGCGCGCGGGTCGAGCGCCGGGGCGGCGCGCCCGAAGTCGACCAGCGTCTGCAGCTCGTTGACGTTGGGCAGCCGCCAGTCGTCGAAGCCGGCGTACACCAGGGCGTTGGCGGCCTCGACCGCCGCCTGCCAGCTCAGCGGCTGGCTGAGGATCACGTTGCCCCGCGCGCCCTGGCCGTCGTCGCCGTCGAGGCGGCCGACGTCGCGCACCCACATCAGGCCGGTCTGGCGATCGACGACGACGTTGTCGGCGGGGGTGCGCGGCGCCGGCGGCGGGTCCGGCGCGTAGTCGCGCCACCGCCCGCGGATGAGGTCGCCGTCGTCGCGGTTGCCGTCGGCCAGCGCGCCGTGGTTGCCCGCGTAGCCGCGCGTCAGTCCGCTGGCGAGGAGCCGGTCCGGCGCGGGGTCGACGGCGGGGTCGGCCGCGGCGCGCGGCGCCGGACCCGCCGCGGCCAGCACGGCCGCGACGCCGACGGCC
>CAYQBA010000243.1:1925-5656 GCA_964415605.1 uncultured Anaerolineales bacterium | reverse complement strand
GGCCGTGGCCCGGCTCGGCGGGCGGTCGGCCGCGGCCGGGGCGTGCGCGGCGCTGGCGCTGGCGGCGGCCGTGGCGCCGACGCTGGCGGGCTATGCCTATCGGCGCGAGGCCGAGGTCGACGGGCCGTGGGACCCGGCGGTGTTCTGGCGCGACCTGGCCCCGCGCATGGCGCCGGGGGACTGGGTGGTGTTCAACATCCTCAGCGTGGCGGGGCTCTACGCGCGCTATCGCGCCGCGGGCGACCCGCCGTGGGGCTACACCCAGCTCTGGGACCCGGTGCACGAGCCGGTCGACGCGGCGATCGCCCGGGTGGCCGGCGGCGCGCCCGGTCACGGCCGGACGTGGCTCGCGCTGTACAAGGGCACGGTCAGCGCGGACTCGGCGGCCCTGAAGGCCTGGGCGGACGCGCACATGTTCCCTGCCGGCGGCGGTTGGGCCGGCGACGTGCTGATGGTCGGCTACGTCGAAGGGCGACCGGACATGACGCGTGGTCTCGGGATCGACTTCGGGCATGGCGTGCGCCTGGCATCGGCGGCGTACGCGTCGCGCGCCGTCCCCGGCAGAGGCATCGCGGTGGCGCTGCGGTGGGAGGCGACGGCGGTGCCGGACGCCAACGCACGCGTCTTCGTGCACGCGTACGGCCCGGACGGCGCGCTGGCCGCCCAGCACGACGGCTTCCCGGTGGCCGACGGCCGCCCCCCCAAGACCTGGGTGGCCGGGGAGCTGCTGGACGACCGGCACGGCCTGTGGCTGCCGCCGGGCACGCGCGGGCCGCTGCGGCTCGTGGTGGGGCTGTACGACCCGAAGACCGGCGAGCGCTGGCGGACGGCGGGTGGTCTCGACTCGGTCGAGCTGGGGGCGGTGACGATCGGCGACGGGGCTCAGGGAGCCGCTCCCCCGCGGCCCGGGCCTGCGGGCGCGACCGCGCCGTGACAGGCGGGTGGGCGGATTGGACCCGTCCGGATTGGCGATGGCTTGACATCTGGCTCCTACATGTTGTAGGATAGCGATCGACCCAACCACGATCGCCGTGACCGGAGCGGGGGTCGGACGATGGCGAGGCCGGGCGATGGGTTGGCGATCTGTGGCAGTCAGGTCCGCGGCGTGGGTCGCGGCCGGCGGCGGGCAGCTCGATCACCAGCGAAGGAGCATGACCGTGGATCCAGGGGGCGTGCCGGCAGGCAAGGGGTCGGCGAGGCTGCTCGCGGCGGCCTTCATCGTCGCGTTCTCGGTGCTCCTCCTCGTGCCCATATGGTCGGCCATGGGGGTGCTCGACGCCGAGGCGGGGCACGGCGAGCACGGCGCCGCGGCGACCATGGCTGAGGCGGACTTCCAGGCGCAGGTGGATCGGCAGCTCGAGCGCTACGGCCAACCGGATGGCTCGGTGCGCGTCGTCGCTGGCGAGGATGTGTTCATCATGGCCCGCCAGTTCGCCTTTCTGCCGCGGACCATCCACCTCAAGCGCGGCGAGACCTACAACCTGGTCTTCTATGCCGCGGACGTGATGCACGGCGTGTCGTTGATCCTCGGCGGGAGCTTGAGCAGCGTGCTCTTGCCCGGCACGCCCGTGACCATCCGCGTGCGGCCGACCACGTCGGGCACCATCGAGGTCCGGTGCACCGAATACTGCGGCGCCGGCCACCACGCGATGACGGCGACGATCCTCGTCGACGACTGAGCCGATCGACCCGCGCCCCCGACGCCGGGGCCCTTGGAGGCTGACCATGGACCTGCTGCAATCGATCGAGCTCGAACCGGACGATCGACGCCTCCTGAGCGCGTTCGCCGCCGTCGGGCTCACCGTGATGAGCCTCGGCGGGATCTTCGCCCTCCTGATGAAGCTGGTCCGCACGCCAGCCCTGTCGATCCTGCCGGCCGAGACCTACTACCAGGCCCTGACAGGGCATGGCATCCTGATGTTCATCTTCTGGCTGGGCTTCGTCCAGACGGCCTTCCTGATCGTCGCCGGCAGCGTCCTGATCCGCCGCCGCCTGTGGAGCTATCGGCTGGCCTGGGCGGGGCTGGGGATCATGACGCTCGCCGCCGGGCTGGCGCTGGCGGGGGTGCTGCGGGGCGCGAACATCACCTACCACGCCGCGATCCCCCTGGCGCGCCAATACGAGAGCGCGTGGATGATCTTCCTCAGCTTCGTGCTGCTGGCGGCGGGCATGCTGGTGCTCGTGCTCGACTTCGTCATGACGATGATCGGCGCCGTGGACCGCAAGGGCAGCCTCGATGCCTGGGGGGCCTTCTTCAAGCGCTTGCCCGTGGCGTCGTTCGCCGCCCTGGCCGGCTTGTTCATCGCGGTGCCGGGCCTGCTCGCCGCGCTGCGCATGTTCGGCCTGGCCTGGCTCTGGAGCCTGGGCCGAGGCACGGTCGACCCGTCGGTTTACCGCATGGACTGGCACATCGTGTTCCACATCTACCACTACATTCCCGCGCTGACGCTCGTCGGCGTGGCGTACGTCCTGGTGGAGGTGACGGCCGATGCCCGTTCGGTCTATGCCAAGCCCCTGGCCAAGGCTCTTTTCCTCCTCTACCCGATCTTCGTGCCGCCGACCTTCGTGTACCACCTGCTGGCCGACCCCAGCCTGCCGCAGCAGGTCAAGCTGGCCGGCACCGTGCTGTCGCTCCTGGTGGGCGTCCCGACGCTGCTGCACACTTTCATCATCGGTGGCATGCTCGAGGCGCGGATGCGCCAGGCCGGTCTTGGCGCCGCGGCCGGCCTGCGCCGCCTGCCGTGGGGCGATCCGGCCTTCGGATCGCTCGTCGTCGGGCTGGTGACGCTCTTCGTCGGCGGCTTCATGGCCTATGCGCTGATCCAGGAGCAGCTGGCCCCGATGCTCCACAACACCTTCGTGGTGCCGGCTTACGTGCATCCCATCGCCGCGGGCGGCGCGAACATCACGTACATGGGCGCGTTGTACTACGGCATCCCCATGCTGCTGCGCCGCCGGCTGTGGGGGATCCGCGTCGCGCGGTGGCAGCCGTACGTCATGGGCGCGGCGTTGATCTGGATGGCGGTGTTCGGTGCGGCGGCGGGGCTGGCCGGCGTTCCGCGGCGCTACGCGAGCTGGGGGCTGGATGTCCCGGCGGCATGGACGACGTGGATGAACCTGTCGCTGGGCATCGGCGCGATGGTGGCGATCGCGGCGGGGGTTGCCTTCGTCGCGGTGATGGCGATGACGGCGGTCGCGGGCGAGAAGGTCGCGTCGCCCCAGGCGGCAGTGGCCGGCATGGGCCCGCCGCCACCGCCCGTCGTGCGGGCCAGCGGCTGGACGCCGCTGGCCCTGGTGCCCGGCATGGTGTTCGTGGTCGGTGTCGTCGCCTTGACGGTGCTGGCGTTCCAGCGACTGTGGGCGCTGCCGATCCAGCTGCCCTGAACGAAGTGGAGGAGCGAGCGATGCCGACCATCGATGAAGGGCCGTTGCCGGCGGGCGACGGAGCTCCGCAACCCGCGCCCGGGGGGGGCGTCGAGCGCGCCGACCGGATCCTGGTATGGTTGTGCCTGCTCACGCTCGTCTTCGGGGGCTTGGCGACGACGGTGGTGGTCTTCGGAGCCAACGCGATGCTGGCGCGGGCGGCCAGGACGGCCGGCCCCGCCGGGGCGGGCGACCACGCGGGCATGCACGGCGCCGGCCCCACGGCGGCCAGCGATCACATGGAGATGCACCCCGCCGGTCCGACCGCGGCCGGCGACCACATGGAGATGCAGCCCGGCGGTCCGACC
>CAYQBA010000243.1:0-1825 GCA_964415605.1 uncultured Anaerolineales bacterium | reverse complement strand
CCGACCGACGCCGTCGATCACGGGAGCATGCACGTCCCCGCCACCGATGACGGGAGCGGCTGAACGCACGTCGCCCAGCGGGGAGCTGAACAATCACGCGAGGGGTGATACCCGAGGCTGGCACTTGAGGCGAGCGGCGGGATCGCCCCTCCGCTGCGCCCCGCGCAACGTCGTTCACCTCCCCCGGGCCTTCAGGACTCCGACGACACTTTGGGGCGACCCGTCACGGGGGAGTCTCTTGCTCTGCAGCGGTTTTGCAAGACGCTTGCCGCGGGCCTCTTGCGTGACGCCATGCCGGCATGCTAGGATTGGGCGAGCGCACGCGCCATCCCATGAGGGCAAGAGAGAATCCGATGCGAACCCTTGTTTCCAGCCGCGGGCAGACCGTGATCCCAGCGTCGGTTCGTCGGCGCCACCATATCGCGGATGGCGACCACATTCTCTGGATCGACGAAGGCCGGACGATCCGCCTGGTTCCGCTCCCCGCGGATCCGATCGCCGCGCTGCGCGGGGCAGGGCGTGGCGAACGACTGGTCGAGCGATTGCTGGAGGAACGGCGGGCGGAGCGCGATCGTGAGCCCTGAACGGTCGCTGCTCGACACGTCGGCCATCTTGACACTCATCGAGGACGAAGATGGCGCGGAACGGGTAGAGGCGCTGCTGCGCGGCGGTGACGTCCTCTTGGCATGGACCGTGCTGCTCGAAACGCATTACATCAGCCTCCAGGAACGCGGGCGAGAGGAAGCAGATCGACGTTACGCGTTGCTCGTGGCCCTGGGCGCCACCGTGATCTGGGACGTGGACGAGCCGGCTCTCCTGACGGCTTCCAACTTGAAGGCGCTGCATCGACTGTCTTTCGCGGACGCATTGATCGCGGCATACGCCATCCGCCACGATGCACGATTGATCCACAAGGATCCGGAGTACGATGTGTTGAAGGGGGTCGTCCGAATGGAGGCGCTTCCGTACAAGAGCGGCTGATCCCCGTCGGCGCCAGGGACTGCCTTGCTTCGCCACGCCTTCCCCGTGATCGCGCGCCGGGCAAGCCATTGCGGAACGAGGGCGGTTGCCAGGCGCAGGCCGAGGCACGCCGCCCTCGGTTCGGCCGGGCACCACCGCAGTGCGGCGGCGAGGTTATCGCGGTGCTCGTCGGCGAGCTCGATCGCCGCCTCGTGCGGCGAGTCCGAGATGGCGCCCTGCAGTCCCGCCGCGCTCACATTGCAAGGTCCGCCTGGCGGTCTTGCAATGGCGCGTCCGGCGCCGCGCAAGGCGCCGGACGTCGTCCTGCAAGGACACTTGCGGCGCCTTGCAAGGCTGGCGGCGGCAGCTTGCAGGATCACCGCCGGCGCGGCGCGGGGCCGCCCGGGCGTCGGGGGTCTCTGGCGCGCGTTGCCCGCCGCAACCGGCCGCGGCCGGGCGCCCGGCCCTGCCCGCGCGACCGGCCGGTCAACGCAATCGAGGGCGGTCCCCGCCCGGCGGACCGCCCTCGATCGTACGTCTCAAGCGTGTTCGGGTGTCACGTGGCCCCGGCCGCGGCGCGGTCCACCGTCGGCGCCCCCGCCGGGCGCATCGCCGGCATGAACGGGCCGCTTCCCACCGGCGCCACGGCGGCCTCGCGGCGGGGGCCGTGCCGCACGGTCGCGGGGAGATCGCGGCGCGCCCGCGTCGCCTTTCCCTGGCGCACGCCCGCGACGTCGGTCAGACGGATCGTCATCACGTGCAGCCGCACGCCCGCGACGTCGGCCAGACGGATCGCCATTGCGTCCAACCGCACGCCCACGATGTCGGCCAGACGGATCGCCATCGCGTCCAGCCGCACGCGCGG
>CAYQBA010000242.1:0-5672 GCA_964415605.1 uncultured Anaerolineales bacterium | reverse complement strand
GGGGTCGGCGCGACCGCGCGTGGCGCCTCGCCGCCGCGGCAGGGCTGGCGGCCGCCGGGCTGTACCTGCTCGCGCAGGCCGCGGCGCCGGCCGAGGTCACGGTGCGCTGGGAGACCGGCAGCGAGTCCGACGTCGTCGGGTTCCACGTGTGGCGCCTCGACGCCGACACGCCCGGGGGCGCCGACCGGCGCGTCAGCCCCGCCCTCATCCCGGCCACCGGCAGCGCGCTGGCCGGCGCCGCGTACGCGTTCGTCGACCGTGCCGTCCGGCGCGGCGCCACGTACCGCTATGCCATCGAAGAGGTGGATGCGCGTGGCATGGCGACGCGGCACGCCGACACCATCGTCGTGCGCGCCGGCTGGCCCGCCGTATGGCTGGCCGCCGAGGCCGCCGCCATGCTGGCCGTGGCGGGTTGGATGCTCGTCTCGGCGCGCGGCGGCCGAGCGCGCGATCCGCGCTGATCTCCCGGCCGCGCCGCCTGCTGGCGCTATCCCGGCCTTCCGACTATACTGAGCGAGGCCGTGATCTTCCCGCCCGGGCCGCCCGCGCCCGGGCGTTCCATGATTGCCGCCCCCACCGAGCCGGGGGCCCACGATCTCGAGTGTGTCAGGAGGCGAGAGGACGTCCATGAAGGAGTACACCACCGACAAGGTGCGCAACGTCGCGCTTGTGGGGCACAGCGGTTCCGGCAAGACCTCGATCGCCGAGGCGGCGCTCTTCGTCAGCAAGGCCACGAATCGGCAGGGCAGGACCGAAGAGGGCAACACGGTCTCGGACTTCGACCACGAGGAGGTCAGGCGCGGCATCTCGCTCAGCACGAGCCTGATCCCGGTCGAGTGGAACGGCTACAAGCTGAACCTGCTGGACACGCCGGGCTACGCCGACTTCATCGGCGAGGTGATCGCGACGCTGCACGCCGTCGAGTGCGCGGTGGTGGTGGTGGACGCCGTCGCGGGCGTCGAGGTCGGCACCGAGATCGCGTGGCAGCACCTCGACGACCTCGGGCTGCCGCGGATCGTCGTCATCAACAAGATGAACCGCGACAACGCCGACCCCGCCAAGGTCCTCGCCCAGCTCCAGGCCACGTTCGAGGGCGTGCGGTTCGCCCCGCTGGAGGTGCCGGTGGGGCGCGCCGCGAGCTTCGAGGGCGTGTATCGCGTGGTGGGCGAGACCGCGAGCCTCGGCAAGGACGGCCATGCCGGCGCCGTCCCGGCCGACGTGGCCGCCGACGGCAAGCGCGGCCACGACGCCCTCGTCGAAGCCGCCGCCGAATCGGACGACGTCTTGATGATGAAGTACTTCGACGAGGGCGACCTGAGCGCCGACGAGACCCGCGCCGGCCTGGTCAAGGGTGCCAAGGGCAACGCCTACGTGCCGGTGCTCTACACCGCCGCCACCGAAAACCTGGGCATGCACGCCTTCCTCGACATGCTCGTGACGTACGTGGCGTCGCCGGCCGAGGCGCCGGCGCGCCCGGCTACCCACCCCAAGAGCGGGGCCGTCGAGCTCAAGCCCGACCCGGCCGGCCATCTGGCGGCCCTGGTGTTCAAGACCCAGGCCGACCCGTACGTCGGCAAGCTCCAATACCTCCGCGTGGTCTCCGGCACGTTCAAGGCCGACAGCCGCGTCTTTAACGCCAACCGCGGCGAGGAGGAGCGCATCGGGCCGGTGTACGTGCTGCGCGGCAAGGAGCAGATGACCGTCGGCCACCTGTACGCCGGCGACATCGGCGCCGTCGCCAAGCTCCAGCACACCCATACGGCCGACACGCTGTGCGACAAGGACCACCCGCTGGAGCTGCCGGGCTTCAGCTATCCCGTGCCGCTGTACTCGGTCGCGCTCAAGCCGGTCAGCCAGGCCGACGGCACCAAGCTCGGCGGGTCGCTGCAGCGGATCGTCGACGAGGACCCGACCCTCGGCTCGCACGTCGAGGACTCGACGCACGAACTGCTTCTGTCGGGCATGGGCGACACCCACGTCGACGTGGCGGTCCGGCGGCTCAAGGACAAGTTCGGCGTCAACGTCACCACCGCCGTCCCGCACGTCCCGTACCGCGAGACGATCTCGCGCGCCGCCTCGACGCAGTACCGCCACAAGAAGCAGTCGGGCGGCGCGGGCCAGTTCGCCGAGGTGCACCTGCGGGTCGAGCCCCGCGAATCGGGGGCGGGCTTCGAGTTCGCCAGCGAGGTCTTCGGCGGCGCGATCTCGGGTCCGTTCATCGCCTCGACCGAGAAGGGCATCCGCCACAGCCTGGCCGAAGGCGTGGTCGCCGGCTACCCGGTGGTCGACGTCAAGGCGGTCGTCTTCGACGGCAAGGAGCACCCGGTCGACTCCAAGGACATCGCGTTCCAGATCGCCGGGCGCGGCGCCTTCAAGGAGGCGTTCCTCCAGGCCGGCCCGGTGCTGCTCGAGCCGGTGTACAACGTGCGCATCGTGGTGCCGGGCGGCCAGATGGGCGACATCCTCGGCGACCTCAACACCCGTCGCGGGATGGTGCAGGGCACCGAGCAGGTCGGCACCAAGGCGGTCGTCAGCGCCCAGGTGCCGCTCGCCGAGCTGCTCCGCTACTCCACCGACCTGCGCTCGATGACCCAGGGCCGCGGCTACTTCACCATGGAGTTCGCGCACTTCGCCCAGGTGCCGCAACAGATCGCGCAGGGCGTCATCGCCCAGGCGCAGAAGGACCGGCACGAGGAGGAGTAGGCCCTACCACGCCTCCCGGGCCACCTGCAGGTGGCACAGGGCGATGGCGATGGCGTCGGCCGCGTCGTCGGGGCGCGGCACGCGGTCCAATCCCAGCACGAGCCGCAGCATGTCCTGGACCTGCTTCTTGTCGGCGGCGCCGTAGCCGGTCAAGGCCTGCTTGACCTGCATCGGCTTGTACTCGGCGATCGGCACGCCCGCCTGCGCCCCGGCCAGGAGGATGACCCCGCGCGCCTGGCCGACCGACAGGGCGGTGGTGGTGTTGCTCGAGAAGAACAGCTCCTCCACCGCCATCGCGTCGGGCCGGAGCTCGCCGATCAGCGCCGACAGGCCGGCGTGCAGCTCGGCCAGCCGCCGCGGCATCGGCGTGCCGGCCGCCGTGCGGATGACGCCGTGGTCGATCAGATCGACGTGGCCGGCCGCACCCGGGCGGCCTTCGATGCAGCCGAAGCCGGTGGTGGCCGTCCCCGGATCGATGCCGAGGACGCGCATCAGCTCATCGCGTACTGCTCGACGGCGGCGTCGGAGAACGAGGCGTTCGTGAAGACCTCGTCGACGTCGTCGATGTCCTCGAGCACGTCGACGAACTTCAGCACCTTGAGCGTCTGGTCGTCGTCGAGCTCCATCGGCACCGTCGAGATCATCGAGAGCGCGGCGTCGTCGGTGTTGTAGCCGGCGGCGGTCAACCCCGCCTTGACCGCGCGGAAGGCGACGGGATCGGTCACGACCGTCACCACGTCGTCGCCCACCTCGACGTCGAGCGCGCCGGCGTCGATGGCCGCCAGGGCCAGGTCGTCGGGATCGATGCCGTCGGCCGGCACCTGGATGACGCCGCGCTGCTCGAACTGCCACGCCACGCTGCCGTTCTCGCCGAGGTTGCCGCCGTACTTGTTGAACGCGCTGCGCACCAGGCCGACGGTCCGGTTGCGGTTGTCGGTGGTCGTGGCCACCATGATCGCGACGCTGGCCGGGCCGTAGCCCTCGTAGACCACGCGCTCGAGCTGCTCGCCCTTATCGGCGCCCGCCCCGCGCGCGATGGCCCGCTCGATGTTGTCCTTGGGCATGTTGGCCGCGCGGGCCTTGTCGACGGCCAGGCGCAGGTTGAAGTTCATCTCGGGGTCGCCGCCGCCTTCGCGCGCGGCCACCGTGATGACGCGGGCCAGCTTGGTGAACAGCGACGCGCGCCGCTTGTCGGCGGCGCCCTTGCGGTGCTTGATGTTGGCCCACTTGGAATGGCCGGCCATGTATGCCCTCCTCGATCGTGTCGGGGTTCCCGTGTGATGATGCCGACGGGCAATTATAGCCGGCCGCTCTCAGCCCTCGAACTCCGTGTCCACCCAATCGAGGTCGCGCCGGCGCCGCGGGCGATCCGCGCGGCCCGATTGTCGGGACGGGGCTCCGGCCTCGTCGTCGCCGGCACCGGGTTCGACGGAGGGGTCGTTTCCGGCGTCGCCTGTCGCCACCCACCCGTCCTCGGCCAGCCGCTCGAAGAGCTGGCGCGCCTTCGGGAAGCCGATCCGCAGCCGGCGTTGAAGGGCCGACGCGTTCAGCCGCGGGTCGTTCTCCGCCATCTCCTGGGCGCGGGCGTACAGCTCGGCGTCGGGGTCGTCGGACGGCACGAGGTCTTCCCACGGCGGCAGGCGCGGCGGCGGCGGCCAGTGCGCGCCGCGCCAGAAGCCGACGAGGGCGTCGAGCTCGGCGTCGGACACCCACGCCCCCTGCAGGCGCACGGGATGCGGCGCGTCGGGCGGCTGGAACAGCATGTCGCCGCGGCCGAGGAGGGTCTCGGCGCCGACCCGGTCCAGGATGACGCGCGAGTCGATCCCGCTCGACACCGCGAACGCGATGCGCGCCGGGAAGTTGGCCTTGATGATGCCGGTGAGCACGTCGGTCGACGGGCGCTGCGTCGCGACGATGAGGTGGATGCCGGTGGCGCGGCCGAGCTGCGCCACGCGCGTCAGGAGCGGCTCGACGTCCGCCGGGGCGGTCAGCATCAGGTCGGCCAGCTCGTCGATGACGACCACCAGCGCCGGCACCGGGGCCTCCCCCGCCGGCGAGCGGGCGTTGAACCCGGCCCGGTCGCGCGCGCCGCGCGCGGCAAAGCGCTGGTAGCGCCGGTCCATCTCGGCGACCACCCAGCGCAGCGCGCCCACGGCCTCGCGGGCCTCGGTCACCATCGGCGCCACCAGGTGGGGCAGCGCGCCGTAGCGGTTGAGCTCGACGCGCTTGGGGTCCACCAGGATCAGCTGCAGGCCGTCCGGGGTGTGGCCCAACAGGAGGCTGGCCAGGATGGCGTTCAGGCCGACGCTCTTGCCGCTGCCGGTGGCGCCGGCGACCAGGAGGTGCGGCATGCCGGCCAGGTCGGCCACCACGGGCGCCCCGGTGACGTCGCGGCCGAGGGCCAGCGCCAGCCCGTGCTGGCGGCGCAGCTTCTGGAAGCCCTGGCTGTCGGCGATGCCCCGCAGGCGCACCGGCCCGCCGCGGGCGGACGGCACCTCGATGCCGACGAGCGCCCGGCCGGGCACCGGGGCCTCGATGCGGATGGCCGGGGCCGCGAGCGCCAGCGCCAGGTCGTGCTTGAGCGCGCTGATGCGGCCAACCTTGACGCGCAGGCGCTGGCCGCCCCGTTCGACGTACCCCGGCCGAACGCCGAAGCGGGTGAAGGTCGGTCCCTGCTCGATGTCCACCACCTCGCCCGGCGCTCCAAACCCGGCCAGCGTCTGCTCGATGACCCGCGCCGCGGCCTGCAGGACCTCGGCGTCGTCGCGGCTTGCGGGCGCCACGTCGGGCTCGAGGATCTCGCTGCCCGGCAGCATCCGCGCGCCGCGGCCGGCGCGGGTCGCCGGCGCGGGTCGCGGAGGGGTGGGGCCGCCGCGGCCGGCCGCCGGCGCCGGTCGTCCCGGCGGGGTGCGCGGGTTTCCGCCGCAGGGGAGGGCCCCTTGACCGCGTCCGTCGCCCGGGCGTCCCGC
>CAYQBA010000241.1:0-5676 GCA_964415605.1 uncultured Anaerolineales bacterium | reverse complement strand
GGTGTTATCCCACCCCCCCCCCCGGGGGGCCCCCCGGGGGGGCGGGGCGCGGCCGGCGGCGGCTCCTGCGCCTGCGGCCCGCCCTACCGCCCCCGCACCCCCTTCACCACCCGCGGCGCGAACACGCGCTCGAGCGGCTCGAGCGTCGGCCGTGGCCCCGGGGTCGCGTCCGGGTCGGGGACGATCCGGCGGATCCAGCCCGGGGCGTAGCCGCCGCCCTCGATGAAGTACACCCCGCCGTCCGGCCCTTGGGCGATGTCGATGTTGCAGGTCACGCCCAAGACCCGGTTCACCGCCAGCGCCCGCGCGCGGTCCGCCGCCAGCGCGACCCGGAAGAGCTGCCCGTTGTTCCAGCTGCAGACCAACAGCGAGCCCGTCCAGGCGGGGATCACGTCGCTGGTGTACACGAGCGGGCCGGTGATGCCCACCGTCTGCGACCACACCCACAATGGGGCTTCAGTTCCCGCCGCGCCGGCCGGCCGCCGGCAGTCGTAGCCCGGCCGCCAGCCGTAGTCGCGCGCCGGGCGCACCCGGTTGAGCTCGTCGTTGCAGTCGGGCCCGTTATCGGTCGCCAGGAGCGTCCGGCTGACGGGATCGAACGTGAAGTCGAACGGGTTGCGAAAGCCGCTCGCCCAGATGGCCGCGTCGATGCCGTCCAGTCCGGTGAACGGGTTGCCCGCCGCGGCCCGCAGCGGCGTCGGCGCCGGGTCCAGCCGCAGGATCTTGCCGCGCGGGTCGCCCAGGTCGCCGGCGCGCGCCGGCGTGCCCCCCTCGCCCACACCGACGTACAGTTGGCCGTCCGGCCCGAAGTGCAGGTTGCCCGCGTTGTGGATGGTGCCCGGCGCCGGCAGCGTGTACACCGCCGTCGGCGCCACCGCCCGCCCGTCCACCAGCCGGAACCGCACGATCCGGTTCACCGACGGGCGCGGCAGCGTGTGGTAGACGAACACCCGCTGGTTTTGCGCAAACCCCGGGTCTGCCGCCACCCCCAGGAGCCCGCGCTCCGCCGTCTGGTCGGTCGGCAGGCTGAGGATCGGGTCCGCCGCCGCCTGACCGTCCGCCGCGACCAGCCGCACCCCACCGTTCTTCTCGGTCACGAGGAGCCGCCCGTCCGGCAGGAACGCCAGCGCCACCGGGCCGCTGAACGGGCCGGCGAACGGCTCGACCTTGACCTGCGGCGGCAACAGCTCGCGCCCGATCAGCGACGGCGGCACCTGCGCCCCGAGCGAGCCCGCGCCGCGCCACGCCAGGCCGGTCACGACGGTCGCCAGCAGGGCGGCGCGCCGGCGCGGCCGGCGTGAACACCGCCGACCCGTCACCGTCTGCCGCCTCCGGTCCGAGATCCGCAAGCCAGCCCGGCTGCCATCCGCCCCCTGGGGCCCGCGCGGCCCCGCGCCGGTCGCGCGTCCACTGGCCGCGACCCGCGTCACGTCGTCCGTCGCATTCGACATCCTGCCGAGCTCCTCCGCCTCGCTCGGCCCACGGGGCCCGCGGGCCGGCGACGCGCGACTGCCACAAAGCGCCGGTCCCCCCGCCCGGCGTCGGGCGGGGGGACCGGGATTGGGTCTCAGTTCACGATGGGCGGAGGCCGGCCGCCGGTCCGTCGTTGGCGCGCCGGCTCCGCCCCGTGCTCAGCGGTTCCGGCCGCCGACCGCCGCCCGATGCGTCACCGGGAGGTAGATCCGCTCCGTCAGCGCGCCCGGCTCGAGCTCCGGCGTGATGTCCGCGCCCTGCCACGTCACCGCGATGCGGCCGGCCAGCGGGTCGCTCAGCTTCACCGACGTCAGCGCGTACGCGCCCGCCGGCGCGCCGCCGAGCAGCTCAAACGTGATGGTGGCGATGATGACGTCGCCCGACAGCGGCTGCGCCGGCTTGAGCAGGCTGGCCGCGAAGCGGATCTCGCTCGCCTGGCGGTCGACATCGTTGAGCGGGATGAACGGCGCCGCGCCCCACGCCTCGCCCGGCTGGATCTGGACGCCGGGCACCGATGTCAGCGCGTCGACCACCTTGACGCGCTCGGGGTCGTAGCGCATCGTGAAGTCCGCTCCGAAGAGCGCCTCCATCTTGCGCGCCGTGACCCTGACCTCGAGGCTGCCGTCGTCCGTCAGCGTGGCGTCCAGGCCGAGCGGCGCGCCCGACGGGGCGCCCTGCGGCGTGAGGCGCAGGCGATCCCAGTCGATCGGCGCCGCCGCCGTGCCCGTGGCGGCCACACTGCCCTTGACCGACCACGGCAACGGCCCCGCCTTGCGGTAGTTCGAGCCCACCAGCACCAGGTCGAACAGGTTCACCGCGCCGTCCTGCGTGCAGTCGGCGTCCGGGTCGTTCGGCGGCTGCGACCGGTAGTCGGCGCCGATCCGGACGAGGTCGAACAGGTCGACCTCCTCGTCGTCGTTGACGTCGCCGCCGGCGAGCGCCAGGTCGTTCAGCGCCACGGTGCGGCCGCCCTCGACCGTCACGCCGGTCGCCTGCGCCTTGAGCGAGCACACGCCCGCGGCGGCCATCGTGTAGGATCCTTCGGGCAGGCCGCACACTTGGAACGAGCCGTCGGCGTCGGTGACCGCCACCGGGGCGTCGCCGACGTAGATGGCCGCGCCCGCGTGGCTGGACCGCCCCTGCGCGAACACCTTGCCCTCGACGCAGCCCAGCACGCCCGCGGCCTGGCCCGTCGAGCACACGCTGGAGGCGGCGTACGACGACACCTGGCCGGTGCCGACGTTGCGCGCCCGGACCCGGAATTGGAAGCTGGCGTTGGCGATCAGGTTGGGCGTCGTGTAGCTGTAACCCGTGCCCGTGCCGGCCTGCGTGGTGCTCGGCACCGATGCGATCGGCGCGAACGGCGACCCGTTGACGCTCGACTCGACCTCGAACACCGTCTCGAACGTCGAGTTGTCGGTCCAGCTCACGTCGATGGCCAGCGGATTGGACACGAGCCGCGCGCAGCTCGCGTCGAGCGGCGTGCCCGGCAGCGTGGCCGCGGCGTTGATCTCGACGCTGGCCATGACCGGCTGGGCCTGGACCGTCGAGCTGTTGGCCGTGGCGCCGGCCGCGTTGTCGGCGCGGGCGGGGTCCTGCGTCACCGCGATCGCCGTGAAGTTCACGGTGAGCACGATGCTCTCGCCGGGGTCGAACGTGCCGCCGGGAGCGTGGCTCTCGATGTTCTGCCACGTGATGATGCCCGCCGGCTGGTCGATGGCCGTGGTCTGCACCGGGTTGGCCGAGACGAAGTCCAGGAACTCGGTCTCGTAGGCATCCGAGGCGTCGACGTCCGTCAGCGTGGTGTTGCCGGCGTTCGTCACCGTCACCTCGAAGCGGACCACGTCGCCGACGGTGGCCGGGTCGACCGTGACCAGCCGCTTCTGGACGCGCAGCGCCGGCGAAGGCGCCGCGTTGATCTTGACCTGCGCCGTCACCGGCCCGGCCGACGCGCCGCCTGCCGCCGATGCGCTGGCGGCGTTCTGGGCGCGGTCGGGATCCTGCGTGGCAGCCGTCGCCGTGAAGTTGACGGTGATCACGATGGCCTCGCCCGGGTCGAACGTCCCGCCCGGCGCGTTGGCCTCGATGTTGTCCCACATCACCGACCCGGCGGCCTCGTTGACCGCGGACTGCGACGGGCTGGCCGAGAGGAAGTCGAAGTTGGCCGTCTCGAAGAAGTCGCTGACGTCGACGTTGGTCAGCGTCGTGTCGCCGGCGTTGAAGACCGTGATGCGGAAGACCACGGTCTGGCTCACCGCCGCCGGGTCCGCCGAGGTCAGCACCTTGGTGATGCGCAGGCGCGGCGTCGGCACCGGGTTGATCCCGACGTCGTCGACCGCCGGGCCGTCCTGGATCGTGTTGTTCCGCGCAGAGACCCGCGCCGAGTTGCGGGCCCGCGCGGGGTCCGCCGTGACGGCGGTGGCCACGAACTCCGTGGTCAGGACGATCGTCTCGCCGGGATCGAACGACCCGCCCGGCGCGTTGCCCTCGACGTTGTCCCACGCGATCGTGCCGGCCGGCTCGTTGAAGCTCGTCTGCGCCGGTGAAGCCGTCACGAAGTCCAGATACGCCGTGTCGTAGGTGTCGCTGACGTCGACGTCGGTCAGCGCCATGTTGCCGTTGTTGGTGACCCGGATCTCGAACTTCACGGTCTGCCCGACCTCGGCCGGGTCGGCCGTCGTGAGCTGCTTGGTCACCTGGATGCTCGGCGCGGGCGCCGCGTCGATCTCGACCTCGGCCGTGACCGGGCCGGCGAGGACCGAGCCGGCCAGCGCGGTGACGCGGGCCGAGTTGCGCGCGCGGTCCGGATCCGGCGTCGGCGCCATCGCGGTGAAGGTCACGGTCAGCGTGACGGTGTCGCCGGGGTCGAACGTGCCGCCGGACGCGTGGGTCTCGACGTTGTCCCACGTCAGGAGCCCGGCCGCCTCGTTGGTCGTCGTCGGTGCGGGGATGGCGGACGTGAAGTCCAGGAAGGTCGTCAAGTAGGCGTCGCTGACGTCGACGTCGGTCAGGGCGATGTTCCCGACGTTGTGCACCTTGATCTCGAACACCACCAGCGAGCCCACGGTCGTGGGGTTGTCGGTGGTCAGCGCTTTGGTGATGCGCAGCGCCGGCGTCGGCGGGTTCGTGACGATGACCGTGGCGGACGACGGGCCGGCCGTGACCTGCCCGCCCTCGGCCGCCACGCGCGCCGCGTTGCGCGCCGGCGTGTTGGCCGCGGTGACGCTCGTGGCGGTGAACTTGACGGAGAGCACGATGCTCTCGCCGGGCTCGAACGAGCCGCCCGGCGCGTTGCCTTCGATGTTGTCCCACGTCACGGTGCCGGTGCCCTCGTTGACGCTCGTCGGCGCCGGGATGCTGGACAGGAAGTCGAGGTGGGCGGTGTCGAACGTGTCGGTCACGTCGACATCGGTCAGCCGGGTGTTGCCGGTGTTCTTGACCACGATCTCGAAGGCGACCTCGTCGCCGACCAGCGCCGTGCCCGCGCTCACCAGGCGCTTCTCGATGTCCGCGCGCGGGGTGCGCATGGGCACCTGGAGCGTGACGTTGCGGCGGTTGACGAACGGGCTGTCGGGGTCCGCGGGGTCGTAGAACATCTTGACCCGCACGGGGTCCGGCCCGATGCGCGCGTCGTAGTACGGCAGGCCGCCGTTCGGCCGGTTCGACGGCGGGATGATGTTGAACGGCGGCGCCCAGGTGTTGCCGATGGCGGCGAGCTGGTCGTGCGTCAGCCCGACGTTGCCGTCGGGGAACGGGCCCGGCCGCGCCAGCGTGCAGCCGTAGAACGCCAGCCGGCTGACCGGCGACGTCCAGTTCAGCGTGAGCAGGTACTGCTGGCCCTCGGGGAGCTCGATCTCGGTGAACTGGTACGGCGTCACGCGCAGCTGGTCGGTCTCCCAGCGCAGACCGTCCCCGGCCTCGGTGTCGCCGTCGTCGCTCCAGATCTCACGCAGCTCGGTGCCGAACCGCCGCTCGATGGTCTCCTGGGTGATCGTCTCGATCAGCGGGCCCATCGGCTTGAGGTCGCCGACGCAGCTGTCGAGCCCCGGGCGCGCCGCGAACTCCGTGCGGCCGATGCGCTCGATGTCGACGGCGATCGTATGGTCGACGTTGAACGGCGGCAGCACCGACATCTGCGGCGGCTGCTCGCCCAGGAAGTAGCCTTGCTGGAACAGCGTGTCCTGGCTGTTGAAGAAGTTGCCC
>CAYQBA010000240.1:0-5747 GCA_964415605.1 uncultured Anaerolineales bacterium | reverse complement strand
CCTGGGTGTGGACGTAGGCCATGCCGAAGACCTCCTCGCCGGCGAGCTTCTCCTGCATGTCGGAGATAATCTGCAGCAGCTCGGAGTTGGACTCCAGGAGGTCGCGAAAGCTCGCGTACTTGGCCTTGAACAACCCGACCGAAGCCGTGGAGACCTGATTGGGCTTCTCCTTGCGCCACAGGGAGAACGGCCAGACCATGAATACCCCCCCTCGCCGCGGGCAGGGCCGCCCGACCGCGCCGCGCGAGGCGCTCCCCCTCACGCCCGGCGGCGGGGCCGGCGCCCCGGACCTCACCCGGCTGTACGCCCAGGTCAACCCCGGCGTCGTCAGCCTCGGGGTCCAGCAGACCGTCGACTTCATGGGGCAGAGCGTCCCGCAGCGCGGCACCGGCTCGGGGTTCGTCTACGACGACCGCCACATCGTCACCAACAACCACGTGGCGGGCGGCGCCGAGACCATCGAGGTCATCTTCTTCGACGGGCAGCACCGCGCCGGCACGGTCGTCGGCGCCGACGCCTACAGCGACCTCGCCGTGATCCGCGTCGACGACTTGCCGGACAACGCGCGCGCGCTGCCGCTCGTGGCCGACTTCGCGTCGCTCCAGGTCGGGCAGCCCGTCGTGGCCATCGGCAACCCGTTCGGGCACGCCAACTCCATGACCTACGGCATCATCAGCGCCCTCGGCCGCACGATCTCGGCCGGCCTCGAGCAGGCGGTGCAGTTCGGCATCCCGCAGACCATCCAGACCGACGCCGCCATCAACCCGGGCAACTCCGGCGGCCCGCTGCTCGACCTGAGCGGCCAGGTCATCGGCATCAACGCCCAGATCAACACGACCACCGTCGAGCCGGGCAGCGGCACGCCTGCCAACTCCGGCGTCGGCTTCGCCATCCCGTCGTCGATCGTCGCCCAGGTGGTGCCGGTCCTCATCCAGGATGGCCGCTACGAGTGGTCGTACCTCGGCGTGGCCGGCCTGGCCCAGGAGCTCTTCACGGTCGAGGTCGCCGCCGCCAACAACCTGGCCGAGTCGCGGGGGGCGTACCTTTTGCAGGTGCGGCCGGACGGCCCGTCGGTGGGCGTGCTGCGCGGCGCCCGCAACGCCGTCCAGGCCGAAGACGAGGACGCGGCGTCGGCCATCCCGGTGGGCGGCGACGTCGTGGTGGCCGCCGACGGGCAGCCGATCGACTCGTTCGACGACCTCCTGACGTTCGTCTCGCTCCAGACCCGCCCGGGGCAGACGGTCCGGCTCACGATCCTGCGCGACGGCCAGGAGCAGGACGTCGAGGTCACCGTCGCCCGCCGCCCGCAAGGGTAGCGCCATCGCCCGACGCGGCCCGATGCGCCTCGACCGGCGGGTGGCGCTCGGCGCGATCCTCGTCGCCGGGGCGGCGCTGCGGCTGTACCGCATCGGCGACGTCCCGTTCGGCTTCCATCCCGACGAGGCCCACAACGCGCTGGACGCGCTGGCGATCCGCGACGGCTGGCGCCCGGTCTTCCTGCCGGGCAACAACGGGCGCGAGCCCCTGTTCATGTACGGGATGGCGGTGCTCCAGGCCGTGCTGGGCCCGTCGATCGCCACCGCCCGCCTGACCGCCGCCCTCGCCGGCTGGCTGATGATCCCCGCGCAGTACGTCTTCTGCCGCGTCCTGCCGCTCCCCCGCCCCCGGGCCACGGCGCTCGTCGCGGCGGCCATCGCCGCCACGACGTTCTGGCCGGTCGCGCAGTCGCGCTACGCCATCGAGGCCGTGCTGCTGCCGCCGCTCGTCGCGCTGGCGCTGGCGGCGTGGTGGCGGGCGGTCGGGGCGGTTGGCGGGGATGGTGGGGTGGTCGCGTCGAGTGAGCATGGGACCGCCGGACGCGATGCCGGTGAACCTCCCCCCGCCGGACGCGGGACGGCCGGGCACGCCGGCCCGAACGGGACCGATCGCGTCGCGGTCGACCACCAAGCCGGCGCGCCCCGCCCCGCCCGGGCGGCGTACGCGGCCGCGGCGCTCGCCGGCGCCGTCATCGCCGCCGCGATGTACAGCCACCTCGTCGGCCGGCTGCTCGTCGTCGTCGTCGCCGGCTCGGCCGTCTGGCTGGCGTGGCGGCGGCGCGACCGGCGGCCGCTGGCGCTGGCCGCCGTGTGCCTGGTCACCGCCGCCGTCCTCGCGCTGCCGCAGGCCGCGTACTTCGCGCGCCACGTCGACGACCTGACCCATCGCTCGGCCATCGTGTCGATCTTCAACCCGGCGGTCGAGGACGACCCGCCGGCGACGGCGCTGGCGACGAACGCCTGGCGGCTGCTCGGCATGGCGCTGTGGGAGGGCGATCGGTCGTGGTCGCACAACCGGCGCGGCCGGCCGGTGTTCGACCCGCTCGTCGGGGCGTTCTGCCTGCTCGGCGCGGCGCTCCTGGCGCGCGACCTCGCCGGCCGCCGCGGCCCGACGGCCCAGAGCGCGGCGGTGCTGCTGGCCCTGGCGCTCGGGGTCACGCTGGCGCCCTCGCTCCTCAGCATCGGCGCGCCGAACTACACGCGGCTGGTCGGCACGTGGCCGGTGCTGTTCCTCCTGCCGGCCTGGGGCCTCGAGCGCGCGGCGGCGCACCCAGGGGTCCGCGGCCGCGGATGGCGTCCGTGGCTCGTCGCGGGCGTGCTCGGCGCCAGCGCGGCCTGGACCGCCGCCGACTACTTCGGGCGGTACGCCCGGGATCCGCGCGTCCCCGCCGCCTTCAACGCCGCGGCCGTCGTCCGCGGCCGGGCCGCGGCGGCCATCGCCGGCGCCGGGCCGGCGTACGCGATGCCGGCGCTGTGGGCGCAGTCGGTGATCCGCTACCTGAACGTCGGCTCCGGCCTGCGGCCGTTCGACCCGGCGTCCGGGCTCGTGCTGCCGCCGGCGGGCACCGACGCGCGGGGCACGGCCTATCTGTTCGACCCCGCCGAGGCCGACCGGGCGGCCGACGTCGCGCGCCGCTGGCCGGAGATGGCGCGCGAAGATGTGCGCGACCTGCCGATCACCGGCGCGGCGATGATCGCCGGCACCGCGCCGCCCGCCGGCCGGCTCGACCTCGTCGTGCTGCGGCTGCCGGCCGGCTGGCAGCCGCCGGGCGTTCGACCCGCACACCCGGCGGTGTCGTTCGGCGACCGCATCGTGCTGGCAGGGGTGGGTCTGGCGCCGCCGGTGGTGGCGGCGGGGGCGACCTTGACCGTGACGCTGCTGTGGGAGGCCCGGGCCCCGACCGGTGTCGACCACAACCTCTTCCTGCGCCTCGAGCAGCCCGACGGGCGCGCCGTCGGGCAGTTCGACGGGCCGCCGCTCGACAACAGCTACCCCACCGACCGCTGGCGGCCGGGCGAGCGGATCGTGCAGATCGTGGCCTTGCCGGTCGCCGCGGACGCCGCCGCCGGGATGGCGGTGCTGCGCGCCGGCTGGTATGATTGGCGCAGCCTGCAGCGGCTGCCGGTCGCCGGCGACGACGACGCCGCGGCCGACGTCGCGGCGGTCGAGATCGCCCCGCATGCCCGACCCTGACCCCATCTACGCCGCTCGCCGGCCCGGTTCGATCGACGCGCGCCTCCGGACACGGCTCCGCGTCGCCGCCGTCGTGTTGGCGGCGCTGCTTGCCGTGGCCTACGCGATCCGCGCCGACGCCCACGGCCGTCTCGTCAACACCGACTTCCAGGCCTACGACCAGACGGCCTACTACCACTTCGCCGAGAAGATCGTCAAGACCGGCGGCGCGTACCTCACCGACGGCGCCCGCGGGCCGGCCTACCCGTGGCTGCTCGCGCCGTTCGTCGACCCCGACGCCGAGGAAGCCGCGTTCTTCGCCTTCGGCAAGCGGTTGAACATCGCCTTGTCGCTGGCCGGCCTGGCCGTCGTCGGCGTCATCCTCTTCAGGTCGCTGCCGTGGTCGAGCGCGCTCGGCGTGTTCGTGGCGGCGGCGTTCACGGTTTACGTCTTCAAGGCCGCCTACGTCCAACCCGAGCTCCTGTACTACACCGCGTTCTTCGCGGCCTTCGTGCAGCTCGATCGCCTGCTCCGGTCTCCCTCGGCTTGGCGTGCCGTCGCCGCGGGCGCCGTGCTCGGCCTGGCGCACCTCCTCAAGCCGTCGGCGCTGCCGATGCTGGCGATCTACGCCGTGTGCGCGGGAGTCGCGGCCTTGCGGCGGCGGCATGCTGGCGCGAGCGACCGCCCTGGTCCATCGCGCGCGGCCTGGCTGGCGCCCTGCCTGGTGGTCGCGTCGTTCGCCGGCGTCGTCGCCCCGTACGCCGTGGCCAACCAGCGCGTGTTCGGCGACCCGCTCTACAACGTCAACAGCACCTTCTACATGTGGTACGACGGCTGGGACGAGGTGGTGGCCGGCACCAAGGCCCACGGCGACCGCAGGGGCTGGCCGGACATGCCGGCGGAAGATCTGCCGTCGCTCGGCCGCTACCTGCGCGAGCACGACGCGGGGCAGATCGCGCGCCGGCTGGCCGACGGCCTGGTGAAGATCGAGGCCACGGCGCGGACGAGCTACGGCTGGTATCGGTACGTGCTGGCGTATGGGCTGCTGGGCCTCCTCGCCGCGATCGCGCGGGGGAGCCGCACCTGGGCAGCGGCGCGGACCGAGAATGACCGGCCGGCCTGGCCGCGCGCCGCCTTCGCGGCCGCGACGTTCGCGGCGTACCTCGGGCTGTACGCCTGGTTCGGGCCCATCAACTACGGACCGCGGTTCGTGCTGGCGCTGTTCCTCCCGTGGCTGTACGTGACGGCATCCGTGGCCGCGCGGTCGCCGTTGGCCACGTGGCGGTGGGTGGCGGGCGGGTGGTGGCCGCGCCCGTCGTGGAACAATCTGAACCCGCCGCGGGCGGAGCCGCGGGTGACGTCGTGGTCGCTCCTTGACGTCGTGAACGCCCTCTTCCTGGTGCTTCTGGCCGGCGACGTCGCCGCGGTCCTGATCGAGCGGATCGTGGCCATGCCCGCGGGCGCGTGATGGGCTCGGGCGTGCTTCCGGAGCGCGGCGGTCGGGAGCGGCCGGGGGCGGCGGTCGCGCGCGACCGCCGTTGGCTGGTGCTCGTCACGCTGGCGGCGTTGGCCCTGCGCGCGTGGCGCCTGGACGGCCAGGGGTTGTGGAGCGACGAGTCGATCAGCCTGGAGCGCGCCTTGATGCCGCTGGGCGAGATGCTGGCGGACCTGCCGGTGGAGCACGCGCCGCTGTATTTTTCGGGGCTGAACCTCTGGCTGCGGGCGGCGGGGACGTCGGACTTTGCCCTGCGCTTCCCGTCGCTGTGGTTCGGTGTGGCCGCGGTCCCGCTCGCGGCGGCGCTGGCGCGGTGGACTGTGGGGCGCGACGCGGCGCTGGTCGCCGCGCTGCTCCTGGCCGTCAACCCGCTGCACGTCTGGCATGCCCAGGACGCAAGGATGTACACGCTGGCGACGATGCTCGGGCTGGCGGCGCTGGCGGCGCTGGCGCGGGCGCTGCGGACTGGCGGCGCGCGGGCGTGGGGAGCCTACAGCCTGGCCGGCGCGGCGCTGCTCTACACCCACTACTACGGCGGGCTGATCGTCGCCATCGGCGCGGTGGGCGGCGCGCTCGCCATCCTGCGTGTCGGGGAGCGTGCCGGCCGGGGGCGGCCTGGTGGGGGGGCGGGGACCACGCCGCCGGACGACCCGACGGGCGGGGGGGGCGCCTCGGGCCGGATCAACTGGTTCTTCGGGCTATTGGGGGACGGTTTGCGGTCCCCGGGCAGGAGGGGGAGGGGGTGGGGTTTGGTTTGGTTTAC
>CAYQBA010000239.1:3943-5810 GCA_964415605.1 uncultured Anaerolineales bacterium | reverse complement strand
CCGCCACCTCGCCCTGCCGCGGCCCGCGCGCGCAGCCACGCCAGCGCGATCGCGGCGCCGCCGGCGTCGATGGCGACGTCGCGGGGGCGGCCCGTGCGCCCGGGCACGAACGACTGGTGCCACTCGTCGGTGGCCGCGTAGAGGACGGTGGCGGCGAACGCCCACCGGGCCGCGCGCGCGGCATCGGCGCCCGACGCGCGGAGCGGCCGCCACCACAGCCACGCCAGGACGGCGTACCCGGCCGCGTGGAGCGTCTTCTTCAGCACGAAGTCCAGCCACGGGCTCGGGGCGCGGGGGATGTCGGGCTGGTGCGACAGGGCGGCGATAAGCGCCATCCAGGCGACGGGGGGCAGCCACCGCATGCCGCGCCGGCCCCTCACGCGTCCCCCCCCAGGGCGCGAACGTATGCCGCTTCGAGGTCGCCCACGCGGCGGTCCCACGCGAAGGCCGACCGCACGCGGTCGTGGGCAGCGGCGCCCATCGCCCGGCAGCGGGCCGGGTCGGCCGCGAGGTCGGCGACGGCCGCGGCGAAGGCGCCGTCGTCGCCGGGGGGCACCAGGCGGCCGCTGCGGCCGTCCTCGACGACCTCGGCGTTTTGCCCGACCGCGTCGGCGACGACCGGCAGGCCGGCATCCATCAGCTCGAGCAGCTTGAAGGCGGACTTCGTGCGGTTGACGAGGGTGTCGTCGAACGGGTACAGCGCGATGTCGGCGGCGGCAAACAGTGCCGCGGCGGCGCCGGGCTCGACCCACCCGCGCATCTCGACGGCCTCCGCCAGGCCGCGCGCCCGCGCCAGGTCGGCGAAGCGTGTCTCCTCGCCGAACAACCCCCGGCCGGCGACGACGAGCCGCGCGTCCGGCCAGTCCTGGCGCACGCGTGCGAGTACCGCCAGCGGTCGATCGAGGCCGAACTCGAAGAACCGGGTGTACAGGAGGAGGCGCGGGGCGGCCGCTGGCGGCCCGTCCACCGTCCCGCGCGCGGCGGGCGCGCCAGGCTCGGCCTGCGCCGCGTGCAGGCCACCCGCGCGGTCGGCGATCGCCGCCTGAGCGGCGCCCGGGCCCGGCGCGTCCCTCGCACCGCTCGTGTCGATGGCGTTGGGGAGGTAGGTGACGCCGCCGCGCGGGACCCCCATGGCCCACGCCAGCGTTTCGAGGGCGCGGCTGGCCACGGTGACCGCGTCGGCGTGCCGCAGGCCCCAGCGCTCCTGGCGCGCAAACACCCAGCGCTGGGCCGGGCTGTACGGCTCGAGGTCGTTCCAGCCGCCCGGTCCTTCCCAGTCGTCGGTGTCGACGACGAGCGCCGGGCGGCGGGCGGCGCCGGCCTGGGCAAGCGTCGAGCCCGACGCCGACGACGGGTTCACGCGCGCCGGCGTCCCCGATGCCGCGGATGTGCGCGACCGCGACGCCGTGCCCGGCAGGCGCCGCCAGGCGTGCAGGAAGGCGTCCGCCAGGCCGGCGTAGGCCTTGGGCTTGAAGGCGTGCACGACATCCGGGTCGAGCGCCAGCGCGCGGCGCGCCATGCGGGCGGCCACGATCGCATGGCCGGCGCCCGGCACGGCCAGGCCGCCCAGGGTCACGTGCTCGACCCGCACCCCCGCCACCGCGTCGTCCCACGCCCGTCCGGCCTCCGCCGGCGTGTGCCACGGCGGCATGACGAGCGTCACGGCGTGCCCGCGCCGCGCCAGCGCCCGCGCGGCGGGCAAGGCGCGGCGGAGCATGGTGGACTTGGGGTGCAGCCCGAAGGGGCCGAGCATCACGATGCGCATGGGGAGGGCAGGTAAGCATACCACGGCGGGGGCGGGGGCGCCGACCCCCCCCCGCTACACCGAACCCCGCGACGCCACAACCCCCCGCCGTTGGGCCGAGGT
>CAYQBA010000239.1:0-3933 GCA_964415605.1 uncultured Anaerolineales bacterium | reverse complement strand
GCCCCCCCCGGGGGGCCGCACAACTGGTGGCGGGGGGGGCGCGTTTCCCAAAACCCCCGGGGGGGGGGGGGGCCGGCCCCCCCCCCCCGCTCCACCGTCACCGTCGACGCCTCACCCCCCGGCGATGGCGCCGATGATGAAGAACGGCTCCGCCCCCGCCACCACCGCGTCGGGCAGCGGGGCGTCCGGCGGCTCGTGCGAGAGGTCGAGCCGGCAGGCGTAAAAGCGCAGGAAGGGCCGGCGCTCCAGGGTGGCGTGGTCGCGCACCGTCCCGGCCAGCATCGGGTAGCGGGCCTCGAGCGCGTCGAGCACCGACCGCTGCGTGACCGGGCCCCGCACCTCGAGCTGGACCTCGGCGCCCACCTGCGCCAGCGTCTGCAGATGGTACGGGAGGATCACCCGGATCATGGCAGGGTCTGGACCTCCACCGACAGCACGGCCGGCAGGTCGCGCACGATGGCGGTCCAGTGGTCGCCGGAGTCCGGCGACATGTACACCTGTCCGCCGGTGGTGCCGAAGTACACGCCGCAGCTGTCGAGCGTGTCCACCGCCATGGCGTCGCGCAGCACGTTGACGTAGCAGTCCTTCTGCGGCAGGCCGTGGGTCAGCGCCTCCCACTCGTTGCCGCCGGCGCGGCTGCGGTAGACGCGCAGCTTGCCCTCGGGCGGATAGTGCTCGGAGTCGCTCTTGATGGGCACGACGTACACGGTGTCGGGCTCGTGCGCGTGCACCTGGATGGGGAACCCGAAGTCGGTGGGCAGGTTGCCGCTGACCTCGTACCAGTTGTCGCCGGCGTCGTCGGAGCGCATGACGTCCCAGTGGAGCTGCATGAACAGCACGTCGGGGCGCACCGGGTTCATCGACAGGCGGTGCACGCAGAAGCCGACCTCGGCCGCGGGATCCGGCATGTAGTTCGACTTCAGCCCGCGGTTGATGGGCCGGAAGGTCTGCCCGCCGTCGTCGGACCGGAATGCGCCGGCGGCCGAGATGGCGATGAACATGCGGCCGGGGTGGCTCGGGTCCAGGATGATGGTGTGCAGCCCGAGCCCGCCGGCCCCAGGCGACCAGCGCGAGCCCTGCTGGTCGCGCAGGCCGGGCAGCTCGTGCCACGTCTGGCCGCCGTCGGTGGTGCGGAACAGGGCGGCGTCCTCGACCCCGGCGTAGACCGTGTCGGGATCGGTGAGCGACGGCTCGACGTGCCACACCCGCTTGAACTCCCACGGGTGGGGCGTGCCGTCGTACCACTGGTGGGTGCCGGGGTCGCCGACGTACCCGAACGTGTTGCCGACGGGCGCCCACGTCTGGCCGCCGTCGTCGGAGCGCTGGATGAGCTGCCCGAACCAGCTCGTGTGCTGGGCCGCGTAGATGCGGTTGGGGTCGACGGGCGAGCCCTTGAGGTGGTAGATCTCCCAGCCCGCGAAGTGGGGGCCGCTGACGTCCCACTGCTCGCGCTTGCCGTCGGAGGTCAGGATGAACGCACCCTTCTTGGTGCCGACCAACACGCGCACGTCGCTCATTTGTTCTTCCTTCCTGTGCAGTTGACCTGAGGTTGGGTTCAGGAGTGAGGCGGGTCCGACAGGTACGAGGGGGGCGGGCGGGTGGCGATGGGCACGCGCCACCGGCCGCGAGCCGTAACTCTACACCATCGGGGCTGGAGCGGCAATGCGGCTCCGGAGACCCGTCGCCGTCCCGAGATCACCCCCCGGCATGCGCCAAGGACGGGAGGTAGATCGGGCGCGGGACCGGATCCGGGGGTGGCGCCGACGGCGGCGGCGATGGCGGCGCTCCGGGCGTCGGCGTGGCCGCCGCGACCTGCGTTGCCGTCGCCGTCGGCATGCGCGTGGCGGTTGGAGCGACGACGTAGCCGGGGGGGAAGCCGGCCGGCACCCAGTCCGGAAGGTCGGCCACGGCGGCACGGGCGGCGTCGGACGTCGGCACGCCCCAGAGCTGGAAGAACGGGCCAAGGTCGCGGCCGACGGCCCGGCTGAAGCGCACCAGCCACTGGTCCCGCCGCGCGTCGTCGGTCGCCGGGCGGGCCGCCGCCGGCAGGTCGCGGTACTCGGCGAACACCTTTTGATAGGCCTCCCACCCGAACGCGTGCTGCAGCTGGACGTACATCGCCAGCGCGAGGAAGGGGTCGGACTTCCACTGCGTGAAGTCGGGGCGGGCGAAGTCGTACTTGGCCATCTGGCTCCGCACGAAGTCGACGGAGCCCCGTTCGTGCGCCAGCGGCGGGATGCCGACGACGCGGTCGAAGGCGTGGAGCGTGAACAGGTTGACGGTGACCTCACCGGTCCCCTCGAACGTCCAGTCGGCGCTCTGGTGGTTGTGGCCGACCTCGTGGAAGAAGCCCCAGTTGCCCTCGGTGGTCAGGTGCGCCGCGTCCACCAGGTGCGCGGCCTGATCGAGATGGCACATCAGCGGGTAGCCCGCGTGCATGTAGCCGGCCGAGATCTGCTGGTCGGCCACGAACCGCTCGGGGCGGTCCCGCCGGCTCGACTGGGTGGCCAGCGCGGCGCTGGCGTCGAGCACGCGATCCCACGCCTCGGCGACGGCGCCCGGGTCGTCGAGGTCGCGGACATCCGCGGCGCGGGTCGTCACGATCATGCTCCGCCCGGCGATCTCGGCCCACGGCGCCGGCGCCAGGCGGCCCTCGGCGCGCCAGGCATCGACATCGCCGCCCACCCGGTACAGTGGGGCGTCGACGGCGCCGCTGACCGTGATGGCGTGCAGCGCGGGCGGCTGCCCCCGCGGGACGGTGATGTACACCAGCCCGCCGAACGGGTTGAACACGTCGACGTCGCGCGCGTCGAGCGGCCACCAGCGCGACACCTCGGGCATGCGCGTCCAATCGCCGGCGACGCCCCACAGCGTGTCGGCGTGCGCGCCGATCCGCACCCCGAGCCCTCGGCCGGCGACCTCGGGCGGCACGCTCAGGTGGATGACCTCGCCGGGCGGGGCGTACAGACCGGTCGAGTGCCAGTCGGGCACGCCGAGGTCGACCGGTACCGCGACGCCGTCGCGGCGCGGCGCCGCGGCGGGCACCGGGCCGGGGAAGATGGCCGCCGCGGGGTGGGCGCGCGCCTCGCCCGGCGGCAACGCGAACAGCTCGCGCGTCTGGAGCGTGACGGCCACGCGGTCGAGCACTTCCGCCGGGGTGACGGGGTCCTCCGGGGAGGGGACGATGACCGATGGGATGACGTCGCGCAGCCGCGGTAGGAACAGCGTGTCGTCATCGGGCGCGCACACGGCGTTGGCCACGAGGGTGCGCGACACCTGGTCCAGCTCGGCGGGGGAGAGGGTGCGGGTGCCGTTGGCGTGGGCGACGGCGGCGGCCAGCGCGCCGTCGCCCGCCGTCAGCGCGGATGGCGCGCCGGCGACAGTGTAGCCGCCGGCAGGGTCGGTCTCGGACAGCCAGTCGTTCGGCCACTGGATGCCGGCGGGCGCGAGCAGCCGGTTGCCGACGAAGTCCGCGCGGAGGTCGCGCCCCGGATTGAGCTGCGCCCAGCCCCAGCCGGTGACGGCGACGACGAGGCCGCCGCCGCCGCGGGTAAAGTCCGCCGCGGCCGCGATCTCGGCGTCGGACTGCGCCCACGGCGTGAAGACGGCGACGTGATGGCCGGCGAGGCCACCCAGGCCGGTCTCGTCGACGGCGATGCCCTGGTCGCGCAGCCACGCCGCCAGCTCGGGCTTGCCGACGACGGCGACGCGCGCGAGCGCCCGCCCGCCGGCCCAGCGCACGGCGTTCAGCACGAGCCGGCCGGTGTCGGCGGTCTCGAGCGCCGCGCGCCCGAAGTACCCGTCGTGCCCGAACGCCACCACCCGCCCGGCGCCGAGGCGCCCCGTGGCCACGACGGGCAGGCGGGTGCCGTCGCCGGCGTCGCCGACGACCACCGGCTCGGCGCCGCCGTACGCGCACAGCGGCCCCGGCAC
>CAYQBA010000238.1:0-5865 GCA_964415605.1 uncultured Anaerolineales bacterium | reverse complement strand
CGCCTTCGATCTCCCGCTGTTCCAACCGTATGGCGGCGCCGCGGCGCCCCCCATTGACCTGCCGGCACCGGGGGTCGGCGCGGGCCGCGCCGTGGGGACGGTGGTCCGCGAGCTCGTCGAGACGGTGTTCCTGGCCCTCTTGATCTTCGTCGGCATTCGGCTGGTGGTGCAAAACTTCAAGATCGAGGGCAGCAGCATGGAGCCGACGCTCCACAGCGGCGAGTACCTCCTGGTTAACAAGCTCGCGTACCGCGGATCCGGCGAGCCGCAGCGCGGCGACATCATCGTCTTCGAGTCGTGGACGCCGGGCAAGGACTTCATCAAGCGGGTGATCGGCGTGCCCGGCGACACGGTGGAGATCCGCGACAACGCGGTCTGGATCAACGGCGAGCGGCTCGAGGAGGGCTACCTCGACCAGATCACGTCCGGCAACACGCCGCCGCTGGCACTGGGCGACGACGAGTACTTCGTCATGGGCGACAACCGCGGCAACTCGAGCGACTCGCGTAACCACGGATCCCTTCAGGGCGACCACATCATCGGCAAGGCGTGGTTGACCTACTGGCCACCGGACGAGATCGGGACCATCCCGGACAGCCGGGCTTCGTTCGCCGCCGTGCGGTAGGGTGGTCGGGGAGCGCTGGGATGCATGACCGCATGGTAGGGCGCGTGGACGCGACGCCGCACCTGGCCGGCACGCCCCGGCCCGTCGCCCCCGGTCGCGTGGCGCGGCTCGAGCGCGACGGGATGGCTTGGCCGGCGCATGGCGGCGCGGCGCTCCCCCCTCGCGCCGGCGCCATGTGGGCCGATCAGCGCGCAACGGCAGATCCTTCCCTCAACCCCGTCGCCCCAGCGTGGCGCCAGGTCGTCGGCCAGACGCCGTTGCGGGATCTCGTGCACACGTTGATGCTGACGGTCGTGATTGCGGCCGGCGTCCAGATCGCCGTCCAGAGCCGGCAGATCGAGGGCAGCAGCATGGAGCCGACGCTCCACAACGGCCAGCGGCTGCTGGTCAACCGGCTGGCGTACCTCGGCCTGAGCGAGCCGCAGCGCGGGGACATCATCGTGTTCCGTGCCTGGGGTCAGGACGAGGATTACATCAAGCGGGTGGTCGGCGTGCCCGGCGACGAGATCGAGGTCGCCGGCGACCGGGTGGTGGTCAACGGCAGCCCGCTCGACGAGCCGTACATTCAGAACCATCCGACGCATGGCGGCCCGGGGCGGGTGGTCCTGGGCGCGGGGACGTACTACGTCCTCGGCGACAACCGCGACAACTCCAGCGACTCCCGGCTGCACGGCCCCCTGGCGTCCGAGCGGATCGTCGGCAAGGCGTGGCTGACGTACTGGCCGATCCGGGACCTTGGGTTCGTGTCGGACGTCACCTCGTACGCCGCGCCGCATCCCTGATCCGCGGCCGCGGCGTCGCGCGGCGCGGTCCTCGATGCTACAATAGCGGCGAACATTCGTTCGACCTCGATCCCGATGACCAAGAAGCGCACCGTCTTCGTCTGCGAGAGCTGCGGCGCCAGCCAACCCAAGTGGCTGGGCCAGTGTCCGGCATGCCGGGCGTGGAACACGTTGACGCGGCTCGTCGTCGACGAGGGCGCCGGCGACCGCCGGGCGTTCCACCCCGCGCGCGTCGCCGGCGCGAGCCGCGCGGTGCGCTTGAGCGACGTGCCGGCCACCCCGGCCGGCCGCCTCATGCTTGGCATGTCGGAGTTCGACCGGGTGCTCGGCGGCGGCGTCGTCCCGGGCAGCCTGGTCCTCCTCGGGGGCGAGCCCGGCATCGGCAAGAGCACGCTCGTGCTGCAGGCGGCGTCGCTGCTGGCCGCGCCGTCGCCGCCCGTGCTGTATGTGTCGGGCGAGGAGTCGGCCGAGCAGATCAAGCTGCGGGCCGAGCGCATGGGCCTGGGCCCGGACGGCCTCTACTTGCTGGCCGAGACCAGCCTGGACGCCGTCCTGGCGGAGATCGAGCGGCTGAGCCCGAAGGCCGTCGTGGTCGACAGCATCCAGACCCTCTACTGGGACCAGGCGTCGTCGACGGCGGGATCGGTCACGCAGGTGCGCGAGTGCGCCGGCCAGCTCATGCGGCTGGCGAAGGCCACCCATGTGCCGATCTTCCTCGTGGGGCACGTCACGAAGGCCGGCGACCTGGCAGGGCCGCGCGTCCTGGAGCACATGGTCGACGTCGTCCTGTACCTCGAGGGCGACCGGTTCCACAGCTATCGGCTGCTGCGCGGCGTCAAGAACCGCTTCGGGTCGACCAACGAGGTGGGCGTGTTCGAGATGAAGAGCCAGGGCCTGGTCGAGATCACCAACCCGTCGGAGGCCTTCCTGGCGGAGCGGTTGAAGGGGGCCCCCGGCTCGGCCGTCACGGTGACCATGGAGGGCTCGCGGCCGCTCCTCGTCGAGATCCAGGCGCTGGCGAGCGCCGCGGGCCAGCAGGTCCCGCCGCGGCGGACCGCCAACGGCGTCGACCTCAACCGCCTGCTGCTCCTGGCGGCCGTGCTGACCAAGCGGTACGGCCTGGCGCTCGGCAGCCAGGACCTCTTCGTCAACGTCGTGGGCGGGCTGCAGGTCTCGGAGCCGGCGGCGGACCTGGCGGTCGCGGTCGCGATCGCGTCGAGCATGCGCGGCGCGCCGATCGCCGACGACCTCGTGATCATCGGCGAGATCGGGCTGTCGGGCGAGCTGCGCTCGGTGGGGCACATCGAGCGCCGGCTGGCCGAGGCGGCGGGGCTGGGGTTCCAGCGCGCCATCGCGCCGCGCGCCGGGTTGCGCGGGGTGGCGGTGAGCGGCCTGGCGGTGCAGGGCATGCGGACGCTCGGCGAGGCCCTGGACGCGGCGCTGGGCTCGGGCTGACGGGCGGCCGATCGGCGTGACGGCCAGGCTCAACGCGCTGCGGTGGCTCGACCAGCTGGGCATCGCCTACGCCGTGCGCGATTTCCCCGATGCGATCCACTCGGCCGACGGCGTGGCCGACCACCTTGGCCTGCCGCGCGCCCTGGTCTACAAGACGCTGGTGGCGCTGGCCCCCGGCGACAAGCCGGTCCTCGTGATGCTCGCCGGCGATCGCACCCTCGACCTCAAGCGGCTGGCGCGCGCCCTCGGCGTCAAGGATGTCAGGATGGCGGGGCACGCGGCCGCGGAGCGCCTCACGGGGCTGCAAACCGGCGGCATCTCGCCCCTCGCGCTGGCCCACCGACCGTGGCCGGTGTACATCGACGCCGCGGCGCTGGCGCTTCCCGGCGGGCGGATGCTGGTCAGCGCCGGCCGGCGCGGCGTCAACGTCGAGCTGGCGGTCGCGGACCTCGTCCGGGCCACCGGGGCGGTCGCCGTCGACGCCGCCAGCCCGGCGTCTCCGTCATGAAACTCGGCCCCCCGCCAGTATCTTTTCGCGTAATCTCCCGTTAATAAGTCAGGCTAGATGGCCCAAGCACGCTCTGACGATCCTGACGGAGGCAAGCGTGCTTCACTGCTTGTGTTCCGCTAGACCGATCACAGCTTGCCGCAACCACGCTAAAGGAGGACCCAACGGGATGAAGAAGATGTTGCAGATGAGATATCGCTGGCTGATGGCCGGCGGTGCCGCGCTGCTCGCGGTGGTGGCCCTGATGCCGCTCGGGGCACGCCCCACGAGCGCGCAGGGCGCCGAGGAGCAGCTGCCGGCGCTGAAGGGCTTCGACCTCGGCGAGTTCGTCGAGAACCGAGGCCAGTGGGATGAAGAGGTGGCGTTCCGGACCGCCAACGGCACCGGGCAGGCATGGTTCACCCCGTCGCGGGTGATGTACATGCTCCTCCACTTCCCCAACGCGCCCGAAGCGACCCCCGTCGACCCCGACGCCGTGGTCGACCCCGAGGCGGAGCAGGTGGAGCCCTACGCCGACGCCGAGGGGCACGCCGTCGAGCTCGCGTTCGTGGGAGCCAACGAGAACACCCGCATCGTGTCCTCCGGCGAGCTGCCGGGCGACCGGAACTGGCTCGTCGCCGACGTCAACGTCACCGGCGTCAAGGCGTATCGGAACATCACCTACGAGGACCTCTACGAGGGCATCGACCTGATCTACGGCGGCGCGGCCGAGGACACTCGGATCGTCAAGTCGCTGTACCGGGTGGACCCGGGCGCCGACCCCAGCGCGATCGTGATGCGGTACACCGGCCACGACGGGCTGTCGATCGACGAGAACTTCAACCTGGTCATCAAGACCCCGCTCGGCGACATCGTCGAGCGCGCGCCGTTTGCGTTCCAGATGGCCGGCGGGACGATGGAGCCGGTGAGCGCGGCCTTCGTGGTCAACGGCGACACCGTCACGTTCAAGCTCGGCACCGTGGACCCGTCGCGCACGCTGTTCATCGACCCGTCGGTGAACTTCTCGCGGCGCTTCGGCGGCAACACGACCGACTACCAGATCGACATGAAGGAAGACGCCACCGGGCGCTTCTTCGGCGGAATTACGTTCTCGACGAACTTCCCGACCACCGCCGGCGTCATCCAGCCGACGGCGCTCGGTACGCCGGACTGGTACGTCACCAAGTTCAACACCAACAACGACACCCTGCTGTGGTCGACGTTCCTCGGCAGCTCGTCGTCGGATTACGGCGGCCATCTCGTGCTCCTGGCCAACGGGAACATCGTCGTGGCCGGCCATAGCCTGAACGCCCACAGCGGCGTCGGCTTCGGCGGCAGCATCCCGCCGATCGCGGTCAACGCGACGGCCAGCACGACCTACCAGGCCGTGGTGTACGAGATGAACTCGACCGGCACGGCGCGCGTCCGCTCGGTGCGCTTCGGCGGCAACACGACGACGTACGTCGGCAACCTCGAGCAGAACCCGACGACCGGCGACTACTACGTCGTCGGCGAGACGTTCGTGTCGTGCACGGTGGCCGGTTCGTGCGGCCTCGGCCCGGCCGGCGGCTTCCAGCCGGTGCAGACCGGCCTCGACACGGCCAGCGGCTACGCCACGCGGCTGGACTCCACGCTGACCACGGCGACGGCGTTCACGTACCTGGCCGGCAACAGCACGGACGGCCTTATCGACGTGAAGGTCGACGGCAGCGGCAACGTGTACCTGGCCGGGCCTTCGGCCTCGACGACGTTCCCGTTCACGACGACGGCCGTCGGTGCGGGCGGTGGGTACGACTTCCTGGTCGGCAAGTTCAACTCGACGCTGTCGACCGCATTGTACAATCCGATCGACTTCGGCGGCGCCAGCACCGACTGCATCATCGGCTTCAGCTACTTCGCGCCGATCACGAGCATGCTCGGCCAGGAGCCGATCGAGGTGGCGGCCGACGGCCGCGTGGCCTTCATCGGTGCGACCTCGTCGACCGACTTCCCGACGCGCGGGTCGCCGTACCAGAGCACGAACCCCGGCAACTACGCCTACGCCGTCGGCGTCATCAACGCCACCGGCACGGACCTGCTGGAAAGCACGTACTTTGGCGGGAGCAGCACCGACTACGGGCGCGACGTCGGGTTCAACGCCAACGGCAACATCTGGGTGACCGGCGGCACGGCCAGCGCGAACTTCCCGCTCGCGAACGCCGTCCAGGCGACCAACGCCGGCAACTACGACTACGGCACGGCGCTGTTCGCGGGCAACCTCGACACGAGCGCGATCATCGCCAGCACCTACTGGGGCGGTCTGAGCACCGACATCGCCACCAACATCATCCCCGGCCCGACGAATGCCCGCGCCCGCATCAGCGGCGACGCCTTCCTGTCGACGCCATCGTTCCCGGACGTGCCGGTCGGCGCGCCGTTCTTCGGCACGGCCGGCGGCTACGACGGCGGCGTGTTCGACCTGAACTTCGGCGGCGCCACGTTGAGCGTGAACACCGGCCTGTCGACGGTCGAGGGCA
>CAYQBA010000237.1:0-6025 GCA_964415605.1 uncultured Anaerolineales bacterium | reverse complement strand
CAAGCCGAACATCGCGGTGTCGTCGGTCACGGGACTCGGCCTGACGTGGTCTCAGGTGCGCGTCCAATGCGCGGCCCGTAACCAGACCAGGGTCGAAGTCTGGGTCGCGTCGGGCGCAGGCAGCGAAGGCACCGTGACGGCCTCACTGGCCAGCGCGCCGTCGAACACCGTGATCCTCGTGACGCGCTATTCGGGCGTGGGGGGGCTCGGCAACGTGACGTCGGCGAACAGCCTCGGCATCAATGGCGCATGCTCCGGTGGCACCGACAACAGCGCCTACAGCGCCAGCCTGACCACCAGCGCAAACAACAGCGTCGTGTACGTCGCACCTGTCATGCGCAACCGCCTGCACACGCCGGGGTCCGGCTACAGCGAGCGGATCGAGCGGATGCAGGGCACGGGCGGCACCGCCGCCAGCGCCGCGGCGGCCGACCAGGCGTTCGCCACCGCCGGCAGCGTCACGGTCGACGGCTCGTTCTCGGGCACGGTCGATTGGGCCATGGTGGCGGTCGAGGTGAAGGCGGCGGGCGGCGGCGCCACGGCGACGCCGCCGCCGACATCCGGCCCAACCCTGACGCCGGGCCCGACGTCGACCCCAAGCCAGACGCCCGTCCCGACGCTGACGCCGTCGTCCACGCCGACCCTGCCGCCGAGCGCCACGCCGCCGGCGACGAGCACGCCGGCGGCGACGGCCACCGGCGGGGCGGCGACGGCCACCAGCACGCCGCCCGCGACGGCGACGCCGACCAACACGCTGGTGCCGAGCGCGACGCCGACGTCGAGCGGGTCGTCGCCGGTGCACCAGCAGTCGGTGTCGGGCGGCTCGTCGTCGTCGAACACCGTGACGTCCGCGAGCCTGTCGGCCGGTTCGACCGGCGACCTCTACCTGGCGGTCGTCGCTCCCAAGCCCAACATCGCCGTGACGTCGGTGACGGGCCTGGGGCTGACGTGGTCGCTCGTCCGCGCGCAGTGCGCGGCTCGGGCGCAGACCCGCGTCGAGGTCTGGGTGGCCCAAGGCGCCGGCACCGCCGGTTCGGTGACCGCGACCATGGCCAGCGCGCCGAGCAACACGGTGATCGAGGTATCGCGCTACTCGGGCGCCAGCGGACTCGGGGTCGTGGTTTCGGCGAACCCGCTCGGCGTCAGCGGCGCGTGCAGCGGCGGCGCGGACAGCAACGCCTACAGCACGACCCTGACGACGACCGCCAACAACAGCTTGGTCTTCGTGGCGCCGTCGATGCGCAACCGGCTGCACACGCCGGGCGCGAGCTTCACCGAGCGCATCGAACGCATGCAGGGCACCGGCGGCACGGCCGCCAGCGCGGCCTCGGCCGACAAGCCGGCGCCGACGGCGGGCTCGACGGCGGTGAACGGCTCGTTCTCCGGCACGGTGGACTGGGCCGTGGTGGCGGTGGAGGTGAAACCCTAGGGTCCGCGGGCCATGGCGAGCGCTGCGCGGCTCTTGCGCGACGGGCGTTGGACCTGGCCGGCTCGCCCGGCGCCTGCCTTCGGCCAGCCATCCTCGACGGCGTGGACGTGTGCGACGACGCCGGGCATGGCGTCATCCGCGCGGTCGGACCAAGCCCCGCAGCGCCGCCGCCAGACCGCGCCCCTCGGTGCCGCCGAGGGCGCTCAGGAGCGCCAGGTACAGCGCGAAGCCCGCGACGCCCAGGAAGCAGAGCTCGGCCGCGATCGCGGCCGACCGCGCCGTGCCTTGCAGGGCCAGGAGGTCGGCCGCCACCGTGCGGTCTGCCCAATGCACCGCCGCGCCCATGACCCCGGCGGCCACCACCATCCGCAGCGCCGAGCGCGCGATCCGCGCGCCGTCCAGCGGGCCGCTCTGCTGGCGGAGGAGCCACGCGAGCGCGGCCAGGTTGACGAGGTTCGTGATCGACCACGCCACCGCGAGGCCGGCCACCGGCGGCTCGAACCGCGGTGGCAGCGTGTACGCCAGCGCCACGTAGATCGCGGTCCCGGCAATCCCCACCAGCGCCGTCGCCCGCGAGCGCTGGTGGGCGTACAGCCCATTGGTCACGGTCCGCCCGGCGGTCGTGGCCACCAGCACGCCGGCGAAGCCGAGCAGCGTGAGCCCGACCATGCGCGTGTCGCCGGCCGTGAACCGGCCGCGCTCGAGGAGCAGCGCGATGAGCCGCTCGCGCAGCACCGCCAGGCCCACGATGGCCGGGATGGCGACGACGAGCGTGAAGCGCATCGCCAGCGAGAAGCGCTCGCGGAACGCCGCGCGATCGCCGCCGGCGGCGTGGCGCGTGAGGTCCGGCAGCGAGGTCAGGCCCACGCCCTGCGACACGAGGTTGGACACGCGGTCCGCGATCACGCTGGCGAAGCCGATGACCGCCAGGCTCCCCGTGGCCAGCCCCGACGCCACCCGCGTCTCGACCAGGTCCGCCCCCTTGGTGACCAGCGACGCCGCGACGAGCGGGACGAGCGCCGACGCGACCCGGCGCACGTCGGGGTGCCCGAGGTCGAGCCGCGGCCGGAAGCTCCCCCGCAGCACGGGCGCGAGCACGATGACCTGCGCCAGCGGCCCGAGCACCGAGCCCACCGCCAGGGCCACGACGCCGAGCGGCCGATGCAGGACGAGGATCGCCACGAGCATGACACCCGTCTGGATCGCCGGCGCGGCCGCCGGGCGCGTGAACGCGTGGCGCGCCAAGTGCAGGCTGGTCAGCACGCCGGCGACCGCGGCGAGGACGACGTTCGCGAGCTGCACCCGCAGCATCCACGTGGTCAGCGTGAACCCGCGCGACGGCGGGGTGAAGGCTGGCCCGTGGGCGAGGATCCCGCCGCCGACGAGCCAAGGTGCGAGCGCGCACAGGCCGAGCGCCAGCCCGCCGGACGCGAGCGCCATCCCGACCAGCACCCGCGACGCCAGCGCGCTCGCCTCGGCCGCCGACCGGTTGACCTCGGCATCGATGAGCCGCGGCACGCACACGACGGGGATCGTCGACACGAACACCAGCATGAAGAGGTTGGGGAGCGTGCTGGCGGCGCGGTAATAGTCGTAGTCCGCGCCCGCGCCGAACAGGGCCGCGGCGATGGCCTGGTTGGCGATGCTCGTCGCCATGGCCAGCGCCGTGAACGCGGTCGCGACCGCGGTCGGGCCGACCAGGCTGCGGCGGTGGGGCGCGCCGGGGGCTTCGGCGTCGGTCCCGGCGCCGGCCGGCGCCGGCCCCGCCGGCGACCCATCGGAGCTCATGCCGCTCAGGGTACCATCGGCACGGCGGACGGGGCAAGGCACCGCCACGGACTCGACTGGACCCGTGATCGCCACTAACATTGGCCGCGCCATGCTGCGCGATCGCCTCAAGCGCTTCGTCAAGCGCCTGCTCCGTCGCCCCGCCGTTGCCCACGCCAACGTCGTGTTCTGGCCGGGCGGGACGCCGCCGGCGCGCCTCAACCAGACCCAGACGTGGTTCTGCGACTGGAACGCCGAGCGGCTCGGGATCACGGTCGAGGACAGCCGCCGCCGCTATGCCGAGTCGTGGCAGGCCCTGCGCGGCGGCCACGGCGGCCCGGAGTTCCGCGGCTACTGCGTCCTCTCGCACACGCTCTTCCGGGTGTTCTACGACGACAACCCGGGCGAGGTGTACGCGGCCTACCGGTTCCACGGGCCGATGCACTTCCTGCGGATGCTGTCGTACGCCGAGCCGGATTGGGCCGCCGACGACCCGGTGGTGGCGCACCTCCGCGCCTGCCCGGACCCGCGCATCCTGGACTTCGGCTGCGGCCTGGCGCAGCGCTCGCGCGGGCTTGCGCTCAAGCTCCAGGCCGACGGCCAGACCGTCGGCCTCGACCTCGTCGACATCCCGACCGAGCGCAAGGCCTTCCTCCTGTGGCTCGGCGGCCGCCTCGGCATCCCAACGACGTTCGCCGACTGCACGCCGGAAGCCCCCATCCCGCCGCTCGGCCCGTGCGACGCGTGCATCGCCACCGAGGTGTTCGAGCACCTGCACGCGCCGCTGACCTACCTCGAGGCGATGCACGCCGCCCTCCGGCCCGGCGGGCTGCTCGTCACCAACATCGCGGATCAGAAGCCCGAGTACATGCACGTGAGCCCCGACCTCTCGGACCTCCGGGCGCGCCTCGCGGAGCTGGGCTACGCCGAGCTCGCGCCGACGCGGCTCTACCGCAAGCCGAGCGTGGCGTAGCCGACCGAGCCGGCGCCAGGCCCGCGGATTGACGATCCCGGCCCATCTCGACCCGCCCGAACGCCCGATGGCCGGGACCCAGTCCCCAACCCCGCGTCGCCGCCGCTTGCGCCCGCGCGCGGCGCTGTGATATGCTCGACCACATGTACACCCCGAGCGCCGCGGGCCGCGTGTGGGATCTCTGGGTCCGCGCCCGGCGGGCCACCGCCATGCGGCTGGGCCGCTACGAGCCCTACCTCCCGCAGGTCATCGACGACCGCCGCCTGCGCTCCGACGTCGCCCGCCACCTCGGCCTGCCCGAGGCCACCGTCGACGCCTGGTGGGACGAGTACGCCGCCCTGTCGCGGTCGCTGGGCTACGCGGCGCGGATGGGCGAGCGCAAGACGTTGTGCTTCGAGGAGGCGTTCATCGTCTTCGCGCTCATGCGGCAGTACCGCCCGCCGACGGTCGTCGAGATCGGCACCCAGTACGGGCGGTCCACGCGGCGCATCATCGACATGAAGCGCCATCTCGGACTCGATGCCCGCATCGTCTGCTTCGACGTCGTCGACCAGGTGCGGTTCTTCGACCGCGCCGAAGCCGAGCTCGTCTTGCGCGACGTGACCGACGACGTGGCGGCGACCGTGCTCGACGCGTATCCCCCCGGCCTCATCTACCTCGATGCCCACCCGTACGCCCTCCTGCAGGACGTCATCCGCGCCGTCCTCGCCGATGGCCGGTGGGCCCTGGCGATCCACGACTGCGCCGCCGGCCTGTGCAACCCGCGCATGACGATCGGCCGCGACGTGCAGGACGTCACGAGCAAGAGCGGCGTGTGGGAGCGCCACGTCCTGGCCGACATCTTCGGCGTGGCCGATCCGCTCGCGGCGCGCCTCGACGATCTCGAGACGCCCACGCATCGCCTGCGCGTCTTCGGCACGCCCCACGGGCTGGCGGTCGTCCTCCCGCGAGCGCTCCAGCCACTCCCGACCCCCGCGGGGGGCTGACCCGATCCCGATGACGGACGGCCCGTGCGTGTGCGTGGCGGGGTGGCACTTCCACGGCGATGTGTTCGAGGCGGTTGGCGCGCTGCGGCGGGCGTTCGATGCCACCGTGTACGTCGTGTCGCACCGGCCGCTGGGCGAGGTGCCGCCCGGCGTCTTCCGGATCGTCGGCGAGGACCGCGTGCTGGCCCGGCCCAACCTGGGCTACGACTGGGGCTGCTACCAGCAGTTCCTCGAGACCGGCCTGTGGCGCGCCCACCCTTACGTCTTCTTCATGCACGACGACGTCGTCGTCCGCGACATCGCGTTCGTGCCGGCCAGCATCGCGCGGCTGGAAGGCGGCGCGCGCTTCGTGGGCAACGGCCGCAACGCCGCCAAGGACGACTGGCCCGCCACGCACGCCCACTGCTACGCCCACGCCGCGGTCCGCCCGCCTGGACCGGCATTCCGCCACCCGACCGTCCGCGGCTCGTTCCTGGCCACCACGCGCGAGGCGCTGGACGGGCTCGGCGCGTTCGAGGTGTTCTGGGATCCGCTGCGCATCAGCGACCGCTACGGCAACTGGAGCGTGGTGGCCACGGGCGCGCGAATGGCGGTCCGCTTCGGACCCGACTGCGTGGCCTTTCTCTCCGACACCAGCCTCGAGAGCGACCACCTCGTCGAGCTCGTGCGCGGCGACCCGGCGGCAGACCGGCCCCCGGCGTCGCAGTCGCGTCCGGCGGCGCTGGCCATGGCCTGGCAGGTCGCGCTGGCCCGGCGCTACATGCGGCTGTGCTGGTCGCCCGGCCGCGGTCCCGCCCGCGCGCTCGGGCTCCGCGCGCTTGGCGCGCTGCTGGCGGTGCAATCGGCGCGCCGGCCGGCGCCGACCGGCGG
>CAYQBA010000236.1:0-6030 GCA_964415605.1 uncultured Anaerolineales bacterium | reverse complement strand
GCCGTCTGCCCGCGACGTCTGCCCGCGACGTCTGCCCGCGGCGGCGGTCAGCCGCCAGCCGTCACCGGATGATCCACGTCACCCGGCTGAGGTTGTACCACGACACGGCGTAGAGGTAGACGAAGAGCGCGAGCCAGAACGTGGCCAGCGCCACGGTGCCCGGCGCCTCGAACCGCCGCGGGTCGTGCGCCGCCGCCGGCGCCGGCGGCGCGACGGCGATGGGGTCGACGAGCCCGACCGCCGGCACGTCCGAGCGCCGGCCCAGGAAGACCGTGCCGGCCGCCACGACGACGTACATCGCGCCGCCCGTGATGGCGATGAGCGCGCCGATGGCCATCACCATGAGGCTCGTGCCGACCAGCGGGTCCTGCAAGACGCCCTCGGCCAGCGCCAATCCAGGGAACGTGATGTCGAAGTGCCGGCGCGGGACGCCGAGGTGCCCCGCCACGCCCATGCCGGCGCCGAAGATCAGCATCCCGAGGCCGAACACGTACGGCTGCCAGCGCGCCACGCCCGGCAGGAACAGGTCGCGCCGGAAGATCAGCGGCACCACGTAGTAGCTGATGCCCATGAACGCCAGCGTCGTGCCGGCCACCACCGTCATGTGGAAGTGCGCCGGGACGATCAGCGTGTTGTGCGCGATCATGTTGATCTGGATACCACCCATGATCACCCCGCTGATGCCCCCGAGCACCCCGAACATCACGAAGCTGACCACCAGCGCCGCGAAGCCCGGCGCGCCCCACGGCGCCCGCCGCAGCCACCCGAACAACCCCGCCGTGAGCCCCTTCTCGCGTTGGGCGACCTCGACGCTGGCCGGGATGGTGAACGCGTGGATCATGCTGCCCAGCACCGCCGCGTACATGAAGTAGCTGGCGTTGATGCCGCGCGCCCAGTCGCTGAGCCCCGGGTCCACCAGGATGTGGTGCATCGACCCCATCTGGATGAACAGGACGTACAGGAGGAAGGCGAACCGGCTGAGCCCCTCGTTGATCGGCCGCGCGCCCACCGTCAGGCTGGCCAGCGCGTACCAGATGCCGATCATGGCCGCCAGGTTGACCTGCTGCGCGCCGTGCCCGAAGCCCCAGAAGAGCAGCCGGTACGCCGCCGGGTCGACGTGGTCGACCAGGCCGAGGCTGCGCAGCCAGGCCGGCACGAGCGCGGCCGCGCCCGACACCAGCGTGAAGACGGCCAGGATGGCCGCCACCAGCAGCGCGAAGCTGAACAGCGGCAGCACCCCGACCTCGCCGCGCCAGCGCGCGCCCACCACGTTGGCGATGAAGTGGCACACCGCCAGGAGCGCGCCGACCGCGAAGACCAGGAGCGACCCGAAGAACCACGGGCTGGCCTCGAGCGGCGGGTAGGCCGTGAACATCACGGTCGCCCCCCCGCTGAGCATCGTGAACATCACGCCGAGCGACCCGGCGAGCATCATGCCGTACTCCACCCACGCCAGCCGCGGCGCCAACAGGCGTGTGTTCAGCAGCACCGTCCCGCCAAACAACAGGCCCGCGACCTCGAAGAAGACGATCCAGAAGATCAGCATCGCCGCGCCGTGCGCCCCGACGATCCGGTAGAACCACTCCGGGTCGCTGATCAGGTGGACCGCCTGCCAGCGGGTGAGGGCGATGAGCAGCGCGAACGTGCCGCCGGTGGCCAGGTACAGCACCGCCGTCACCGCGTTGAACATGATCAACCGCTCGGCCGAGCGATCGACGCGCAGGCCGGTGACCTGGCACGTGCGCCAGCCGTCGAGCAAAGCCGTCATGGCCGCGCCTCCTCGAGCGACAGCGCCTGCCCGGCGGCGGCGACGTCGATCCGCCCGACCATGCGGTGGTGGCCGGGGCCGCAGTACTCGTTGCACAGGATGTGGTAGGCGCCCGACTCGCGCGGCGTCAGGGTGATGGCGCTGACGTAGCCCGGCAGCACCTGGAAGTTGAAGTTATCGGGCTGCAGCGACAGCCCGTGCTGCACGTCCAGCGACGACACCAGGAACCGATAAGACTGGCCCTGCTCGAGCCTCAGGATCGGCTTGAACTGGAACCGCTGGCCGATGAGGTACACGTCGCCGCCGGGCGGGGGCGCCACCACCGGCACGCCGTCGATCTCGTCGACCCGATGCGCCTGGATGAACGCCTCGGTCAGTCGGTTGAACTCGAGCGGATCGACCCGATAGCTCTTGAACGACACCTGCTGCGCGCCGATGGCCGGCCAGACGAGCTGCATCATCACGAACATCGCCAGCGCCCAGACGGCCGTGACGGTGAGCCACATGCGTTCATCACGCCCGAGCGGGGTCCACCAGCGCGCGGGCGGGGCCACCAGCGTGCTGCTGCGTTCGATCATACGTTGCTCCTCCATGGGATGGATGCGGGAACGATGCGCGGCGTGATCGGGTCAAGGTTTCAACAAGGGCACGTTGGACAGCTCGAGCAGCCCCCACACGATGTAAAGGAGCGTCGGCACGACGAGGCCGGCCATGCACAAGAGGAAGACATCGTCCAGCAGCGCCTGCTGCCAGGGCGGGCGGGGACCAGCGCCCCCCTCGGGGGGCGATTCAAGAGCCACGGCAACACACCTCCTCGGGCGCCTTGCGCGCGTGGTTTGGGGCGGCCACCGCATCGCGTGGTGGCCGGCGGCGGGGCGCTCAAGCCTTTGCTCCAAACCGCGCTGGCACGGCGCGCATGACATGCGCGAACGGACTCGACGACGTCCGCATGGCGGATGTTATCGCGATTTCCGAGGTCACGCAAGGCCATGGCCCCGCCGGCGGCAAGCCCGCGCGCGATGCTGGCCAACCGGCTGTCTGCCACCCGCCGGCCCGCCGTCACGGATGAACGCGGAAGACCTGCACCCCGTCGTCGAGGCCCGCGACCACCGCCGGCTCACCGGAGCCGTCGACGTCCGCCGTGGCCAGCCAGCGAATCGGCGCTCCGACGTCGAACGAAGCCGACAGGCGCGCGTCGCCGGGATCGGCGTACCGCGGGTACACGTGCAGGCCGCCACCGCCGGACACCACCAGCCACGGCGCCCCACCCGGCCGGGGGACGAATGCCAGCCGGCTGGTCTCGTCCCATGGCGGAAGGTCGATCGCGCCCCCGAGCCCCGCGCCATCGCTCTCGAACCACGCCAACCGCCCATCCAACACCACGCCGAGCGCCGGGAGCGCGCCGGGTCGGGGCGGCGCGATCGCCAGCGCCTCGGCCGACCAGGCCGTCGCGGCCAGCACGGCCTTGCGCCGGCGATCGGGACCGCCCCACACCTCGACATCCCGGCCCGGTGCGGCGACGACCACCTCGGCGGCCCTGTCGCCGTCGAGATCGCCGACCGCCACCTCGGCCACCGCGCCGCCCGGTCCAGGGATGCGCCACAGCGGTTGGAGGTCGGCTGCCCGCAGGCCGATCACCGCCCCCCGCGCGGCAGCGACGAGCTCGACCACCCCGTCGCCGTCGGTGTCCCCGGCCCCGGCCGGCCGCAGAGCGTCGACCCCGTCGGCGGTCAGGTCGCGTCGTGCCAAGATCGTGCCGTCGTGGTCGAGCACAACCAGCGCACCGCCCCAGCCGACCGCCAGTTCCGGCCACGGATCGGCGTCGATCTCGATCGCCTGGGGCGCGCCGATCACGCTGCCGCCGTCGGGCGCCGGCCCGTCGAGGGGAAGCCCAAGGGACAGGCCGCGGGCGGGCCGCTCGGCGCCGCTTGGCCCGTCGAGCGCCAGCCAGCGCGCCCAGCCCGCGGCGTCCGGCGGGCCGTCGCCCTGCGGGAACGCCAAGACGATCGGCGGATCGGCCGCCGGCCGCAGCACGGCCGGCCAGTACGGCCCGGCGTGGCGCGCCGCGATGTCGACCGGCAACGCCGCGCCGGCCGTCAGCATGACGAGCCGGGCGACGGCGGCGCCCGCCGGCTGAAACGACCAGCCGACCTCGGCGCCCGGCGCTCCGTCGAGGTCGCCGATCGCCAGGGCCCGGATCGCGCCGCTCAAAGACGGGTCGCGGATGTCGCGGGCCACCGCCCCGGTGGCGCCGTCCAGGATCGTGATGCCGCCCCACAGGCTGCCGACCACCACCTCGGCCGCGGCGTCGCCGGCGACGTCGCCCGCTTGAAGCACCGCCGGCGGGCGCGGCGCGCGCCACTTCTCGACGCCGCGATCGACGTCGAACGCTGCGACGACCGTGCCGGATGGCTCGACCGGCGCCCCGACGATCTCGTCCAGGCCGTCGGCGTCGAGGTCGGCGGCGGCGAGATGGGCGCCGAAGCCGCCCGGTGCCGTCCACTGCGCGGCCGAAAGCGCCGGGTCAACCACCCAGCCGTGCGGAAACGCCGAGCCCGGCCGGCGGCTGCCGGGAAAGCTGACGACCACCTCCCGCGCCGGGTCGCCGTCGACCTGCGCCACCACGAGACGATCGGAGGACAGGCCGGCCGGCACGCCGTCGATGCCAAACCGCCAGACCGGCGCCAACGACGGCAGGCGCCAGGCCTGCAGCCACCAACGCTCACGCGGCGGGCCGAGCGGGTTGGGCGACGGTGCCAGGAGCGCCACGACGAGCGGCTGCCCGTCGCCAAAGAGCTCGGCCACCGCCGCCGCCCGCACCTGCGCGCCGGCGTCGATCTCGAGCCGCCCCAGCCGCGCCGACAGGCCGCCCGTGAGGTCATGGACCCAGATCTCGCCGCCCGCCGCCACGTCCCACAACTCGGCCCGGCCGTCGGCGTCGACGTCGTCGACCCCCCAGGCGACGCCCCGTGTGTCGACGACCCGCGCGAGGGCGAGCCCGGCGCCCAGGCTGGGCTCCGCGCCGGCGGCCGGCCGCAGGACGACGCGGTGCCGGGTGTCGCCCATCGCCAGGCCCCGCCCGCCCTCGCCGGGCCCGGCCAGCACCCGCAGCCGCGGGCCGTCCGCCGGCGCGTTGACGTTGGCCCATTGCCACACGCGCTCGACGACCGGTACCTTGTCGGGCTTGGGGCTGGCGGGGAGCGCCGGCAGGTAAAGCCGGCACGGCGCGGAGCGCGGCGCGCCTTCGGGGTCGACGACGACCAAGCCGTCGGCTCCGGCCGCCACGGCGACCCGGTCGGCGGCGGCCGCGGCCAGCGCCGATGCGGCCAGCGGCCACGGCCCGGCAGCGGCGACACGCGGCGCGGTGGGCGCCGCGACGTCGAGCCGCCACAAGGCGAGCGTCGGGTCGGCCGCCGGGTCGGCCGGCACGACCGCCGGCTCCTCGGCCACGATGGCGTGGGCCGTGGCGCCGGCCACGGCGAAGTCGAGGAGCCGCCAGCCAGGGTCGGTCAGGCGGCCAACCTCAACCGGCGCCGCCGGGGCGCGGACGTCGAACACCCGCAGGTCGTGGTCCACGCGCCACGTGAAGAGGTGCCCGCTCGCCAGGCGCATCCGATCGCCGCCGCGCGCGATGCGGGTCACGGCGCGCGGCCGGGTGGGGACGGCGACATCGACGACCAGCACCCCGGACCGCGCGGTGGCGAGGTACAGCCCGGCCCCATCGGCGGCCAGGTCGGTCACGCGATCGCCGGCCGGCAGGTCGGCCTCCGGCGGGCTGTACACGGCCGGGGCCAGGGGGCGGGTGGGGTCGGAGAGGTCGATGATCCACACATCGCGGTCGCCGGTCAGGACGTAGCCGTGGTCATCCGCGCCGGCGACACGCCGGGCCGGCGCGCCGGTCGCGAGGCGGCCGGCGAGAGGCGGGGGGCCGGCCGGGAGGGCAGCGGAGGCGCTTGGCGCGGTCTCGAAGACCAGGAGGGCGCCGGCCGCGTCGGCGGCGAGGAGATGGTCGCCGGCCATGGCGACGTCGACCACCGCGGCACGCGGGGGGTCGGCGCCGGGGTCCGGCGCGATCTCGAGCCCGGCCGGGTCGAGGGATCCGCCCAAGGGCACCCCCCACACGCCGGCGGCGCCGGCCGCGGCATACAGGCGGCCGGCGTGCGCGACCACGCCGAGCGCCGGCCAGCCGGCGCTTGCCGCTCCCAGGCGGCCGGGGGCCGCCCGGTCGCGCACATCCCACGTCGTCAGCCGCCCGCCGGCCG
>CAYQBA010000235.1:0-6127 GCA_964415605.1 uncultured Anaerolineales bacterium | reverse complement strand
CAGGAGCCCTCCCATGATCCAAGGCCTGCGGACCGTCATCTACCCCGTGCCGGACATCGCCGCCGGCAAGGCGTGGTACAGCCGAGTGCTCGGCCACGCGCCCTACTTCGACCAGCCGTTCTACGTCGGCTTCGCCGTCGGCGGGTTCGAGCTCGGCCTCGTGCCCGACGGCACCCCCAGCGCCGACGGCGCGCAAGCGTACTGGGGCGTGCCCGACGCCGAAGCCGCCATGGCCCGCTTGAAGGAGCTCGGCGCCACCGAGCACGCGCCGGTGGCCGACGTCGGCGGCGGCATCAAGGTGGCCGCCGTCGACGACCCGTTCGGCAACGTCTTCCGGATCATCGAGAACCCGCACTTCGACCTGAGCGCGGTGCGATAGCGCCCGCAACGATGGACGTCGCCGCCGCGCGCGCGCCCGCCGCCCGCGCCTACCGGGCCACGCTGCGCGCCTACCTCGGGCCGCAGTGGCGCAAGGCCGCCGCGCTCGGCGCGGTGATGCTGACCGACATCAGCCTCGACCTTCTCGGCCCGCAGCTCCAGCGCCGGTTCATCGACGCCGCGCTCGCCGCCGCCCCGCTGCCCGAGCTCGTGCGGCTGGCCGCCGCGTTCCTCGCCATCGCCGTGGCCGTGCAAGCCCTCTTCGTCGTCGCCAGCTACATCTCGGCCGACCTCGCCGAGGCCGGCACCAACCACCTGCGCGAAGACCTCGTGGCCCATGTCCTGCGGCTCGAACACGGCTTCCACACCGCGCACACGCCCGGCGACCTCATCGAGCGCATCGACGGCGACGTCGCGCTCCTCGGCAACTTCCTGTCGCGCTTCCTCCTCGAGGTCGTCGGCAGCGTCCTCTTGCTCGCCGGCGCGCTCGTGCTGCTGTGGGGCATCGACTGGCGCATCGGCGCGACGCTCGTGGCGTTCACGGCCATCACCTTCGCCGTCCTGCGCCGCCTCATGGGCGCCGCCGCCCGCCGCTGGGAGGCCGACCGGGCTGCCGCCGCCGACCTGTTCGGCTTCCTCGAGGAGCACCTCGCCGCCACCGAGGATATCCGCGCCAGCGGCGCCGTCCCGCACGTCATGCGCCGCTTCTTCGAAGCCTCGCGGGTCGTCTGGCGGCGCCGCGTCGGCGCCACGCTCGTCGGCTCGCTGAGCGGCGGCGCGCCGCTGGCGCTGGTCGGCATCGGCACCGCCGGCGGCCTGGCCATCGGGGCCTGGCTGTACCGCCAGGGCGAGATCAGCCTCGGCACGGTCTACCTGATCTTCAGCTACAGCCAGCTCCTCCACGGGCCCATCGAGGGCCTCGCGCGCCAGGTCCAGGACCTCCAGCGCGCCGGTGCCGCCATCGGGCGGGTCGGCGCGATCCTCACCACGCCGCCGCGCGTCGTCGACCCGGCGCGGCCGGTCCCGCTGCCGGCGGGCGGCCTCGGCATCGCCTTCGACGGCGTCGCGTTCGCCTACGGCGACGGGCCGCCCGTGGTCGACGGCGTCGCGCTCGAGGTGCCCGCCGGCACCTCGCTCGGCCTCCTGGGGCGCACCGGCAGCGGCAAGACCACGCTGACGCGGCTGCTCTTCCGGCTCGTCGACCCGACCGCCGGCGCGGTCCGGCTGGGCGGCGTGGACCTGCGCGACGCCGGCCGGGCCGAGCTGCGGCGGCGCGTGGCGCTCGTGACGCAGGACGTCCAGCTCTTCCACGCCAGCGTGCGCGACAACGTGACGCTCTTCGCGCCCGGCGTGCCCGACGCCGCGGTCGCCGGGGCGCTCGGAGCCGTGGGCATGGGCGACTGGCTGGCCGGGCTGCCCGGCGGGCTGGACACGCCGCTGGCGCCCGGCGGCGGCGGGCTCTCGGCCGGGCAGGCGCAGCTCCTGGCGCTGGCGCGCGTGTTCCTGCGCGCGCCCGACGTCGTCGTCCTCGACGAGGCGTCGTCGCGGCTCGACCCGGCCACCGAGGCCCGGCTCGAAGCCGCGCTCGACCGGCTGCGTGCCGGCCGCACGGTCGTCGTCATCGCCCATCGGCTGGCGACGGTCCAGCGCGTCGACGCCGTGGCGGTGCTCGACGGCGGGCGGCTGGTCGAGCACGGCCCGCGCGCGGAGCTCGCCGCCGATCCCGCCTCGCGCTTCTCCCGGCTGCTGCGCGTTGCCGAAGCGGACGTCGACATCGACACGCTGGTCGAGCCCGGCGGCGGCCCGCCCGGGGCGCCGCCGACATGAGCCCGTGGCGCGCGCTGGCGCGGCTGGCCCGCTTCAAGCTCTGGCTGTACCTGGCCAGCGGGCTCCTGGCCAGCGTGATGTTCTACCTCATCCCGCTCCTGCCGGGGCTGGCGATGCGCCGGTTCTTCGACACGCTGGTCGGCAAGGCGCCCGAGGGCGCCGCCTGGTACCTGGCGCTGGTCGTGGCCATCGCCGTGGGGCGCGCGGCGCAGCTCCTGGCGGCCGGCCTGGCCGAGAACAGCCTGCGCATCGTCGCCGCCACGCTCGTGCGCGCCAACCTGCTGGAGCGCATCCTGGCGCGCCCCGGCGCCCGCGCGCTGCCGTCGTCGCCGGGCGAGGCGCTCAGCCGGTTCCGCGACGACGTCGAGGCCGTCGTCAACTTCTTGAGCTGGACCCTCGACCCGCTGGGCCAGCTCATCGTCGTCGCCACCGCGGTGGGCGTGCTGGCGCGGGCCTACCCCGGCTTCACGCTCGCCGTGTTCGTGCCGCTCGTCGTGGTCCTGGCGCTGGTCAACCTGGCGGCGCGCCGCATCCGGGCCTACCGGCGCGCCTCGCGCGAGGCCGCCGGCGCGGTGAGCGACCTCCTGGGCGAGACGCTGGCCGCCGTGACGGCCATCCAGGTCGCCGGCGCCGAGCCCGCCGTCGTCGATCGCCTGCGCGCGCTCAACGCCGCCCGCCGGCGCACGGCGGTCAAGGACGCCCTGCTCGGCGCCGTGCTCGGCGGCACGGCCTACAACGCTGCCGGCATCGGCACGGCGGTGCTGCTGCTGGCGGCCGCCCAGAGCATGCGAACCGGCGGGTTCACGGTCGGCGACTTCGCGCTGTTCGTGTCGTACATGGACTGGATCGCCAACGTCGTCGGCATGTTCGGCTTTTACCTGACGCAGTACCGGCAGACCGGGGTGTCGCTGGAGCGGCTGGCGGACCTGATGGCCGGCACCCCGGCCGAGGCCCTCGTCCGGCATCGGCCGGTGTATCTCTGGGGCGCACCCGCGCCCGCGCCGCCGCCCGCGCCCACCGGCCCGCCGCTTGAATCCTTGACGGTGGACGGCCTGGCCTACCGCCACCCCGGCACCGGCGCCGGGATCGCGGACATCGCCTTCACCCTGCGGCGCGGCACCTTCACCGTGATCGCCGGCGAGGTCGGGTCGGGCAAGACCACGCTCCTGCGCGCGCTCCTGGGGCTGGCGCCGCGGGACGCCGGCGTGATCCGCTGGAACGGCGCGACGGTGGACGACCCGGCGGCGTTCCTCGTGCCGCCGCGCTGCGCCTACACCCCGCAGGCGCCCCGGCTGTTCAGCGCGAGCCTGCGCGAGAACATCCTGCTGGGGCTGCCCGAGGGCGCGGGCGCCGGGCCGGGCATGCCCGGCGCCGATCTCGGCGCCGCGCTCCACGCGGCCGTGCTCGAAGACGACGTCGCGGGCTTCCCCGACGGCCTCGACACCCGGCTGGGGCCGCGCGGCACGCGGCTGTCGGGCGGGCAGGCCCAGCGGGTGGCGGCGGCGCGAATGTTCGCGCGCCAGCCGGAGTTGATGGTGTTCGACGACCTCTCGAGCGCGCTCGACGTCGACACCGAGGCCCGGCTGTGGGAGCGGCTGTTCGCGCGCGGCGACGCGACGTGCCTGGTGGTGTCGCACCGCCGCGCCGCGCTGCGGCGGGCCGATCAGATCCTGCTGCTGGACGGCGGCCGGATCGTCGCCCGCGGCCGGCTGGACGACCTGCTGGCGGCGTCGCCGTTGATGCGCCGGCTGTGGGCGGGCGCGGACGGGGCGGGGGATGGCGACGGCGGCGGGGAAGCGGCGCGAAGCGGGACCGGCGCCGACAACGGTGATCCCGCCGGGGGCGCGATTGCGCGGTCCGGCGGGGGCAACGGTGATCCCGCCGGGGACGCGGTTGCGCGGTCCGGCGGGCCAGCCTAGACTTCCGCATGCCTGCCGAAACGTGATCCGGGCGGGCCATGGGTGTTCTGGCGGGAGGCGCCGACATGAATCCAGGGCAAGTGGTTGAGCCGACGTTTGGCGCGCCCGATGTCGCCGTGCGCCCACACCCCGCGATACGCTCGGGGCGCTACTGGCCTCCTGCGCAGGGGATGTGGACTTACGACGACTACGCGCGACTGCCGGAGAACGGCTTCCGATACGAGGTGATCCAAGGAGCGCTTTACATGTCGCCGGCCCCGCGTCCCCGCCACCAGCGAGCGGCATTCCGGCTTGCGCATCTCCTTGAGGCGTGTCTGGAGTCGACGCCAGCCGGCGAGATCTATCTGGCCCCCATCGACGTCGTCCTCCCCGGCCTGGCCGATCCGGTGCAGCCCGATCTCATCTACATCGCGGCCGAGCGCCTGGACATCGTCTCCGAGATCCGCATCGAGGCATCGCCCGACATGATCGCCGAGGTGCTGTCGCCCGCCACGGTACAGCGTGACCGGACGCTCAAGTTCGAGATCTACGCCCGCGCCGGCATCCGTGAGTACTGGATCGTCGATCCGGCGCCCGACGCGCGTACCGTCGAGGTCTACGTCCTGCGCGGCGAAGCATTCGCCCTGGCCGGTACGTTCGGGCCGGGCGATGTCATGGTCTCGGAGGTGCTGCCGGACTGCGGGTTGAAGGTGGACGCGTTCCTCCGATAGCGGCGCGTCCGCGTTTCGGCTCCGGATAGCGAGGTGGCGATGGAAGCGTACTTGCGGCGGTGTCTGTTGGTCTGACTCGGTGGATCAGCGATTGGCTGAGAATGCGGCGCAGAATCTGCTCGCGTGCAAGCCACTCAAGGTGTCGGGGTAGCAGACGGCAGCGCCGCTATCGCATCTTCAATTTCACCTAGAAGGCTTGCAGTTCGTGGATCTTGGGTAATGTCAATGATAATCGGTGGGGATGAAGCTATCGTGGTGTATTCTCCGCTGATATCTAGCACGCTATATGGACCTTCATGGGCTCCGTAGGTTGAGTCATCTGCTTCCTTCATCAGGAAGAACAGGCGATGATCGCCCACTTGGCTCATGACCAGAGTTGTTCGTACTCTTTCGTCGTTTGGATCTTCCGGGTTGCCTGGTGTGGGAGTCACATAGCTATTTATATCACCTAGCTGGTTCATCACAACCAACTGGTTAACAGACAAACCTGAGGTTGAATAGTACACTTCGTCAACCCTGACTTCGAATTGTGTTACAGAGAATGGTCGCCAGGTTGGTTGAATCATGACTCCCATTGGGGTAACTGTGGGTATGAACGCAGGGGGAGTGGTCGTCGCATAGACATGGAACTCGTAGACGCCTGGAGTCGTGGTTACATAACCCATTTGGCTCTGTCCAAGAAACTCGGATGAGACTACAGTACCAAGCAATATCTCATCGGAAGACTCAACAAGCTCACGAATGTTTGCGGCATGGTAGAGTGAGAGCGAACTCTCGTTACCACGCGGCGTCCGCACAATCGTCTCGTGCATAATACCAATAACTATTGCCCCTGCCCCCACCATCAGAATGATGACTTGCGATCTAGTCGACTTCACCTTGTACTCCACCGTTGAGCGTCAATTGGATTGTCGCAGACTAGCAGAACAGCGGATGGTCACTGACAACGGATCACATCACAGTCTTGGACATGAGAGGTCGTCAAAGAACCTGAATCTCTCTGTCGGGACGAACCCCGGGCCGCCCTGGATGATGACTGACGCCCTTGTCAAGTGCCGACGCATTTACTCATACCAATCTGAAAGTTGATCGATGTCCTCTGGCTGGAGGGTATAGATTACTGGCAAGCCCTGATTGATCTGGACATCAGTGCAGTTCTGATCAAACATGACACTTGGTTCACAGGGGATACCCCTGAGGGCGTGACAGAACGTTTGGTCTAGGGCTGGTGGACATGGCCTGAATCCCGTAAAGTATCGGTTCGACCAAGAATCGACACGGAGCGGGAGGCCA
>CAYQBA010000234.1:0-6215 GCA_964415605.1 uncultured Anaerolineales bacterium | reverse complement strand
GCCCACGCCGCGGGTGCCTCGGGTGCGAACGGCCCGGACGGCGGGGGCGACGCGGCGGTGTCGCCCAATCCCGCGCTGTCGGTGCCCGGCGCGTAGCACGCCGCGACGATCCGCCCGCGACCGGCGTCGATGACCGCCCACAGCGGCGGGCCGGGCTCGGCGAACGGCGGCAGGAACGGCGCCGCCAGCACGTCGAGCGTCGGGACGCCCACCAACGGGACGCCCAGACCCAGCGCCATCCCCTTGGCCAGCCCAAGCCCAACCCGCAGGCCGGTGAACGACCCCGGCCCGATGGCGACGGCGATCCCGGCCACGTCGCCCGGCGCCAAGCCCTCGCGGCGGAGCATCGCCTCGAGGATCGGCGCCAGGTCGACCGAGCGGCGCCGCCCCGACCAGGCCACCTCCGCCGCCACGGACACGCCGTCGTGCAGGGCCACGCCGGCCGTCGCCGTCGCCGTGTCGATGGCCAGCCACCACGTGGCGGCGGTCATCGGGAGGCCCCGCGGGGAGGGGGCGCGCCGGCCTGGTCGGTCGCGACGCCCGCGACGCGCGCATCCTCGTCGAGCGCCGCGCGGCCCAGCTCGGCCACGAAGGCCGCGATCAGCGCCGCCCCATCCTCGGTGCGGGCCGTGAAGATGAGGCGCCGCGGCTCGGCCTCCGCGCCATCGGCATCGGGCAGGTCGATCGGGCGGTTCGCGTCGATCGAGCCATCATCGCGATCGCGATCGCTGGGCCCGTCGCTGCCCGCGTGGGTCCCGTCGTCGGACAGCGTGGCGCTGGAGTCCGTCGCGCCAGCGGACGCGGACACCGCGCGCAACGCGACGTCGAGCGCGTCGGCAGGCCACAGGCCCGCCGCGCGCTCGGGCCACTCGACCGCCACGATCGCGCCGCCGGCCAGATCTTCGTCGAGCCCCAGGTCCGCCGCGTCCGCCCGACCCCGCAGCCGGTATAGATCGGCGTGCACCAGCCGGCGGCCCGCGTGCTCGGGCGACGCGGCGGGCGTGACGTAAGATCGGACCAAGACGAACGTCGGGCTGGCGATCGCGTCCTCGATGCCGAGGCCGCGCGCGATGCCCTGCACGAACGTCGTCTTGCCGGCGCCGAGGTCGCCGTGCAGCAAGACCACCGCGCCCGGCGGAAGCACGCGTCCCAAGGCAGCGCCCAGACGGCCCGTCGCGGCGGCGTCAGGCGCGAAGCAGACATATCGGCCGATCATCGGAGCGGCATTATAGCGCGCGGCACGGCGGGCATCGTGCCCGCTTGCGATCTGCTGTTATTGGACTGTTAAGCCGTGCTGGCGATTCGGCCACGCCTGTGCTACCATGGCGGCGTGCCGCGTTCAGACGACCCGACCCCATGATCGTCCTCATCGTCTCCGACATCCACGCCAACCTCGAGGCCTTCGAGGCCGTGCTGGCCCACGCCGGTGCCTTCGACCGGCTGTGGTTCCTCGGCGACGCCGTCGGCTACGGCCCCGATCCAAACGCCTGCGTCGAGCGCCTGGGCGAGCTCAAGCCCGAGGTCTGGCTGGCCGGCAACCACGACTGGGCCGCCCTCGGCAAGCTCGACCTGGGCAACTTCAACCCCGAGGCCCGCCGCGCCGCGGAATGGACCGGTGACCAGCTTTCCCCCGGCGCCTGGGCCGCCCTCGACATCGCAGCGCCGCGCGTCGACCTCGCCGACCACGACGTGACCCTGGTGCACGGCAGCCCCGGTCACCCGATCTGGGAGTACATCCTCGACGCCGGCACGGCCAACGCGAACTTCGACGCGTTCGAGACCGCGGTGTGTTTCTTCGGGCACACCCACGTGCCCGTGGCCTACGAGGCCCTGCCGGACGGGGCCTATCGCTGGCCGTACGCGGTCGACGAGCCGCTCCCGCTGGCCGACAGCCGCTGGCTCGTCAACCCCGGCGGCGTTGGCCAGCCGCGCGACGGCGACCCGCGCGCCAGCTACGCGCGCCTCGACCTCGAGCGGCGCCAGGTCACCTTCCACCGCGTCGCGTACGCCATTCCCACCGTCCAGCGCAAGATCCTGGCGGCCGGCCTGCCGCCGCGCCTGGCAGCCCGGCTCGACTACGGCTGGTAGCCTCGGGCACGGTGGCCGCCGGGACGGGCCGCGGCCAACGGTGGACGCGACGCCTCAAGCCTGGGTTGGGCGCCCGGGGATGCAGCGCTCGAATACGTGGAGCAGCGCCGCCTCGACGTCACGCGCCCGCCCGCCGTGGACCGGCGATGTCTGGACGACGGCCGAGCGCGGCGCGGTGAGCCAGTGGAATCGCTCGGAGATCGGCAGCTGCCCGATCGGGCCGCTGTCGGGTCCGCCGGCGCAGACGTGCTCGATGGCGCGCAGCGACCGCAACGCCTGGTCGACGTCGAGCCCGGGCCCGCAGCCGGCCAGGACCTCCGGGTCGAGCGCGAGGCGCGCGCCGAGGAAACGCGCCGCCGGCGCGAAGAGCAGCACGCCGACGTTGACGAACACCCCGAGATGGACGTGCGGCACCACGCGCACCAGCGCGTAGTCGTAGTCGATCCAACCGTGGCTCCCAGTGCCCATGGGCCGGTCGCCTAACGCCGCCCACCGGCTCCGGCCGCCAGCCGGCCCCGCGCCGCCACGGCCTCGTCGACGAACGCCCGTGGTGCCTCGAGGCGCGCCAACAGGTAGCGCGCGTAGGCCGCCCGGGCGGCGTCCGGCGAGTCGAAGCCGCCGCCGTCCCCCGGCACGATGAGGTCATCGGGCACCAGCGCCAGGATGTCGGCGATCACCGCGGCGTCGATGCGCCCGGCCAGGCGGGCGTCGGCGGCGCGGAGGTCGCCCGCCTGCGGCAGGAGCACGTGATCCTTGACGTGCGTGAACGGCCGGCGCGGCGTGGCGTCGTCGACCGCCGGCCAGTGGTGGTGGAAGTACAGCGCCGCCCCGTGGTCGATCAGCCAGATCCCGCGGTGCCAGACCAACAGGTTCGGGTTGCGCGGCGTCCGATCGACGTTGCTGACCAGCGCGTCGAGCCACACGACGTCGGCGGCCAGCCCGGGCGTCACCAGGGCCGCGCCGGCGAGCGGATCGTAGTTGAACGCGCCGTCGAGGTAACGCAGGCCGACGTTCAGCCCGTGGCTCGCGCGCAGGAGATCCTGGATCTCGGGATCGCCCTCGGTGCGCCCGAATGCGGGATCCACGTCGATCAGCGCCAGCTCCGGCACGGGCAGGCCGAGGTGCGCGGCCAGGAGCCCGACGATGAGCTCCGCCACCAGGGCCGCGGCGCCCTGCCCGGCGCCGCGCAGCTTCACGACGAAGAGGCCGCCCGCGTCGGTCTCGACCACCGCCGGGAGCGACCCGCCCTCGCGAAGCGGCACCAGGTAGCGCGTGGCCGCGTGCGTCGGGAGCGTCACCGCCATCGAGCCACCGCCGCGGTCAATCGCCGCGCCACGGGGCGATTCGAAGGCAGTCGGCCTCCCTGGCGCGGCGGCCATCGGGACGACCGGCGCGGGCGTCGGCGCGGTCCACCAGCGTCACACGCCCAGGTAGGCGGCGCGTACCCGCGGGTCGTGCAGCAGGTCGCCGGCCGCGCCGCTCAGCGCGATCGCGCCGGTCTCGAGCACGTAGCCCCGATGCGCGACCTCGAGCGCGGCGCGGGCGTTCTGCTCGACCAGGAGGATGGTCGTGCCGTGGTCGCGGTTGAGCCGCTGGATGATGGCGAAGATCTCCTCGACCAGGATCGGGGCCAGGCCCATCGAGGGCTCGTCGAGGAGGAGCACTCGGGGGCGTGCCATGAGGCCCCGGCCGATCGCCAGCATCTGCTGCTCTCCGCCCGAGAGCGTGCCCCCGGCTTGCTGGCGGCGCTCCTTGAGCCGCGGGAACGTCGCGAACACCATCTCGCGGTCGGCCGCCACGCCGTCGGCATCGGTGCGCGTGAAGGCGCCGATCTGCAGGTTCTCGTCGACGGTCAGGCGGCCGAAGATGCCGCGGCCTTCCGGCACGTGGACGATGCCGGCGGCGACGATCTGGTGCGGCTTGCGCAGGGCCAGGTCCACGCCCGCAAAGCGCACGTGGCCGTCCCGCGGCCGGATCAGGCCGGAGATCGTGCGCAGGGTCGTGCTCTTGCCGGCGCCGTTGGCGCCGATCAGCGTCACGACCTCGCCGGCGTCCACCGCCAGCGAGACACCCTTCAGCGCGTGGATGTTGCCGTAGTAGCTGTGGACGGCATCGACTTCCAGGAGGGCCATCGGCGTCGCTCCCCTAGTCCGCGGGCCGGCCGGCGGTCGCCGGTGCGTCCGCGGGCCCCGGTTCCGCGGCGCCCCGCCCGAGGTAGGCCTCGATGACCTCGGGGTTGCGCTGGATCTCCTCGGGGCGCCCTTCGGCGATCTTGCGCCCGAAGTCCATCACGCTGATCGTCTCGGAGATCGACATCACGACCTTCATGTCGTGCTCGATGAGCAGGATCGTCACGCCGAGCTCATCGCGCAGGCGGCGGATGAACGCGATCATCACGTCCTTCTCCGCCGGGTTCATCCCGGCCATCGGCTCGTCGAGGAGAAGGAGCGCCGGCCGGGTGGCCAGGGCGCGCGCGATCTCGAGGCGCCGCTGATCGCCGTACGAGAGGTTCTTGGAGAGCCGGTCGCCCGCGCCGGCCAGGCCCACGAACGCGAGCAGCCGATGCGCCTCGGCCAGCGCCGCCGCCTCCTCGCGCCGCGCCGCCGCCGTTTGCAGCACCATGCCGATCAGCGGCGTCCGGAGATGGCCGTGCATGCCGACGAGGACGTTCTCGACCGCCGTCAGGCTGCGGAACAGGCGGATGTTCTGGTAGGTGCGCGCGATGCCCAGCCGCGTGATCTCATCCGTCCGCCGCCCCTGCAGCACGTGCCGGCCGGCGAAGATCAGCGTACCGCCGTCCGGCCGGTAAAACCCCGTCAAGCAGTTGAAGAACGTGGTCTTGCCGGCGCCGTTGGGCCCGATGACGCTGTAGATCGCGCGCTCGGGGATGTCGAGCGACATGTCGTCGACGGCGACGAGCCCGCCGAACCGCTTGGTCACGCCCCGGGCCTCAAGGATGATGCCCGTCATGCGACCGCCCCGCCGCCGGCGGGTTCGGCGGCGGGCCCACCGCCGTTGGGTGCGTCGGCCTGCCTCTCGCGGCGCGTCACCGTGCTTGGCAAGAGACCCTCCGGCCGGTACAGCATCATGCCGACGAGCACCATGCCGTACACCCACAGCCGGTACTCCGCGAACTCCCGCAGCAGCTCGGGCAGGCCCACCAGCGCCAGCGCGCCGACGACCACGCCGGCGATGCTCCCCATGCCGCCGACGATGACCAGCGCCAGGATGTTGATCGAGATCAAGAGGCCGAAGCTGTGCGGGAAGATCGACACGAGCTTGGGCGCGAAGATCGTCCCACTCAAGCCCGAGAAGGCCGCCCCGATCGCGAACGCCATCAGCTTCGTCCGCACCAGGTCGATCCCCATCGCCTGTGCCACGTCCTCGTCTTCGCGGAGCGCCATCCACGCCCGGCCGAGCCGCGAGTCCTTGAGCCGCGCCGCGACGAACGCCGCGATGCCGCAGCCGGCCAGGATGATGTAGAAGAGCTTCTGCGGCTTGTCGGGACCGGCGATCGACACGCGGTAGATGCACAGCGGGAAGTCCACGCCGAGGCGCGCGCACGTCTCGCCGAGCCCGACGAACGGCGCCTGAATGGCCGGGATGCTCTTGAGGCCCTGCGCCCCGCCCAGATAGGGCTTGAGCCAGTCCGACATCGCCAGCAGGCGGATGATCTCCCCGAAGCCCAGCGTGACGATGGCGAGGTAGTCGCCGCGCAGCCGCAGCACCGGGACGCCGAGCATGATCCCGGCGACGACGGCGACGACGATGCAGATCGGCAGCGCCGTCCAGAAGCCCGTGAAGCCCACATCCGGCGACGTGGCAAGAAAGCTCTCGGGGGAGGTCAGCACCGCCATCGTGTAGGCGCCGAGCGCGAAGAACGCCACGTAGCCCAGGTCCAGCATCCCGGCGAAGCCCACGACGATGTTCAGGCCCAGGCCCATCAGCACGAACAAGCCGACCTGGTTGAGCACCTCGCTGTGATACGCGCCGAGCACGCGGGGGAGCGCGAGCATGCCGAGGGCGCACGCCGCGAGCGCGCCGCGCCGGAGCCAGGCGCGCTCCTCCGGTGGGCGCGCCGCCAGCATCGCGCGCGCTGCTCCGCCGCGCGCCAGCCACGCGCCGCG
>CAYQBA010000233.1:0-6258 GCA_964415605.1 uncultured Anaerolineales bacterium | reverse complement strand
CGGTCCCGCCGCTGCCCGCACTCCGGGCAGCGGCGGGCATGGCCGCCGAAAACGTGGCCCGACCGGCATACCACGAGGCGCGCCTCGGCCCCGGCCAGAACGTCGGACCATTCCTCGGCCGTCGGCCGCGAGCCCGGGCGGGCATGGCCGTCGACGAACGCGCAGAAGAACGCGTCGACGAGGTCCGGGTCCAGCCGCGTCAGCTCCGGCGCGTTGGGCGGGGGGGCGATGGCCGGGACGCCGATGTCGGCCCACGGGAACCAGCCGCGCGCGATCTTGGCCTCGATCGACGGCGGGTCGTCGGCGCCCAGCCAGGCGCCGCGGAACGGGTGGTTGCCGGCCATGAGGAGCTGGAACACCAGCACCGCCAGCCCGAACGCGTCGTGCTCCGGCAGCCGCCGGATCTCGCGGAACGCCTGGCCCTGCAGCTCCGGGGGCGTGTACTCCAGGCGCCCGACCGGGCACGGGTGCGTCACGATCGTGCCGCCGTCGCGGTGCTCCACCTGGAACGAGTCGCAGTCGATGAGCGTCACGAGCGCCCGGTCCGTCACCAGGATGTTGCGGTCGTTGAGGTCGCCCACGACGTAGCCGCGGGCATGCAGCGCCGCCAGGGCCGAGGCGAGGTTGCGCGCCGTCCGGTGGAGGTAGGCCGCGGTGAAGCCCGGCATGCGCACGGCCCGCCGGCGCGGGTTGAAGACCTCGACGATGGGGGCGGCGTCGCGGATGAACGGCATGAGGTAGCCGGCGAGCTGCCCATGGGCATCGTAAACCAGCGTTTGCGGCCAGGCGATCGAGGCGTGCCCGATGGCCACCGTCGGGTCCGCCGGCGGGCTGGCCTGCATGCGCCGCAGCTTGGCGTGGGTCTCGGCGCGCGGCTGGGCGTACACCTTGGCCACGACCGTGTCGCGCCGGCGGACGCGGTAGACGGCCGCTTCGCCGCCGCGCGCCACGAGGTCGCCCAGCGCGATCGGCGCCCGCGCGGCGGTGAACACGTTCACGGCGAGCCGCCCGCCGCCGCGGTCCGGCGGACGGCCAGGACCAGCGTCTTGTCGTCGTCGGTGCGCGCGGCCACCCGCGGCGAGCCGAGGAAGGCCGCGAGCTGGTCGCTCGCGCCCGCCGCGTCGTCCACCCGGGCGGCGAACGCCAGGAGCGGTGCCCAAAACGGCGCGTGCGGCACGAGCTCCGGCCAGCGGAGGGCCAGTCGGAGCAGCCCGTCGGTGGTCAGACCGACGGCATCCACCGGCCCCGGCGCCACGCCGTACGCGACGATCTCCAGCGCGTCGGGCCGTGTCAGGAAGTGCGCCTCGTTGGCGTACTCCCCCTTCTGCGGCCGGCTGGCGGCGAAGAGGTCGCCGTCCAGGCGCCGGGCGATCGCGACGCCGTCGCCGATCTGGCCGACGGCGAGCCGCCCGGAGCCGACGACGGCGCACGTCAACGTGCAGGCGTAGGCGCGCAGCGGCTCCCAGGCCGTGATCGCGAGGTCCTCGAGCGCCGCGCGCGCGGCCCGAAACCCGACGCCCACCGCCGATCGATATGGTTGGTCACCGTCGCCGCCGGCCCCGCCGTCTCCGCCCCCGCCCCCGCCGTCTCCGCCCCCGCCCCCGGCAGGACTCCAGGAGTCGTCGCCCGGCGCCGGCCCGCCCACCCGAGCGGCGATGCGCGTGACCGCCGGGGCGCCCAAGGCCTCGGCCATCGCCGCCACCGCGTGCCGCACCGCCGCGGCGGCGCCCTCCGCGGCCCGCGCGGCCGAGCCGGCGCCGTCGGCCACCGCGATCACGAGCGTGCCGTCCGGCAAGATCCGATAGGCGTGCGCATCCTGGCACGGCACGCCCGCCCGAACATGCCCGGAACCGACCACCGAGGCGGCGATCACCCGCCAGGCCGCGCCCGGTCCGACGCCGGCCGGCGCGTTCGTGGGGTCCACCGCCCCGGTCAGCCGGCGGTGCCCCAACCGACCGGCGGCAGGGGCGTCTGGTCGCCCGGGCGCGACTGCGACACCGCGGCGAGGCTTTGCGACAGCCACTGGAAGAGGTCGCCGAATGCCAGGCCCTTGAGCTTGAGCGGCGCGCGCTCGGCGCTGAACCGCGCCAGCTTCTGCAGGTCCGCTCCCTCGACCCCGACCGCGTAGAACGACACCCCGCGGCGGGCTTCCTCGGCCTGCACCTCGGCGGCGGCCGATTCCCAGTCGCGGTCCGTCGGGTGCCCGTCGGTGATGAGGAACATCCACGGCCGGAAGTAGTCGATGCCGTTGGCGCGGTAGAGCGCCTTGCGGTCGCGGACGAGCGCCAGCCCCTGGCGCACCGCTTCGCCGAGCGGCGTCTCGCCGCTCGCGTGCAGCTCCGGGGGATGGAAGGCGTCGAGCGTGACGAAGGCCGCCTGGGCGTCCGCGGCGATCTCGGCTCCGCCCGGTGCGCGGACGTCGAGCGCCCGGGCGTGGCCGCCGAACGCGATCACCGCCAGCTCGACGCGCAGCGCCGCCAGCGGGTCGGCCTTGAGCGCGGCGTCGAGCACCCGCAGGCCCTGGTTGAGCTCGGCGATGCGGCGGCCCTGCATCGAGCCCGACGTGTCGAGGAGCAGCACCACCGCGCAGCGGGGCTCGGGGTTGTCGGCGAACTCGACCGCGTCCAGCGCACCGTACTCTTGGGGGTCTTCCACCGCTGTCCTCCATGCGTGTCGTTGTCAAGCCGGCGAGCATGTTAGCACAGCCCGCCGCGCGCCGCGCGCGGCGCCCGATCGGCTACAATATCGCCGATGTCCGTCGAGATCGACCTTCACGGCCACTCCGTCGCCGAGGCCCTGGCGCGCTTCACGCACGCCTACAACGCCGCCGTTGCCGCCGGCGGCGCGGCCGAGATCCGGGTCGTGCACGGCCACGGCGCGTCGGGGGGCACGAGCAAGATCCGCGTGCGCCTCCGCGAGCTCCTGGCCGAGCATGCCGATCGGCTCGACTTTCGTCCGGGCGAGGCGTGCGTCGATCCCAACCCGGGATTGACGATCGTCTACCCGCGCCAGCCCCTTCCGGACCCGATCGAACGGCTCGGCGACGCCATCGTCGCGTACTGCGAGCCGCCCAAGACCGGCGACAAGATCGTCCAGTGCTTCCGGGAACACGGCGAGCCGCGCATCCTCGAAGCGCTCAAGGCCGAGCGGCGCCGCGGCCGGCTGGCTGTCCGCCTGAAGGGCGCCCACCGCGTCTACGCCGCGGTCCCGGGGGCGTCCGTGAGCACGCGAGCTTGACCGCCGTTCCGGCTCGGCACGACATTGTAGCACGGATGTTCGATTCGCCAAGCTGGCCGCCGGCCACCCCACCCCACCCGAACCGGAGCTGCCCCACATGAACATCGACCTACTTCGGCGCCTGTGCGAGACACCGGGCGTCCCGAGCCGCGAGGAACGCGTGCGCGACCTCATCCACGCCGAGGTGACCGACCTCTTCGACGCCATCGCCGTCGACCCGATGGGGTCGCTGATCTGCCGGCGCGATCCGCGCCCCCCCGCCGGCCGGGCGCCGGCCAGCCCGCCGACCAAGGTGATGCTGCTGTGCCACATGGACGAGATCGGCTTCCTCGTCTCGCATATCGACGACAAGGGTTGGCTGTGGGTCAACCCCGTCGGCGGGTTCGATGCCCGCAACCTGTTCTCCCGCCGCGTGCTGGTGTGCACTGAAAACGGTGACCTCAAGGGCGTGATGAACCCCGGCGGCCGCCCGGTCCACATCAGCTCGCCCGAGGACCGCAAGAAGGTGCCCGAGGTCAAGGAGTTCTTCATCGACCTCGGCCTGCCGGCCGACGACGTCAAGGCGAAGGTCCAGATCGGCGACTTCGTCGTCATGGACGAGCCGCTCATCGAGATCGGCGACAAGCTCGTCAGCAAGGCGATGGACAACCGGGTCGCGTGCTGGCTGGGCATCGAGTCGGTGCGGCAGCTGGCCGCGTCCGGCAACGGCCACACGTGCGAGATCCACGTTTCGTTCACCGTCCAGGAAGAGGTGGGCTTGCGCGGGGCGCGCACGTCGGCCTACGCGGTCAAGCCCGACATCGGCCTGGGGCTCGACGTCACCCTGGCATGCGACACCCCGGGCGTCCCGGATGCCGAGCGCGTGACGGTGCACGGCAAGGGCTTTGGCCTGCACCTCAAGGACTCGTCGTTCATCGCCGACGTCGGGCTGGTTCGCGAGATCGAGGCGCTCGCCAGGACCCGCGGCATTCCGTACCAGCGCACGATCCTGGCCGCCGGCGGCCAGGATGGCGCGGCGGCCCAGCAGGCGGCTGCCGGCGCGCGGGCGGTCGGCATCGTCGTCGGCACGCGCTACATCCACACCGTCACCGAGATGGTGCACAAGACCGACCTCGCCGCGGCGCGCGACATCCTGGCCGCGTACCTCGAGACGGTGGCGTAGCGCAGCCCGGCGGGCCGGAAGCCCACGGTCCCCGGGGTTCCGGCCACCGCGCTCTCCGCTCCGCTCGCCGCGTTTCGACACGCGGCGGGCGGGCGGCGGCGCCTACGACGCCAGCGCGCCCGTGCTCGGCGCGCCGTCGTCTTCGAGCCGGTCGGACTCGGCCGGCGGTTCGGCGTCGACGGCCGCGCGGACGTCGACGTCCTCCGCCGCATGCTCCCAGACCGCATCGTCGCCCCACCCGGCATCGTCGATGTCCGCGCCGACTTCCGGCGAGTCCGCGCGCGCGCCGGCGTCCCCGTCTCCGTCCAGGCCGTCCGCCTCGCTGCCGACGGCCGCATCTACATCCACCGGTTCGAGCGGTGCCCAGCCGGGCTCGTCCATCGTCCAGCTCGCGGCTCCGGGGGGTGGCAAGTCGTCGTCGATCGGCGTCCACGCCGTTTCACCCGCCGGGGCGTCCCAATCTGGCGCGAACGCGTCTTCCGCTGACTGCGCGGCGATGGGCAGCGCCGACCACGGCGGCGCCTCGACCGGTGGCTCGGGGGACTCCGGCGGCTGGACGTACGACCACGCCAGGTCGATCTCGCGCATCCGGGCCAGCTCGTCGGCGTCGGGGGGGTGCGCGGCCGACGCCGGCGGCGCTTCGATGGCGTCGCCGTTCAGCGCCGCATCCGGAGCATCGAGGGCGGCCGGGCCGGTTGTCGCCGGCACGGCGGGGGCGGCCGCCAAGACGGGGGCCGGCACGCCCGCCGTCGTGCCCCGATCGGCCGCGCCGGCGCCGTCGCCCGTGTCGCCGCGGGCATCGCGCGACCGCGCGTCCCAGTACAACGCGGACCAGACGCTGACGACCCACAGGCCGACGCCGAGCAGGCCCGCCAGGACGGCCGCGTTGATGCCCATCGCCAGACCGACGGCCGCGGTATAGCCGGCCTCGGGCGCCTGGCCGAGCGCCGCGGCCAGCCGGATGCCGGCGTCGGCGATCATGCCGTTGGCCACGTCGGGCGTCAGGCCGAGCCCGCGCGCGGCGGCGACCGCGCCGGCGAACAGCGCCGCCAGCGCCAGCACGACCACGGCGCCGGTGCCGGCCAGCCGCAGCGTGCGCCCGCGCGTCAACGCCCAGCTGCGTTCGACGGCACCGATCGGGCCGAGGTCCTCGTGGACGACGGCGAACGGGGTGAACGACAGCCGCAGATGGACGTGGACGAGGGCCGCCAGGATGATTGGGAAGGCGATCGCGAACGGCACGGCGAGGAGCTGCAGGCGCGGGTTGGCGTCCCGCGCACCGAGCGCGACGAAGAACCCCGCGGCCAGCAGCACGAAGTACCCGGGCAGCCAAGCCACGAGGCGGATCACCTGGGTGACGACGGCGGCGCCGAGCAGCGGCAACGCCCGCTGCAGCCCGGCGCCGTACGCGGCGGCGGCGCCCTTCGGCTGGTCCGTGATCGCCGCGCCGATGGCCGCGATGACGGCGCCGGCGCCGCCCGCCAGCCAGACGACGAAGAACGGGACGGCCAGCACGGCCAGCACGGCGGTCAGCCCCGCCGCGAGCCAACGGACATCCGGGTTGGCGAGATCGGCGGCGGGGAAGATCGCGCCGGCCGCGACGGCCGGCACCACCACGGCCGTGACGCCGAGCAGGGCGCCCAGCGCGCCGATGATCACGACGAGCGCGAGGGTCAGCCCGTGCCCGAACAACACGCCCAGGCCAGCGCGCGCGAAGCCCAGCGGCCCGCGGGAGGGTCGGGCCGCCGACGGCGGATCAAGGGTCATGGGAGCCTCGCCAGGTGGGGTGGTGGGAGCGCCGGGTCGCCGGGTGCGCTTCGGCGGCTATCCTAGCGCAGTGGTCAGGGGCCGTCAATCGC
>CAYQBA010000232.1:0-6339 GCA_964415605.1 uncultured Anaerolineales bacterium | reverse complement strand
TGTACCGGCATCAGCTGATCCAGGAGTACTTCGCGGCGCGGGTGCTGGCGCGGGAACCGCGGCCGGAATTGGTCCGGGCGCCGTGGCGGGCGGCGGAGATCCGGCCGAGCGTCGCCGAGCTTCTGGCGACCTTGCCGCCGTCCGAGACGCTGCCGCCGCTGCCGACGACGGGTTGGGAGGAGACGACGGTGCTGGCGGCGGCGATGACGGCGGACCCGGCGGACTTCGTCCGCGGGGTCATGGCGGCGACGAACCTGGCGCTGGCGGGACGGTGCGCGGCGCAGCCGATGGTGGCGGAGCGGCTGCCGGCGGACCTCGTCGACGCGCTGCGCTGGGCGCTGGTGGCGCGGAGCCGCGACGCCGGCGCGGACCTGCGGGCGCGGATCGACGCGGGGATGGCGCTGGGCTGGTTGGGCGATCCGCGCTTCGAGCGGCGGATGGGGCCGTACGGGGAGTACCTCTTGCCGCCGATGGTGACGATCGCGGGCGGGGCGTATCCGATCGGGGGGGATGAGCCGATCTTCGAACCGACCACAGGGAAGGACGATCGCGCCCATGTGCCACGTCACACCGTCGCGATCCCCGGCTTTGCGATCGGGCAGTGTCCGGTGACGAACGCCGAGTACGCCTGCTTCAGGGCGGCGGGCGGCTACGACGACGAGCGGTGGTGGGACACCGAGGCCGGGCGGGCCTGGCGGAGCGGCGAAGGCACAGCGGAAGGCTCGAAGCAGAGCGCTCGCGATGGGTTGCGATATATCAAGGCCAACCCGCACCTGGTCGAGAACTGGCACGACAGAGGGCAAATCGACGACGACGTGTACGAGCGCTGGCTGCGGCGGTTGGCGATGACCCCAGTCCAGTTCGAGGCGCACCTGGCGGAGCTGTATCCGGGCAGACGCGAGACGGAGCCGCGCTTCTGGCGAGATGAGCGGTACAACAACCCCGCGCAACCGGTGGTGGGGATCTCGTGGTTCGAGGCGCGTGCGTATGCGGCGTGGCTGACCGCACAGACCGGGCAGACGTTTCGCCTGCCGACGGAGGTGGAGTGGGAGGCGGCGGCGCGTGGCAGAGAGGCGCGGTGCTTTGCGTACGGCGATGCGTTCGATGCGGCCTCCGGCAACACGCTGGAGACGCACCTCAAACGGCCGAATCCGGTCGGGATCTTTGCCCTGGGTGACACGCCGGAGGGCATGAGCGACATGGCGGGGAACGTCGCGATGTGGACGTCAAGCTTGTGGGGAGAGGACGCGGACGCGCCGGACTGGAAGTACCCCTACGACGCCGCCGACGGGCGCGAGGAGCCGGATGCCCCGCCGAGCTCCCGCCGGGTGGTGCGGGGCGGGTCGTGGAGCTCCCCATCAAACCTCGCTCGCGCCGCGGACCGCGGCGGGGCCGTTCCCGGCGGCCGGCTCAACGGCGTCGGGGTGCGGCTGGCGTCTTCGGCCCTCATCTCTGGGGGACACTGAATCACTGATGCCGCGTAGCGCGTCACGGCTGGAACTGCCGGCGCCGCGGCGCCGCCTGCACATCGCGACCAATGACAGACGGCGGCAAGCGCGGGAGCCCTATCCCGTGGTACGGCATACTTCCCCTCCGCCGACACGCCTCCCCGACGACCCTGCCGTGGCGCGGTTCACGTCTCGTCAGCATGGGCGTACAATCCAGCCCGCCCGCGCCGCGGAGGACCATTCCCCGCCCGCCGCCAACGCCACCAACGAAGAGGATGCCGACATGCACTCGAACGCCCGCCCCGTCTCGCGCCGGATCTCCCGCGAGATCGCCCGCCCCGCCCGCGCCGCGCGCGTGGCCGCCGCGCTGGCCACCGTCTGCTGGATGATCGCCGCGCCCACGCCGGCGCGCGCCGACTCGGCCGACCCCGCCATCGACGACCTCGGGCGGGCCCTGCGGGCCGGCGCCGCCGCGCTCCGCGCCGACGGCGCCGACGGCACCGACCAGATCGGCGCGTGGCAGGCCGTCGCCATCCCCGGCGCGACGTGCGGGCGCGGAACGCCGTTCAAGTACTACCTGAGCGCGTCCTCGCGTTCCGACGCCGGCATCTTCTTCCTGCTCAACGGCGGCGGCGCCTGCCTCAAGGACGGCCGCGCCCCCGCCGGCGCCACCGGCATCGCCAAGTCGCTCTACTGCATGGACTTCCCGAACTTCGAGGACACGGTGATGAGCGACGCCGTCTTCACCGGCCTGGCCAGCGCCATCGTCGGCAACGCGATCCCGTACTTCAACCGCTCCGACGCCGCCAACCCGTTCCGCGACTTTCACTACGTGGCGGTGCCGTATTGCACCGGCGACGTGTTTGCCGGCGGCATGACCGCGCCGTACGACTACGACCCGGATCCAAACGCCACGTTCGAGGTGACGCACCGCGGCCACCTCAACTTCCTCGGGGTGGTCGAGGACATGTACCGGCGCTACCCGGGCGATGTGCCGGTCGTGCTGAGCGGCATGTCGGCCGGGGGGTTCGGCGCCATCTACAACTTCCCCGAGGTCATCGAGCGCTGGCCGCGCACGGTCTTGATCCCGGACAGCGGCATCGCGCCGCCGCAGCCGACCTCGCTTCTGGCGCGCGAGGGGCAGCGCCTGGCGGACCGCTGGGGCGCCCGCGGCCGCCTGCCGGCCTACTGCGCCACCGACGACTGCCTCGGCGACACCCAGCGCCTCCTCGTCGCCCACGCGGCGCACTTCGACGGGCGCGCGGGCCCGTGGCGGCCGTTCGGCTACCTGGCCAGCCAGCAGGACGCGACGCTGTCGGACTACCTCGAGATCTCGAAGTGCGGCTACCAGCTCGGGCTGCGCCGCGGGCTCGGCGGCCTCCAGCCGGCGAACCTGCGCGCCTACATCCCCGCCACCGACAAGCACGTGTTCAGCCTGGTCATCGACCCGGCCAACCCGCTCGGCGGCTCGCGGCCCTACACGTCGCGGCAGGGCGTGAACGCCCTCGACTGGTTCCGCAAGGTCGCGGTGGCCTCGACAGGGGACGCGCTGCCGCCGGACGCCATCGACCCGTGGCTGAGCTGCAACGCGACGTTCCTGCCCACCGCATGGGGGCAGGCTCACGTCCCCGGAGAGGCCCTCAGAACGTCTCGAAGTAGCGCTCGATCTCCCAGCCGCTGACGTGCAGCCGGCTCTCGTCCCACTCCCGCCGCCGCCCCTCGAGGAACCGCTCGAAGACATGCGAGCCCAGCGCCCCCGCGATCACGGGGTCCGCCTCGAGCTCGCCCAACGCCTCGCCCAGCGAGCCCGGCAGCGTCTGGAGGTTGCGCGCGCGGAGCGCCTCGGCGTCGAGGTGGTACAGGTCCTCCTCGGCCGCCGGCGGCGGTGTGAGGCCGCGGCGGATGCCGTCGATCCCCGCCGCCAGCATCGCGGCGAAGGCCAGGTAGGGGTTGGCCGAGGGGTCCGGGCAGCGCAGCTCCACCCGCGTGCTCTGCGGCCGTCCCGGGCTGACCCGCGGCACGCGGACCAGGGCCGAACGGTTGTTGCGCGCCCATGAGACGTACACCGGCGCCTCGAAGCCCGGCACCAGCCGCCTGTAGCTGTTGACCAGCGGCGCCACCACCGCCGCGAAGCCCCGCGCGTGCGCCAGCTGGCCCGCGATGAAGTGGTGCGCCAGCGGGCTCAGGTCGCCGCTGGCCGCGTCGACGAACGCGTTCTTGCCGTCCGACAGGTTGGCCAGGCTCTGGTGCACGTGCATCCCCGACCCGTTGATCCCCGCGATCGGCTTGGGCATGAACGATGCATACAGCCCGTTGCGCTGGGCCACCGCCTTCACCGCCACCCGCAGCGTGACGACGTTGTCCGCCGTCCGCAGCGCGTCGCCGTAGCGGAAGTCGATCTCGTGCTGCCCGACGGCCACCTCGTGGTGCGCCGCCTCGACCTCGATGCCGAACGCTTGCAGCGCGTCCACCATCTGCCGGCGGACGTCCGTGCCGAGGTCCGTCGATACGTCGAAGTAGCCTGCCTGGTCGTGCGGCTCGAGCATCGCGCGGCCGGTCGCATCGCGCCGGAAGAGGAAGAACTCCGGCTCGGGGCCGGTGTTGTAGCGGTAGCCCAGCTCCGCGAGCTCGCGCAGCATCCGCTTGAGGACGCCGCGCGGGTCGCCCGCGAACGGCTCGCCGTCGGGCGTGTGGACGTCGCAGATCACGCGTGCCGTGACGGCGTGGCCGCCGCGCTCCCACGGGATCACCGCGAACGTCGCCAGGTCCGGGACGAGGTACATGTCGCTTTCGGCGATGCGCACGAATCCCTCGATCGACGAGCCGTCGAACCACACCCCGTGCTCAACGGCGTCGTCGAACGCGTGCACCGGGATGGTGATGGTCTTGACGTGGCCCGAGATGTCCGTGAACTGCATGTTCACGAACCGGACGCCGTGCTCCTCGATCAGGGCGCGCGCGTGCGCGATCAGGTCAGCGCTCATGGGTGCCAGTGCTCCTTCTTCTCGTCTTCGACAGGCCAGTCGGGGGGTTAAGGCCGCGCTAACGGATGGTACGCGCGGGATCGGCGCGGTCAAGTTTGGCCCGCCGGGCACGCCGCGGCGATGGGTTATAATCATCGGCGGGCCGCCGGCACGGCGGGACCCCCAACCGGCATCGACCACGACCATCTGGAGGGATCGACATGCGCAACATCAAGGACATCGAGGGCATCGGCGAGGCCTACGCCGCGAAGCTCAACGCGTGCGGGATCACGACCACCGCGCAGCTGCTCGACCGCTGCACGACCGCCAAGGGGCGCAAGGAGTTGGCGGAGCAGAGCGGCATCAGCGACACGTTGATCCTCAAGTGGGCCAACCGCGCCGACCTCGACCGGATCAAGGGCATCGGCGAGGAGTACTCCGACCTGCTCGAGCTGGCTGGCGTCGACACCGTGCCCGAGCTGGCCCAGCGCAATGCCGCGAACCTGCTCCAGAAGATGACCGCGGTCAACGCCGACAAGGACGCCGTCCGGCGCCTGCCGACCGAGAACCAGGTGGCGGGCTGGATCGCCGAGGCCAAGACGCTCCCGCGCAAGCTCGAGTACTGACCGTCGCGGCCGGCACGGGCTGACGGCCGCGATGGGTGGACTGACCGAGTGGCACCGGCGCCAAACAGAACCGGAGCCGGTTGGCGCCGCTGGGCCTGGGCGGACGGCATTCGCGTGCGCGAGCGACCGGCGGCCGTGACGTGAACCACCCGCCGACACCCATCGCGGACGTCCCCCCTCCGGCGGATCTCGACTCCTGCCGGATCCAGGCCAGGCTTACGGGCGCACGCCTCGCCGGCCCCGTCGTCGCGCGGGGCCGGGTGGCGTCCACGCTGGACGACCTCGCCGCGCTGGCCGACGCCGGCGCGCCCGAAGGCACGGTCGTCGTTGCCGACACCCAGTCGGCCGGCCGAGGCCGGCTCGGCCGGCGGTGGGAGGCGCCGCCCGGCGCGGCCGTGCTGCTGGCGGTGCTGGTCCGACCCGCCGGCCACGGGCTGCCGCGGGCGCGCTTCCCCGAGATCCTCATGGCCGCCGCGCTCGGCGTATCCGACGTCGCCCGGCGCCATGTCTCCCCCGCGGTCACCGTCGCCCTCAAGTGGCCCAACGACGTCCTGGCCGGCGGCGCCAAGGTCGCCGGGCTCCTGGCCGAGGTCCGTGACCGGCCGCGCGACGCGGCGGGCGGCGGGGCGTGGCCGGCCGTGCTTGTCGGCGTCGGGCTCAACGTCCACCAATCCCGCGCCGACCTGCCGCCGGGCGGCGCGAGCCTCGCGCAACTGCCCGGGGTTTTAACGTGTGACGCGGGCCGCGACGCCCACGCGGCCGCACCGGGCACGGTGGGCGGCCTCGATCGCGGCGACCTCGCGGCCGCGGTGCTCAACGCGATCGACGGCCACTACGCGGATTGCCTGGCGGGCGTGCCGCTCGTGCCGTGCTGGTCCGCACGGCTGGAGACCATCGGCCGGGTCGTGGTCGTGCGGCAGGGCGACGCGGTCGTGCGCGGACGGGCGGTCGGGGTGACCGGCGCGGGGGCGCTCGAGGTCGAGACCGTCGCCGGCGAGCGGGTCGTCGTGACGGCCGGCGACGTGCTGCCGTCGGGGGCGTGAAGCCCCGCCGATGGCCGGGAGCGGCATCCCGCCCACCGGGATTCGCGGGGCGGGGCGACGGTCGGGGCGGGTCCCCGGGGCGTTGCTCCGGGCCGACGTCGACGGTGCCCCGTTGGGGCGACGATGCGCGAGCGGTGCGGGCGGCATACGGACCGTCGGGGCAGGGACCGGCTGGCGGCAGGTGGTGCATGAGGGCACGGTGATGACCACGGACATGGGATCGGATCGGGGGCGGTGGGGCGCGGCGGCACGGCGGCGC
>CAYQBA010000231.1:0-6344 GCA_964415605.1 uncultured Anaerolineales bacterium | reverse complement strand
GTCGCGGTGGCCGTCGGCGGCACCGTCGCCGTGCTCGTCGGCGGCGGCGTCGCGGTGGCCGTCGGCGGCACCGTCGCCGTGCTCGTCGGCGGCGGCGTCGCGGTCCGGGTGGCCGTCCGGGTCGGCGTCGCCGTCCGAGTGGCCGTCGACGTGTGCGTGGCCGTCGGGCCCGCCGCGGTGGCGGTCGGGGAGCCGGTCGACACCGAGGTGGGGGTCGTCGTCGCGGTCCCGCTGACCAGGTCGATGCTGTCGTTGGCCGACGTGGTGGACGTGCCGGTGCGCATCTCGGCGTGCACGGTGCGCGTGCCCGGGGTGTTGGCGAGGGTCCAGGCGACGTGGTTGGCGAAGGGCTGCCACGCCCCCCAGGCATCGCTGTCGTTGCGCAGGCGCAGCTCGGACCACGTGCCGTACAGGTAGAGGTTGACGGCGGTAGACGTCGTCGTGCCGGCTTCGCGGTTGATCACCAGCGGGTAGTAGCTGGACTTGCGCCCGAAGTCCTGGGTCCAGTAGCGGGAGTACGCGCCAGCGCAGCAGAAGTACCCGACGCCGATCTCGCGCACCGCGGTGCTCAGGATGTTGGCCTTGTGCCCTGTGCTGTTCATCCAGCCCAGCATCACGGACTCGGGCGAGCTGTATCCGGCCGCGATGTTCTCGGCCAGGGCGTTGTAGGTCCCGTAATAGGATTGGACGCGCGCGACCCAACCGCAGGCCAGCACGAGGCTGCCGCCGGCGTCGCGGTCGTACGAGTCGTGCTCGAAGTAGTTGTCCTGCCCCAGGTCGGTGCTGTGGTAGCGCGCCGCGCCGTCGAGGGTGCCGGTGCGCTTGAGCGGCGGCAGCCCGCCGTGATACGCCCGCTCGACGTTGACGAGCTCGACGACCCGCTGTTCGTAGGCGGCGTTGACGATCGGGGCGGTGGCGCCGCCGCAGCCGGCGTAGTCGGGGCCGAAGGCGCCCCACGGGGCGCGGGGCGACGCGGGCGCGCGTGCCGGCGCATCGGTCGAGACGGGGGCGCCGATGGCGGGCGCCGCGGCGCCTGCGCCACGCTCGGCCGCCGGGGCCAGCGGTTGGGCGCCCGCGCGGCCGGCCCACAGGAGGCCGACAACGACCAGCAACATGCTGGCGCCAATGCGCGGCGTGAGGGGACGTGGATGCCTGGATGGCCTGGGCATGGGAACCTCGCTCTCGTCTGCCGTACGGGTGGGCCGTACGGGGATCGCGGCACTCGGGGCGCTGGGGGAGACTCCGGGCGCGCACGGCGGCACACCCGAATCGCACGCGCTTTCAACGGGATGGCGGGCGATTGCGTTACCCCCGATCGCAGGTGACGTCTGCAAGCCGGGCGGATGGACGGCGGGTCGCCATCGGCGCCGGGGGCCGCGGCCAATTCGGCCGTTCCCCGAGCCGCCCCTCATGCGTCATATCGTCAGCCGGAGTTGGCCCCGCTGCCCACGCGCCGACTTGACGCGCGGTGTACAATGCCGGTTCGATCGCCGCGCTCTCAGGATCACCCGTTCGCCGCAGTCGCGCCCCGTCGACGCCGCCCCCCGCGCCCGCCGTCGCCTCGGGCCCCGACCACGCCCCAAACACGAAGTGGATCGCGTCATGAGATCAACGGTCGGCCCCTGGGCCCGCATCATCTGCTTGGCGGCGTCGGTCATCGCCGTCCTGGCGCTCGTTCTGTCCGCCACCGCCCCCGCGCAAGCATCGCCGCCCGCCCAGCCGGCGCAGCCCGCCCAGCCCGACCCTCGCCCGGGCGCCATCGCCGCCTTCACCGCTGCGCATCCCGGTGCGCGCGTCACCATGTTCGACGGCGTGCCGTCCCAGATTTACGGCAGCGGCTTCGCGGGCGGCGCCACCGCCGCCGGCGCGGCCGGCGACTTCCTGGCACGCCACATCGACCTGTACGGGGTCCCGAGCGGCCAGCTCCGCCCCGCCGGCAGCCAGACAGTCCGGGACGGCCGCTTCACGGTGTTCCTGTACGCCCAGGCGGTCGACGACATCCCCGTCTACGATCGCTGGCTGAAGATCCTCGTCCGCAACGAGCCTGGCTTCCCGGTAGTGCTCGTCAACGCCTCGATCGTGCCGGTCTCCGGCGTGGCCGCCGCCCCGTCGCTCTCCGGTGCCGGCGCCGTGGCACGGGCGGCCGCGCTGTTCCCCGGCCTGACCGCGGTCTCGACCCCCGAGCTGGCCTACCACGCGCCGGATGGCCAGGGTCGTGCGCCCGTCCTCACGTGGCACTTCTTCATCGCCGACGACGCCGAGCCGCCGACTCGCCGGCACGTGTTCATCGATGCCGCGACCGGCAAGCTCGTCGACGACCAGCCGGCGCTCTATCACACCGACATCAACGGCCATGTCGACGGCAAGCAGTCCCCACCGCCGCTGCCGGATCAAGGCAACAACTCCCCGCAGACGCTGGTCGTCGGCGGCGCGCGGGTGCGGGTGACCGGGGGCAACACCGCGTATGCCGGGGCCAACGGCAACTTCGTGATCCCCCACGGAGGCACCGGATCGGTGACGGTGATCGCGGACCTCCAGGGCCAGTGGAGCCTCATCCAAAATCAAGGCACCGGCGGGCTCGTGTCCGAGAGCCTGACCATCACGCCGCCGGGGCCGGCCAACTTCCTGCTCAACCCCAACCCGTCGGAGTTCCTGACGTCGCAGGTCAACGGGTTCGTGCACACGACGCTGATCCACAACGCCATCAAGTCCTGGGCGCCAGGGCTCACGGCAATAGACATCGCGATGCCGACGCGCGTGAACATCAACAACTCGTGCAACGCGTATGCCACGCTCGGCAACTCGTCGATCAACTTCTACCGCGCCGGCAACGGCTGCCCCAACACGGCCTACGCGAGCGTGATCTACCACGAGTACGGCCACACGGTGACGGACCGCATCACCGGCGGGCCCGATAGCGGCGATTACCACGAGGGCATGTCGGACGTGCTGTCGGCCGTGTACCTCAACAGCGCCTGCATCGGCCACGACTTCTTCGGGCAGGGCAGCGGCTGTCTGCGCAACGTCGACACCCAGAACTACAGCTACCCGTGCTCGGGCGGGTCGCACACGTGCGGCCTGGTCATCGGCGGAGCGTTTTGGGACATGCGCTCGGGGCTGATCGCGTCCGAGGGCTCGACGGTCGGGCTGCAGCTGACGCGCCTGTACTACATCGGCCAGGAGATCATCGGCAACCACCGCATCCACCCGTCGGTGACGGTGGACATCCTGACGCTCGACGACGACGACGACACGATCCTCAACGGGACGCCGCACTACCCGGAGATCGACGCGGCGTTCTCGGCGCACGGCCTGGACGCCCCGGAGATCGAGGGACAGGACACGTGCTCGGGCGCGCTCGCCGTGCCGGGTGGCGGCCCGTTCCCGTACTTGACGACCGTGACCGAGGACATCACGCTGGCCACGACAAGCGGCGACCCGCCGACGCCGAGCTGCGCGTCGGACGTCTCGCGCAGCATCTGGTACGCGTTCACGCCGCAGACGTCATCGACGTATACGCTGGACACGTGCATCGACACGACCGACACGACGGTGCGCGACACCGTGATGGGCATCTACACGTCGTCGAGCGGCTGCAGCGGCTCGTTCATCCCGCTGATCTGCAGCGACGACGGCTGCGGGTCGGGGGCGCGGATCACGACAGACCTCACGGCGGGCACGACCTACTACATCGTGGTCTGGAAGCAGGGCTCGGCGGCGCCGCCGGAAGGCCAGACGGCCGTGCAGCTCCGGGTGGTGCGGGAGGCGCCGGCGAACGATCTCTGCGCCGGCGCCGAGTTCATCCCGGGCAGTGGCCCGTTCCCGTACGTCACGGACGTGACGCCGAACATCGGCGAGGCCACGACGACGGGCGACCCGGCCGCCCCGAGCTGCCAGTCAAGCGTATCGCGCAGCGTCTGGTACGCGTTCACGCCGGCCGCGACCGGCGACTACACGTTCTCGAGCTGCGCCGATGCCCCGACGAGCACCACGGTCGACGACACGGTGGTGGCGGTCTACGCGTCGACGGCGCGCTGCAACGGGACGCTGACGCAGGTGGCGGGCGCGTGCGACGACGACAGCTGTGGCAGCGAGGACCTGCAGGCGGTGACGACGGCGGCGTTGGTGGCCGGGCGGCAGTACTACGTCCTGGTGTGGAAGAAGGGCGCCGGCGCGCCGACCGCCGGCAACACGGCCGTGCAGCTGCGGGTGACGCGCCAGTTGACGACGCCGGCCAACGACGAGTGCCCGAACGCCGAGGTCATCCCGGGCAACGGCCCGTTCGCGCACCTGACGTCGACGACCACGGACATTTCGACGGCGACGACGAACGGCGACCCGCCGCCGCCGACTTGCCAGCCGCTGGTGGCCTACTCGATCTGGTACGTGTTCACGCCGACGCTCTCGGGCAGCTACAGCCTGTCGACGTGCGCCGACGCACCGACCGGCACCACGGTCGACGACACCGTCATGGGCATCTACACGTCGCTGATCGGAAGCTGCGGCGGCGCGATGGTAGAGGTGCCGACGGGCTGCGACGACAATGGCTGCACGGTCGAGAACAACCAGGCGGTGGTCAACGGCGTGTACCTGACGGCAGGGGAGACCTACTACGTCCTGGTGTGGAAGTACGACGTCGCCCCACCGACCGGCGGGAACACCGCGGTGCAGCTGCGGGTGTCGCGGCCAAGCATCCCGCCGGCCAACGAGGCGTGCGGAACGGCCGAGGTGGTCCCGACGACGGGGCCGTTCCCGTACCTGACGTCGACGACGGTGGACATCACGGACGCGACGACGACGGGTGACCCGCCGGTGCCGAGCTGCCAGTCGGATGTCTCGCGCAGTGTCTGGTACCGGTTCACGCCACCGGCGACGGCGACGTACACGCTGGACGTGTGTGGGAGCACCACGGGGACGACGGTCACGGACACGGTCATCGGGGTGTACACGGCCAACGCGGGCTGTGGGAGCACGTACGTGCCGGTGATCTGCAGCGACAACGGCTGTGGCGCGGGGGCGTCGGTGACGACCGACCTGACGGGCGGCACGCCGTACTACATCGTGGTCTGGAAGCGCGGGTCGGCGCCGCCGGCCGAGGGCGCCACGGCCGTGCAGCTGCGGGTCAGCGTGCCGGTGCCGGACAACGACACGTGCGCGCGGTCGGAGGTGATCCCCCCCACCGGGCCGTTCCCGTACCTGGCGCCGGTGGTGGGCAGCGTGGCGTCGGCGACGACGGCGGGCGATCCGCCGGCACCGAGCTGTGCGTCGGACCTCTCGCGCAGCGTCTGGTACACCTTCCGGCCGGCGACGACGTCCACGTACACGTTCGAGACGTGCGCGGGCACCACGGGGACCACGCTGTCGGACACCGTCATCGGGATCTACACGGTGTCGGGCGGCTGCGGGGGCACGTACACGCCGGTGGTCTGCAACGACGACAGCTGCGGGACGCAGTCCGTGGTGACGACGCAGCTCACGGCCAACACGACGTACTACGTGGTGGTCTGGAAGAAGGGCGCGGCGGAGCCGCCGCCGGGCAGCGCGGCGGTGCAGCTTCGGGTCAAGCGTGAGCCGCCGGCAAACGACCTGTGCGCGAACGCGGTGACGATCCCGGCGGGCGGGCCGTTCCCCTACACGGCGGCGCTCGTGACGGACATGACGGCGGCGACGACGACGGGGGACCCGGCGGCACCGAGCTGCACGAACAACCTCTCGCGCAGCGTGTGGTACACGTTCGTGCCGTCGACGACGGCGACGTACACGTTCGAGACGTGCTCCCCGCCGACCGGCACCACGCTGGTCGATCCGGTGATGGCGATCTACTCGTCCACGGCGACATGCAACGGGACGATCACGCACGTGGCGTGCAACGACGATAGCTGTGGCACGAAATCGTCGGTCAGCGCGGTGCTGACGGCGGGGACGCGCTACTACCTCTTGGTGTGGGTCTTCGGCCCGGATGAGCCGGAGGTCGGCTTTACCGCGGCCCAGGTCAGGGTATCGCAGACGCTGCCGACCGCCACGCCAACGCCGACCAACACCCGCACGCCGACGCCGACGCCCACCGCGACGTTCACGCCGACGCCGACGCCCACGCCGACGTTCACGCCGACGCCGTCGAACACCCCCACGCCCTCGAACACGCCGACGGCAACTCCGCTTCCGACGAGCACGCCGACGCCGTTGCCGACGGATACGGCGACGCCGGTGCCGACGGCCACCGATACGCCGGTGCCGACGGCCACCCACACGCCGTTGCCGACCGCAACCGACACGCCTGTCCCGACCGCGACCGACACCCCGGTCCCGACCGCGACCGACACACCGGTCCCGACCGCGACCGA
>CAYQBA010000230.1:0-6403 GCA_964415605.1 uncultured Anaerolineales bacterium | reverse complement strand
ACGGGTGGCTGACCGAGCTGGCGTGGCGCGAGTTCTACATACACATCCTCCACCACTTCCCGGGCGTGCGGCGCGAGAGCTTCCGGGCCGACCTGCGCACCGTCGCCTGGCGCGACGATCCCGACGACCTCGCGGCCTGGCAGGCGGGGCGGACGGGCTACCCGTTCGTCGACGCCGCGATGCGCCAGCTCGCCGCCACGGGTTGGATGCACAACCGGGCCCGGATGGTCGTCGCCGCGTTCCTCGTCAAGGACCTCCTCGTCGACTGGCGCGCCGGCGAGCGCCACTTCATGCGCCACCTCGTAGACGGCGACCCGGCCGCCAACAACGGCGGCTGGCAGTGGGCGGCCGGCACGGGCACCGACGCGGCGCCCTACTTCCGCGTCTTCAACCCCGTCACCCAGGGCGTCACCCACGACCCCCGCGGCGAATTCGTGCGGCGCTGGGTGCCCGAGCTGGCCGGCGTGCCGGACGCGTTCGTCCACGCCCCGTGGACCCTGCCGGCCGCGGCCCAGCGGGCCGCCGGCTGCGTCGTCGGCCGCGACTACCCGGCGCCGATCGTGGACCACGGCCTGGCCCGGGCCCGCGCGCTGGCGGTGTACGCGGCGGCGCGGGACGCTCATCGCCAGCCCAAAGCCGTTCAATAACTATACAGATACTAGACAAACTGCGGACACCGTGCTATACTGGCCTGCGTCACGGATCACGATGGTCTCGTGATGCCCGCCGACATGGCCCGCGCGCGCCGCGCCGGGGACGAGGCGGCCGGGCGGGAACCAACGAGGGGAGGCCAGATTGGCACAGCGCATCGTCATCATCGGGGCCGGGTTCGGCGGGCTGGCGGCGGCCGGGCTCCTGGCCCGGCGGGGACACGCCGTCACGGTGGTCGAGCAGCTCGACCACGCCGGCGGCCGGGCCACGGTCTGGGAGCACGACGGCTTCCGGTTCGACCTCGGCCCGTCGTGGTACCTCATGCCCGACGTGTACCAGCGCTGGTTCCAGCAGATGGGCACGTCGGCCGAGGCCGAGCTCGACCTGCGGCGGCTGTCGCCGTCGTACCGCGTCTACTTCGGCGCGCGCGACGTCGTCGACGTCCCGGCGGACCTGGCGGCGACCGTGGCCCTCTTCGACACCTTCGAGCCTGGCGGCGGGCAGAAGCTCGAGCGCTACCTCGAGCGGGCGGCCTACCAGTACGACGTGGCGATGAACGGGTTCGTCTACCGCGATTACCGGCGGCTGACCGACTTCTTCAACCGCCGGATGCTGGTGGAGGGCGCCCGGCTCAACGTGTTCACGAACCTGGACCGCTACGTCCGCGGCTACTTCAGCTCCGACCGGGCGCGCAAGGTGCTGGAGTACAGCATGGTGTTCCTGGGCGGGGCGCCCGACAACACGCCGGCGCTTTACAACATCATGTCGCACGTCGACCTCGCCATGGGCGTGTGGTACCCGATGGGCGGCATGGGCGCCGTGGTGGCACGCATGCAGCGGCTGGCCGAGGATGCCGGGGCGCGGTTCGAGTTCAACCGGCCGGTGCGGCGGATCGTCGTGCGCGACGGCCGCGCGGTGGGGGTCGAGACCGACACGGGCGTCATCGACGCCGACGTCGTCGTGGCCAACGCCGACTACCACCACGTCGAGACGCGCCTGCTCGAGCCGCGCTACCGCCAGTACTCCGACCGCTACTGGGAATCGCGGGTGGTGGCGCCGTCGGCGTTCATCCTCTACCTCGGCCTCGACCGGCCGGTGGCGGGCCTGGCCCACCACACGCTGTTCCTGCAGCACGACTGGATGGACCACTTCAACACCATCTTCAAGCGGCCGGCGTGGCCCGACCGCCCGTCGTACTACGTGTGCGCCGCGTCCAAGACCGACCCGGGCGTGGCGCCGGCGGGCGCCGAGAACATCTTCGTGCTCGTGCCCGTGGCCGCCGGGCTCGAGGACACCGACGCGGGGCGGGCGCGCTTCGAGGCGATGATCCTCGACGACCTCGAGCACCAGCTCGGCGAGCCGATCCGCGACCGCATCGTCGTGCGGCGGTCGTTCGCCCACCGCGACTTCACGGCCCGCTACAACGCGTACCGCGGCACGGCGCTCGGTCTGGCGCACACGCTGCGCCAGACGGCGCTCTTCCGTCCCCGCCGCAGCAGCCAGACCGTGCGGGGCCTGCACTTTACCGGGCACTACACCCATCCCGGGGTCGGCGTGCCCATGACCCTCATCTCGTCGCAGCTCGTCGCACAGGAGATCGGTGCATGATCGCCTCACGCCTCGTCCGCATCTTCTACAAGGGCAGCCGGACCTACTTCTACTCCAGCCTCTTCTTCAGCGGCGCCGTCAAGCGCGACGTCTTCACGCTGTACGCCTTCGTGCGCACCGCCGACGACTTCGTGGATCAGGTGCCGCAGGACGGGGCGGGCTTCGAAGCCTTCGCCGCGCGCTACCGAGCCGCCCTGGCGGGCCGGCCGGCGGGCGATCCGGTCATCGACGGCTTCGTCGAGCTGGCCGGCCGCAAGGGCTTCGACCCGGCCTGGACCGAGAGCTTCCTGGAGGCCATGCGCCAGGACCTTTCGCAGGCGACGTACGCGACCCTCGACGCGGTCGAGCGCTACATGTACGGCTCGGCCGAGGTCATCGGGCTGTACATGGCGCGGCTGCTGGACCTGCCGGAAGCCGCGCTCCCGGCGGCCAGGCGGCTGGGCAAGGCCATGCAGTACGCCAACTTCCTGCGCGACGTGGCGCACGACCGGGAGCTCGGGCGCACCTACCTGCCGCGCACGGTGCTGGAGCGGCACGGCCTGGCGTCGCTCGACGCGGCGGAAGTCGCCGCCCGGCCCGAGCGGTTCGCGGCGCTCATGCGCGATGAGATCGCGCGCTACCGCCGCTGGCAGGCGCAGGCCGAGGTCGGCTACGCCTACCTGCCGCCGCGGGCGCGGATCCCCATCCAGACGGCGGCGGACATGTACCTGTGGGCGACCGAGGAGATCGCCCGGCGCCCCGGCGTCGTCTTCGAGCGGCAGGTCAAGCCGTCGGCCGTCCGGATCCTGGCATGCATCGCGCGGAACGCCGCGGCGACCGCGCTGTCCGCACCCCGCGGTCTCTCCGCGTCGCTGGCGCGGCTCGTCCCGTGGCGGTAGCATGACGCGGATGCTGCTCGCCGTCAGCCGGCCGCGCTTCTGGCTGTACCTGGCGGGGCCCTACCTCGTCGGCTACACGGCCGGCGCGTCGTCGCCGGCGGACTTCGCCAGCGGGGGTTTCTGGGCGCACCTGCTCTACTTCTTGCTGCCGGCCAACGTCTTCCTGTACGGCGTCAACGACTTGTCCGACGCCGACACCGACCGGCACAACGCGAAGAAGGGCACGCGCGAGCACCGGCTGGCCGGTCCGGAGCGGCGGGCGGTCGCCACGGCGGTGGCGGCGTCGGCCGCGCTCGGCCTCGTGCTCGCGGCCGCGGCACCAGGGTGGCCGGCGCGGGTCTGCATGCTGGCGTTCCTGGCGCTCGGCGCGGGCTACAGCGTGCCGCCCATCCGCTTCAAGGCGCGGCCGGGGCTGGACGCCGCGTCCAACGTGCTGTACGCCGTGCCCGGCGCCCTCGGCTTCGTCCAGGTGGCGGACACCTGGCCGCCGCTCGTCGCGCTGGCCGGCGCCGCGTGCTGGACGGCCGCGATGCACATCTTCTCGGCCGTGCCGGACATCGCGGCCGACCGCGCGGCCGGGCTGGCGACGACCGCGACCGCGCTGGGCGCGCGCGGCGCGCTGGCCGTCTGCGCGGGGCTGTGGGCGATCGCGGCCGCCGTGGCGTGGGTCGTGATCGGCCCGCCGCTGGCGCTCATCGGCGCGATCTACCCGGTCGCGGCCGCGGCGCTGGTCGCACGGCCGACGCATGTCGGGCGCGCCTATTGGGCCTTCCCGGCGCTGAACGCGGCGGTCGGGTTCGTGCTGTTCGTCGCGGCCGCGGGGGTCTGACGCCATGGACGATAGGGTCCCGGACCCGCCGGCCAGGCTGTCGCGCCGGTGGCTGATCGTCGCGCTGGCGCTCTTCGGCGCGGGCTTCTTCGTCCGCGTGTTCCCCGCTCACCCGGCCGGCGTGCCGCTGGCGGTGGCGGGCAACCTGCTCATCGCCGCGCCGGCCTGCCTGGCCCTCCGCCGCTGGCGCGGCGCGCGGTCCGCCGCGGGCTTGCTCTTGATCCTCGCCGCCTACGCCTACGCCATCGAAGCGTTCGGCGTGACGACGGGCGTGCCGTATGGCGCTTTCCGTTACGGACCCGGGCTGGGCCCGCTGGCCTTCGGCGTCGTCCCCGTCCTGCTGCCGCTGGCCTACGTCCCGCTCGTCCTCGGGGCGGTCGGCGTGGCGGGGCGCCTGGGCGTGGGCAGCGCCCGGCCCGCGCCGTGGCGCGCGGCGGCCGCCGGATCGTGGGTCCTGGTGGCCTGCGACCTCGTGCTGGACCCGGGCGCGGTGCGGCTGGGCTACTGGACGTACGCGGGCGGCGGGTGGTACCACGGCGTGCCGGCGTCGAACTTCGCCGGCTGGCTGCTGACCGGCTTCGTCGCCGTCGGCATCGCCCGGTGGTGGCTCGCGCGTGACGGCGCGCGGGGCGCATCGGCCGTGCCGCCGCCCGCGCTGGTCACCAGCGCCTTCTTGATGATGGTCTTCTGGACCGGCATCGCGGTCTGGCACGGGCTGGCCGCCCCGGCGGCCCTGGGCATGGTCGTGAGCACGGCGCTGGCCATGGTCGGCCGGTCGGGCGGGACGGGCGTCGTTCCGGCGTCGTTGAGATTCCAGGGAGCACTGAAATGAACATTCCAAGGAGCACCGAAATGAACAACGTGGCGACTTTCGACGCGGCCGTGATCCCGGCCGACGCGGCCGAGACGGCGCCCGACTTCGTCTTGGCCGACACCGCCGGGCGCGACGTGCGTCTGTCGGACTTCCGCGGCCGGCAGCACGTGGTGCTGGTCTTCAACCGGGGCTTCACCTGAGGGTTCTGCCGCCGGCACATGGCGCAGTTGCGCCAGGACCACGCTGAGATCACCGCTCACGGTGCCGCGGTCGTCGTCGTCGGGCCCGACGACCAGGCGGCCTTCGCCGCCTACTGGGCGCGCGAGAAGCTGCCCTTTGTCGGGCTGGCGGACCCCGACCACGCCGTCGCGGGCGCCTTCGGGCAGCGCTTCAGCTGGCTGCGCCTCGGCCGGCTGCCGACGCTCGCGATCGTCGATCGCCGCGGGCGCCTGCGCTACCGCCACGACGGGGCGGCGATGTACGACATCCCGTCGACCGCGACGCTGCTGGCGGTGCTGGGCGCCCTCGAGGCCGAGCCGGAGCCCATGATGACGGGTGCCCGATGATCTTCCGGCACCGATTCCGCGTTCGGGCCCCGCTCGACCGCGTGGCGGCGTTCCACCGCCGATCGGCGAGCATGGCGGCCATCACGCCGCCGCCGATCGTCGTGCGGGTGCAGGCCGCGCCCGACCGGGTGGCCGAGGGCGACGAGATGGCGTTCACGCTGTGGCTGGGCCCGCTGCCGGTGCGGTGGCGGGCGCGGTTCGAGGACGTCGGTCCCGACGGCTTCGTGGACCGGCAGGTGGCCGGGCCGTTCGCGCGTTGGGAGCACCGCCACCGCTTCGCGGCCGTCGACGGCGGCACGACCGACGTCGTCGACGAGATCCGCTGGGCGCCGCGCCGCCATCTGCTGTGGGGGCCGGTCGGCCTGGCGATGGCCGCGGGCCTGCCGGTGCTCTTCGCCTTCCGCGGCTGGCGGACCCGCCGGCTCCTCGAGCACGGGGGCTGAGCCGTGCGGGTCGTGGTCATCGGCGCCGGCGTGGGCGGGCTCACGGCGGCGGCGGCGCTGGCGCGGGCGGGAGCGGACGTCGAGGTTCTGGAAGCCCACGTGTACCCGGGCGGCTGCGCCGGCACGTTCTACTACCAGGGCTACCGCTTCGACGCCGGCGCCACGCTCGCCGGCGGCTTCTACCCGGGCGGCCCGATGGACCGCGTCGCCCACGCCACGGGCGTGGCGGCGTGGCCGGCGCGCCCGGTCGATCCGGCGATGGTCGTCCACCTGCCGGATGGGGAGCGCATCGCGCGCTGGGGAAGCGACCGCCGGCACGCGGAGCACCGCGCGGCGTTCGGGCGGGCCGGCGACGGCTTCTGGCGGTGGCAAGAGGCGACGGCGGATGCGCTGTGGGACCTCGCGCTGGCCCTGCCGCCGTGGCCGCCGCAGTCGGCCGCCGAGGCGATGCGGCTGGCGCACGCCGCCGGGGCATGGCTCGCCCGCGACCCGCGCCGGCGTCTGTCGCCGGCGCTGGCGGCCGACGGGTTGCGGCCGGTGGCGGCGCGTCTGGCCGGCGCGCCGGACCGCCTGCGCCTGTTCGTCGACGCCGGGCTGCTCATCGCGGCGCAGGC
>CAYQBA010000229.1:0-6410 GCA_964415605.1 uncultured Anaerolineales bacterium | reverse complement strand
GGGCGGTCGCCACCCCGATCCGGGCGATCCCCCGACCGCGGCGGCCGGTCGCCACCCTGTGCGGGTCGATCCCCCCACCGCGGGGGTCGATCACCACCGCGATCTGGGCGATCCCCCGACCGTGGTGGTCGATCACCGCCCCGGTCCGGGCGATCGCCCGACCGCGGCGGCCGGTCGCCACCCTTGGCCGGGCCACCGTCCGGACCCTTGCCGCGCGGCGCGCGCGGCTTGCCCTGGCCGGCGCCGTCATTGCCCTTGGCCGGCGCGTCGTCGGGCCGCCGCTCGTCGTCGGCTGGTCGGTCGTCGCTCATGTCGCCTCGATTCGCCAGGTGGTGCCGGTGGGCCCGTCCTCGAGGACGACGCCGAGATCGGCCAAACGGTCGCGGATGCGGTCGGCCAGCGCCCACTGCTTGTCGGCCCGGGCCTGCTGCCGCAGCGCGATGACGAGGTCGACGAACGGGGCCGCGTCGACCGCGGCGGGCCCGGCGCCGGCCGGCCCGCGCAGGTCGAAGCCGAGCACGCCGGCCAGCTCCGCCAGCACGGCCTGCGCGCCCGCCAGGTCGCTCGCCCCGACGCCCGCCGCCCGCGCGCGGTTGATCTCGGTGACGAGCTCGAACAGCCCCGCGATGGCTGCCGGCGTGCCGAAGTCGTCGTCCATCTCGCGCACGAAGACCGCCCGCGCCGTCTCCGCCGCCGCGGCCAGCCGCGCCGTGTCCTCCGCGGTCCCGCCCTCCGCTCCCGGTCGGGCCGGCCGCATGGCGCCGCGCAGGCGCTCAAGCCCCTTTTCGGCCGCCGCGATGCTCTCGTCCGACAGCGTGACCGGCTTGCGGTAGTGGCTGGAGAGGACGAACAGCCGCAGCGCCTCGGGCTCGTGCTCGGCCAGAAAGGCCCGGATGCCCACGATGTTGCCGAGGCTCTTGCTCATCTTCTCGTCGCCGATCTGCAGGAGCCCGTTGTGCATCCAGTAGCGCGCGAACGGTCGGCAGCCGCACGCGGCCTCGCTCTGGGCGATCTCGTTCTCGTGGTGCGGGAAGATCAGGTCCGTGCCGCCGCCGTGGATGTCGATCTGGTCGCCGAGGTGGCGCGCCGCCATGGCCGAGCACTCGATGTGCCAGCCCGGCCGGCCGGGGCCCCACGGCGAGTCCCATGCCGGCTCGCCGGGCTTGGCGGCCTTCCAGAGCGCGAAGTCCACCGCGGCGCGCTTGAACGATGACGGCGGCTCCTGGGCCTGGGCCTCGTCGAGCGACCGCCCCGACAGCCGCCCGTAGCCCGGTGCGCCGGCGCTGTCGAAGTAGACGTCGCCGTTGCCCGGCGCGTAGGCGGCCTCCTGGCCCACCAGCCGCCGGATCATATCGACGATCTCCGGCATCTCGCTCGACACGCGCGGGTAGATGTGCGCCGGCAGGATGCCCAGGCGGTCGAGCTCGATCAGGAACTCGCGCGCGTAGCGGTCGGCGATCTCGAACGCCGACACGCCTTCGGCGTTGCTGCGGGCGATGATCTTGTCGTCGACGTCGGTGAAGTTCTGGACGTGCCGCACCCGGTAGCCGCGGAACTCGAGGTAGCGCCGGACGGCGTCGAACACCAGGTAGCTCATCGCGTGCCCGATGTGCGCGCTGGCGTACACCGTGACGCCGCACACGTACATCCGGACCACCCCCGGCTCGATGGTCTCGAGCGGCTCCTTGCGCCGCGTCAGCGTGTTGTAGATCTGGATCGTCGTGTCGCTCATGTCGCTGCCCGTCCCATCGCCGGTCGTGCTCACCGCGCCGCTAAGTAGTCGTCGGCCAGGATCTCCCACAGGATGCAGTCGTGCCACCGGCCGGCGCGCCAGCGCTTCTGGCGCGCGACGCCGATCTGGCGATAGCCCGCCCGCGCCAGGCACGTGGCCGAGCCGACGTTCTCCGCGAAGCACTCGCTCTCGATGCGCCGCAGGCCGAGCTCCTCGAACGCCCAGCGTGTCCGCACGCGCATCACCTCGCTGCCGTAGCCCTTGCCCCACGCGTCGCGCTCGCCGATGACGATCCCGCTCGTCGCGGCGCGGTTGCGCCAGTCGATGTCGTGCAAGCCCGTGGCGCCGATGTGGCGGCCGTGCTCGTCGTGAACGGCCCACACGACGTCGGTCTTGGACTCGCTCAACCGATCCAGGTGGGCCACCTCCGCCTGGCGCGTGAGCGGCATGACCATCAGCATGTAGCGCGTAATCTCGGGATCGTTGAACCAGCGCAGGTAGTTGTCGAGGTGCAGGTCCTTGTCCACCGGAACGAGGCGCACCCGCTCGCCGAGCACGTGCACCACGGGCAGGCTGGGGACCGGTGTCGGGTTGGCCATGGCGGGGCTCCTTTCACGCCCGGCCGCGGCGCCGCGCGCCGGGCCGGGTGAAGGGAGAACTATACGCCGGTCGCGCCTGCGGGAGCGAATGCGACGCAACCCGAAGATCGGGGCCGCACCATCCCGGCGGGCATCAACGCCGCGCTACGGCGGGGACCAACGCCGCGCCATCCACCGCCGCCCGCACCAGCCAGGCGGCGTCCGGCCACGGGCTGGGCTGACCGGGCCGCCGGGCGCCGGGCGGGCGCGGCGGGCGCACCAGCCGCGCGGCCGGCTCGGGCGCGGCGCCGTCGAGGATCACCGCGGCGGCATGCGGCAGGTTGCGCACGACCCCGGCGCGCCCGTCCCGCAAGGCCCCGGGAAGGTCCGCGGCGGCCGCGAACGCGACGGCTCCGATGTCGATCAGGAGCGGCCGCGCCCCGGACGCGACCCCGGCGCCGAGGTCGGCGAGGCTGTCGCCGACGATCCACGACCGCCCGAGGTCGAGCCGGTGCACCGCGGCGGCGCGCGCCAGCATCCCGGGGCCGGGCTTGCGGTCGGGGTGGGCGACCGCGAAGCCCGGGACGATGCCGTCGACGTGGTATGGCGCGAGATGGTAGCCCGCCAGCCGCACGCCGGCCGCGGCGAGGAGCGCCACGACGTGGCGGCCCGCCGCCCGCGCCTCGCCGACGGTGAAGAGCCCGCGCGCCACGCCGGCCTGGTTGGTGACGACGACCAGCCGGTAGCCGGCAGCCTGGAGCCGCCGGAGGGCCGGGACCACGCCGGGCAGGAGCGTCAGCACGGCGGGGTCGGCCCCGTGCCGGAAGTCGCGCACGAGCGTGCCGTCGCGGTCCAGGAAGACGGCCGGCGCGGGCGGCGCCAAGGCGGGGCGGCCGTCGGGGCGCGGGCGGCCGTCCGCGGCGTCGCTGCGATCGGGGGCCGTGCGCCGGTCGCGGGAAGCGGAGGGGCCATGGCCCGGGACGGTGCTCGATCCGGGACCATTCCCAGCGCCGCTGCGCGCCCTGCTCATTCGCCGGCCGGCCCCCGCCGGTGCCGCTCAAGCTCGAGCTGGCGCACCCGCCGCAGCGCGTCCTCCGCCAGCGTGCGGTTGGTGGCGATGAGGTCGGCGACGATGCCGGTGAGGAACATCTGGAGGCCGGCGAGGAGCAGGATGGCCGAGAGCACGACGGACTGCACGTGCAGCTCGCTCTCGCCGGTGAAGAAGAAGAAATAGAGGAAGCGCAAGCCCAGCAGGAACCCCGCCCCGAACGAGATGGCGCCGAACAGCGAGAAGATCTCGAGCGCCTTGTAGGTGGCCCACGTGCGGATGCTGATCATCCCCGACCGGGCCACGAACTCCCAGATGCTGCCGAACAGCCGCGACTCGCGCGCCTTGGGGTTGGTGCGGATCGGCACGCTGAGCACCGCCAGGCGGTTCTGGCCGGCCTGGATGGTGTGCTCCACGGTGTGGTCGAAGCCGGTGTGCGTGGCCAGCGTCAGCACGGCGTCGCGGTTGTAGGCCCGGAACCCGCTGGCCACGTCCGGCACGTGCACGCCGGCCAGGCGGCTGACGACGCGGCTGCCGAGCTGCTGCAGGCGGCGCTTGGCCGGCGAGAAGTGCGCGATGGTGTCGGGCTGGCGGTCGCCGATGACGATGTCGGCCCGCTGCTCGATGATCGGCCTGACCAGCGCGGCGATGTCGCCGCCGAAGTACTGGTTGTCGCCGTCGGTGTTGACCACGATGTCGGCGCCGAGCGCCAGGCAGGCGTCGAAGCCGGCGCGCATGGCGTGGCCCAGCCCACGGTTGCGCGTGAAGGCGATGACGTGGTCGGCGCCGTGCACCCGCGCCACCTCGGCCGTGCGGTCGGTCGAGCCGTCGTCGATGACCAGCACCTCGACGCGGTCCACGCCGTCGATGCGGCGGGGGATGTCGCGCAGGGTGGCGGGCAGGGTGTCTTCTTCGTTCAGGCAGGGGATCTGGACGATGACGTGCATGGGGCGGGGCCGGCTCGCTGGGGCTCGGATGGGCGCGGATTATGGGGCCGCGCCGCGGCGGCGTCCAAATGGCCGCGGGTGGGGGGCGTCCTCCCCCGCCTCATGGCGCCGGCGCGACGAACACCGGAGCCTGGCCAAGCGCGACCGGCACCGCCGCGTCGCCGGCCGCGCCGAGGGTGCGCGCGGCGCCGAGGTGATCGGTCACCACCACCCGGCCGGTCCACGGCGCCACGGTCGCCCCGTTCACCACCAGCGTGGCCGCCAGCGGGTCCACCCCGCGCCGGCCGAGGCGCTCGCCGGTTGTCGTCCACGCCGCCACCGCGGCCCGCCCGCCGGCGCCGCGGAAGGCGTAGGCCTCGACGGCCGCGTCGCCCGTCGCGGCGGGGTCGAGCTGGCGGTCGAACGTGAGACCGCGCAGCGCGCCGGTGACGATCCCGAGCGCCGCGAGCGCGGGCCGCGGGGTGGCCGGCGAGTCCAGGGGATAGGCGTCGATCCACGGGTGGATCGGGCAGCGCGCGTCGAGGGCGGCGCGGTAGTCGCTGGACCGCATCAGCCCAAACGTCAGCCAGTCGTAGTGCGGCGGGGCGCAATCGCCGAAGATGTTGTCGCGCGCCGTGTACCAGACGGCGGCGACGACGCCGGCGGCCATGGCGCGCACCATGGTCTGGCCGACGTACACGGCCTGCAGGTCCTCGCCGCGCGCGGTCCACTCGTCCGACGGCGAGCTGGCCAGCCCGGTCTCGCTGACCATGACGGGCACGCCGCGCACGTCGAACACGCCCGGCAGCGCGAGCTGCTCGGCCCGGAACGCCGCGACCTTGCCCACGAGCTCGCTGCGCAGGGGCCGGGGGCCCCCATCCCAGAAGTGGGCGTTGTCGTTGTAGTTGTGGAGCCCGACGAAGTCGAAGAACGGCAGGCCGGGGTCGCCGGCGTGGGCCGCGTACAGGTGCTCGAGCGCCCGCTGCGTGAAGTCGTGGACGAACGGACCGGGCGGGGCCGACCACCCTTCGGGCGCCGAGCCGGGCGTGAAGCGGTCGTACGCCACCGGCCCGAACCCGACCTGGGCGCCGGGGTCGGCGGCCTTGGCGGCGCGGTAGGCGACGACGAGCTGCTCGGCGTAGGCGGCGGGATCGTGGCCGAAGCACCCGCCGTAGTCGCCCTCGTCCGACGTGGCCGTGGGGTCGAAGTCGACCTCGTTGCTCACCTGCCAGTGGCGGACCACCCCGCCGCCGGGCGCATCCCCGTCGCCGTCGCCGTCGTAGCGCTCGACGAGGGCGCCCCACAGCGCCGCGTAGCGCCCGAGATCGCCGGGCGGCACCGGCAGGCACTCGCGCTCCGTCAGCCACGGCGGATTGGCGTAGACGACGGCCACGTTGCGGAAGCCCGCGGCCGTCGTGGCCGCGAACATCCGGTCGGTCACGGTCCAGTCGTGGCGCGGGGGCGTGCGGCGCTCGGGCTCGACCAGCTTCCACAGCGCCCGCACGCGCGCCCAGGCCACGCCGGCGCCGCGCAGGTGCTCGAGGGCCGGCGTGTCGACGTCGGCCTCGAAGAGCTGCACGCCGATGGGCGGCTCGGTGGACAGCAACGGATCCAGCGTCGGCGCCGGCGTGGGTGTCGCGGGGGCCGGCGCGGGCAGCGTGGCCAGCTCCGGCGCCCGGTCGGGCGCGGCGCCGCCACAGGCGACGGCGACGGCGCAGCCGACAACGGCGCAGCCGGCGACGATCCGCGTGGCGCGCCCCGCGGACCGCCGCTGCCCGCCCCGTTCCCGACGCCTCACGGCTCCGCGACCCCGCCCGAGTCCGCGGCCCCGCCACCCGCATCGTGACCACCGTCGGGCCATCGATCGCCACCCGAATCACCGACCGCCCGGACGGCGCGCCAGGCCCGGGCCATCACCCACCCCCACGCGGCCAGCACGACGAGGTAGAACGGCCACCACCCCCACGGCCCGGGACGCTCCGCCGTGAACCGCTCGAACCACCCCTGGCCCTGGCGCGGCGGGCCGGCGGTGGCCCACACGGCACGGACGCGCGGGTCCGCGGGCAGCGCCCGCGCGGGATCGGCGGACGCCGGCGGCGTCCCGCCGCCCGCGGCTTCGGCCGCCC
>CAYQBA010000228.1:0-6412 GCA_964415605.1 uncultured Anaerolineales bacterium | reverse complement strand
CCGCCTGTTCGAGGCGCGACCGGAAGCCCCGCGCGCCGACACGGCCCCGACGAGGGGCCGGGGCACCCGCGGCCTGGCCGCCCCGATCGGCGATCCGGTCGTCGCGCACGGCGGGGCGTCGGGCGGCGGGCCGCGGCCCGTCGCCGACCCGGGTGTGCCGCCCGACCCCGCCGCCTGGCAGGCGCGGGTCAACCACCACCGGGCGCTCGCCCGGTTGCTGGGGGTCAACACCGACGCCCAATGGAGCGAGGGCGCGGCCGCGCACGCGCGCTACATGGTCCTGCAGGACGCCCTGACAACCGGAGAGGATCCCGAGAGCCCGCACTACAGCGCGGACGGTGCCGAGGCGGGGCGGAACGCCATCGTGGCCCGGAGCGCCGACGTCAACCGCCGCACCAGCGACGTCATCGACGCGTGGCTCGCCGACCCGTTGCGCGGCGTGCAGGTGCTCGATCCGCGGCTGACGGTGGCCGGCTTCGGCGAGCACCGCGAGGCCGGGGGGAGCGTGGCGTACGGCGCCGCGATGGACGTGCGGCGCGGGCTGCAGCCCGGTGTCCCGCCCGGCGTGGCATTCCCCGTCCGCTACCCGGAGGGCAACGTGCCGCAGCTGTCGTTCGACGGCGACTCGGTGGCGCCGCGCCCGTTGGCACCGTGCCCCGGCTACACGGCGCCCACCGGTCCGGCCATCTTTGTGCTGCTCGGACCCGATGCGCCGCCGCCGACCATCGGCGCCACCAGCCTGCGCCGCGGGGCCCGGACGCTCGACCACTGCGTGCTCCACGAGGGCAACTTCACCAACCCCGACGCCGGCGATCAGCTGCGCGGGCGCGCGATCCTGGCGGCCGCGCACGCCGTGGCGCTGGTGCCGCGCGAGCCGCTCGAGAGCGGCAGGCAATACAACGTGTCGATCGAGGCCAACAGCGTGCTCCACCAGTGGTCGTTCATGGCCGGCGGCATCGTCCCGACCCCGACGTGGCAGGCGCCGCCGCCGACCGACACGCCCACGCCGACCAACACGCCCACCGACACGCCAACCCCGACGCCGACGAACACCCCGACCCCCACGCCGACCGCGACGTCGACACCCACGTCGACGCCCACGCACACCGCGACGCCGACCGACACGCCCACGCCGACCAACACGCCCACCCGCACGCCGGCGCCGGCGTACGTGCCGTATCTCGTCAAGGACCAGTGGCTGATCTGCGCGCTGCCGTGGAGCGGCATGGACGACGACACCGTCGGCCCGAACGACCGGGCGCGCGATGCCCTCTCCGGCCCAGAGCTCTGCCCGGCCCTGACGTACCTCGGCCGGCTGTGGCGCTCCAACGGCACGGTGGACGAACAGGATTGGTTCGTGCTGCACATGCGGTCGAGCGGCGGGCTGCGCATCGCGCTCGACGTCCCGCCCCGGTCCGAGGGCGACTACGACCTCGCGGTGTACAGCGGGCTGCTTCCCGGACCCGGCGATCGCCCGCTGGCCGTGTCGGAGAACGGCGCGGGCATCGACGAGGTGTTCGAGCGACGCGGCCTGTCCGCCGGGCGCTATTGGGTGCGCGTGTACGCCTCGCCGTTCGGCAGCCAGATCGAGTCGCCCTATCGGTTGACGTGGTCGTACCGCTGATCCCGGCGCCATCGCGATGAACCGTGTCGTCGCCGGTGCGGGGCTGGCGCTGCTGGCCGCCGGAGGCGCCTGTGGCCTGGCTTACCTGGTGACGCTCGCGATGGCCCTCGCGGGTGCGCCGGCCCAGGTCGACACGGCCGTGGCCCTGGGCGCGCTGGCGTGGCTCGCGATCGGCGCCGGGGTGGCGCTGTCCGGGGCCGGGCTCCCGTCGGCAGCGCCGGCGGTCCGGTTCGGCCCGCGCAACCCCCTGGTGTGGCTGTGGGCGTTCACGTTGGCGCTGCTCGCCGGCACCGCCGTGCTCGGCATGGGGCGCGTGACCTCGACCGGCGTGCTCTTCCCGATCGTCCATGCCTTTGGCGCCGTCGCGCCGGCACTGGTCGTGGCGGCCTACGTGGCCTGGCGCGCCGGCGGACCGGCGTGGCTGACGTGGCGCGGCGTCGTCATCAGCGTCGTCGCGGGCGGCGCGCTCGCCACCGGCATCGCGGCCGTGCTCGAGGTCGTGGCCGCCGTCGGTCTGGGAGGGCTGACGTACGCCGCGCTGCGGGTCGCCCCCGGCGGGCCGCAGGCGCTGGGGCGGCTGGGCGACGCGCTGAACGCTGCGGTGCGCGAGCAGGCGCTGGAACCGGCGGCGCTCGTGCCCGCGCTGCACCCGATCGCCATCGCGGCGGTCTTCGCGTTCTTCGCGCTCGTCGGCCCGGCCATCGAGGAGCTGGCGAAGGCCGCCGTGGTCGTCGTGCGCCGGCCGGCCACGCCGGCCCGCGCGTGGGCTTGGGGCACGACCACCGGGGCGGGCTTCGGAATCGTCGAAGCCGTGATGTTCGGCGCGATGGGCGCCAGCCCGGCGGGTTGGGGCGTGGCCATGATCGCACGGGCGTGCGCGACGTTGATGCACGCCACCATGACCGGTCTGGCGGTCCTGGGCTGGCAGCGCGCCGCCCGTGGCGGCCATCGGCGCGCGGGGCTGGGGCTCGTGGCCGCCGCCATCGCCGGCCACGGTGCCTGGAATGGCTTCGTCGTGACGGCGGTGCTCGCGACGCTGGGCGGCGAGGCGCTGGACCGGCCGATGCTCGGGGCCGTGGGCTCGCTCGCCGGCGCGGCCATCGTCGCCGGCTTCGCCGCCATCGGCCTGGGATTCCTGCGCCTCTCGCGATCGCTATCCCCTGAAGCGGAGCAAGCGCAGGCCGTTGACGACCACGACGACGGTGCTGCCCTCGTGCCCGACGACGCCCAGCGGCAGCGGGATGCCGTGGACCAGGGTGGCGAAGACGAGCACGGCGATGACACCGACGCTGAACACGACGTTTTGTTGGACGACACGGCGGGCGGCCCGGCCTAGGCCGAACACGTAGCCGAGCCGCTCGATCTGGTCGCCCATCAGGACGACATCGGCGGTCTCGAGCGCGACGTCGCTGCCGCCGGCGCCCATCGCCACCCCCAGCGCCGAGGCCGCCAGCGCCGGGGCGTCGTTGACGCCATCGCCGACGAATGCCACGCGCGCCCCGCGCGCGGCCAGCGACGCCACCAGGCTGGCCTTGTCGGCGGGCAACAGCCCGGCGTGCACGTCGCCGTCGGCGATTCCGACGTCGGCGGCGATGGCACGCGCCACATGCGTGTTGTCGCCGGTGACCATGACGAGGCGCCGCACCCCGGCTCGGCGCAGGCCGTGCAGCGTGGGCGCCGCGGCTGGCCGAAGCGTGTCGGCCACGGCCAAGACGCCGACGGGAACATCGTCGCGGGCGACGATCATGACCGTCTTGGCTTCGCGCTCGAGCCGCTCGGCCAGGCCGGCCAGCGCCGCGAAGGCGGCCTCGACGCCCGGTCGTTCGTCGCCGAGCCAGGCACGCGGGTGGACGACGCAAACCCGGTGCCCGCCGACCTGCGCCTCGACGCCGATCCCGGGCAGCGCACGGGTGGCTTCGGGCTCGGATACCGCGAGCCCGCGGGCCAGCGCCGCCTCCACGACGGCCCGGCCGATCAAGTGCTCGCTGCGGATCTCGGCCATGGCGGCCAAGGCGAGCACGGCATCCGTCTCCCACCCTTCCAGCGGGTGCACGTCGGTGACGACGGGCCGGCCGTGGGTGAGCGTGCCGGTCTTGTCGAACGCGACGGTGTCGACGTCCGCGGCGGCCTCGAGGTAGGCGCCGCCCTTGAACAACACGCGGTGGCGCGCGGCGTTCGCGATGGCGGCGAGATAGGTGGCGGGGGTGGAGATCACGAGCGCGCATGGGCTGGCCACCACGAGCAGAGTCATGGCCCGGTAGAACGCCGTCTCGAACGGCCAACCCCACACCAAGGGGGGCACGGCCATGACGGCCAGGCTGCCGAGGATGACGGCCCAGGCGTAGCGGTTGCCGAACCGGTCGATGACGCGCTGGGTCGGCGCGCGCGTGGCCTGGGCTTCGGCGACGAGGGCGACAATGCGCGCGACGGTGCTCTCGGTCGCCGGGCGCGTCACGCGCACGTCGAGCACGCCGGTGCCGTTGATGGTGGCGGCGAAGACCTCGTCGCCAAAGGCCTTGGGCACCGGGACGGACTCGCCGGTGATCGCGGCCTGGTCGAGGTCGCTGTGGCCGGCCGTGACGACGCCGTCCGCGGGCACGCGCTCGCCGGGCTGGACGACGACGATGTCACCGACCTCCAACGCCTCGACGGGCACGTCGCGGGTGCCCTCGGAGGTCCGCAGGCGGGCGGTGTCGGGGCGCAGGCGCATGAGCGCGCGCACGGCGTGGCGCGTCCGGCCCAGGGCGTAGGTCTGCAGCGTCTCGGAGAGCGAGAACAGGAACAGCAAGATGCCGCCCTCGAGCCAGTTGCTGATGGCGGCGGCGCCGAGCGCCGCGATGAGCATGAGGATGTTGACGTCGAGCGTCCGCTGCCGCACGGCGGCCCAACCATTGACCAGGCCGGAGTAGCCGCCGGCGGCATACGCCACGCCGTAGAGGGCCATCCACTGCGCCGCCGGGGCACCCGAACGTTCGCGCCAGACGGCCAGGGTCAGCGCCACGAGCGCCATCGCCGTGAGCGTGCCGAGACGCCGGGCCTGGCGCGTGGCGGCGTCGATCTCGGCGTGCGGGCCACCGGGCGCGGGGGGCTGCGCCCCGCCGGGGCGCAGGTGCGTGCTGGCGGTGAGGGTAGACATCCGGGCAATGATACTGGTGCGCTCGATCAGACGTGAACCGGGCGGGGTCACTGCCTGGGCGAAAGGCACGCGGTGGCAGGCAGGCGGCAGGCACCCGACGGGCGCTCGGCGGCGGGACGCCGCGTCCGACATGGCGAGATCGGATAGACTGGCAACCGTGGTCACGGAATCGCGATCAGTCGACCCAAGTCAGACAAGCGCGGTCGGGTGAGCCCGGCCAAGGCTTAAGATTTCGTCGAGCGGCTGGCGCCGCCGGCGATCGTCGTAACCATCGGCGCGACTGGGCCGTCATAGGCATTGCGGTTGACGAACATTGGCCACGACGCCTGCATCGTGAAAGGAGCATTGAAATGAACTCGGGTATCCTCATTGTCGTCATCATGTTGTTGCTGGTCTGGTGCGACGGTCTCGCACTCTCCCGGCGCTAGCCGGGAACCGCGCGTGGCACCCCGCGGCCGATGGCTGGCCGCCGGGCCTCCTCCTTTGTGGCAACGCCGCCGGATCCCCGCGATCCGGCGGCGTTGTGTGTGGCGCGCCCGGCGTATACTTCTGTCACATGCGCACCGCACTGATGCAGATCGGCTTCGGCATCCTGACCAGCCTCGTCATCGCCGTGGCGATCGAGGTCGTGTGCCACGCGCGGGGTGTCCCCGGCATGGCGTGCAGCGAGCGGATCTTCTACGCCGGTCTGGTCACGACGCTGCTGTCCGTCCTCGGTTGGTCCGGCCCGTGGCCGCGGCTCGGGCTGAGCGAGCCGAGTCCCGGCGCCGGCCCCGCGCGGCGCGGTTGGATCGACCGCGTCGTCTCACCGTCGAACCTCATGCTCACCACCGGGCTCACCCTCATCGGGCTGTCGGTGGTGGTCCTCCTCGCGCGTTGACCCGGCGCCCGGCCGGCCGTCCAGCCGCGCCCGAATGCGCTCGAACCGCTGCCGCCACGCCCGGTCGCCCAGCGGCGGCGTCGTCATGATCAGCGCGTCCTCGTCGTTGTCCGGGTAGTATGCCCGCCGCTCGCCGACCACCGCGAAGCCAAAGCGCGCGTACAGGCGTTGCGCGGGCACGTTGCCGGCCCGCACCTCGAGCGTCATGCACACGGCCCCGGCCGCCATGGCCTCCTCCAGCATCCGCGCCACCAGGCGCGCGCCGATCCCGCACCGACGGTACGCCGGGGCCACGGCCATCAGGCTGAGGTGCGCCTCGTCGAACTGCATCCAGAGCCCGGCGAACCCGACCACGGGCGACACCTCGCCCGCGGCGTCGCCCCCCGCCGGGGTCGGCAGTGAGACGTCGCCCGGTGCGGCACCCGCCGCCGCGCGGCTGGGCGCGGGCGCCTCCCCCGCCAGCGCCGCGACCACGTAGCGCGCGTGCGGGTTCGCCTCGAGCTCGTGGCGGAACGCGCCCGCCGGCCACGGATGGGGCAGCGACGCCGCCTCGATGCGCTCGACGGCCGCGATGTCCGCCACCCGCATCGGCCGCAGGGTCACGGCCGGGCGGCCGACCGGCTGCACCGCGCCCGTCACGGCCCGGCCGGCGTGTCGAGGTAGATCGGCGCGACGACGTCGGGGTCGCCGGGGTCGCCCGCCGTCCAGCGGCGCCGCCCGAGCTCCGCCAGCCAGCCCGCGCGGCGCAGCCCCGCGGCCGGCGGCAGCACCG
>CAYQBA010000227.1:0-6414 GCA_964415605.1 uncultured Anaerolineales bacterium | reverse complement strand
CACGCTCTACGCGCGCGCCGCGGCCCTCGATCCCACGCCCGAGCGGGCGCTCGCGCTGGCCCGCAGCCAGGTGCGGTCAGGCAACGTGACCGGCGCGCGCGCGGCGTTCGAAGCCGCGCTGGGCGGCTTCGCGGCCGCCGGCGACGCGCGCGGCGCGGCCCAGGCCTGCCTCGGCCTGGCGGGCACGTACCTCGGCACCGGCCAGGCCGACAAGATCGCCGCGTGGACCCGCCAGGGACTGGCGCACCTGCAAGGCATCGACGACCCCGACGCGCTGGCGCTCGCGCAGGTGCTCCTGGCCGCGGACCGCCAGGACGACACGGCCGGGCTGGCCCAGGCCGAAGCCCGCCTGCGCACCGCCGCGCGCCTCGCGCGCGAGCACGGCCTGCCGTCGGTGCTTGCCGGCAGCCAGTTCGAGATCGGCAACCTGCGCGCCCGGGAGGGCAACATCGAGGCCGCCCGCGAGGCGTTCCGCGAGGCGATCGCCCTCGCGCGGGCGGCCGGCGATCGGCTGATCGAGGCGCTCGGGCACAACAACGCCGCCCACAACGCGCTGGCAGCCGGCGACCTGCCGGATGCCCACGCCCACCTGGCCGCGGGCCTGGCCATGGTGCAGGCCGCGGACCTGGCACCGGCGCGGCAGTGGCTGTACAGCGTGGCCGGCGAGGTCGCCCTGGCCGAAGCGCGGTGGGACGATGCCGAAGGCTGGCTGCGCAAGGCCCGGTCCGAAGCCGAGCTGGCGGGCAACCCGGAGCAGGTGGCCAACAGCATCGCCAACCTCGGCGCGGTGGAGCGCGGGCGCGGCCGGCTGCCGCAAGCCGCCGATCTCCTGGCGGCGGCCGCCCGGTCGGCGGCGAGCCTGCAGTCGCCGTTCCTCCAGGCCGACATCGACCTGCGCCGGGCCGAGGTGGCGCTCGAAGCCGGGGATCGCGAGACCGCCGCGGCGGCGTTGGAGCGGGCCGCCGAACGGCTCCGCGGGCGGCCGTTCGCGGGGCTCAGCCAGCGCGCGGCGCAACTGGCGGGGCGGCTGGCGGGCGCGTAGGCGCCCGTCCGCTCAGCGCCGGCCCGCCGTCACCAGCTCGCGCGCCCGCGTGCCCTTGATCTGCCCTTCCGAGACCAGCTGCTCCGCGATCCGCAGCGCCGCGTCGCCGGTCGCGCCGGCCGCCAGCGCGAGCTGCCGGGCGTGGAGCGCCATGTGGCCGTTCTGGATGCCCTCGGCCACCAGCGCCCGCAGGGCCGAGAGGTTCTGCGCCAGGCCCACGCTCACCGCGATCTCCGCCAGCTCGCGCGCCGACTGCACGCCGAGCACCTTCAAGCACACCGCCGCCAGCGGGTGGCTGCGCGTACCGCCGCCGACCGTGCCGAGCGCCAGCGGCACCTCCAGCCGGCCGAGGAGGTCGCCCGTCGCGGGGTCGAGCCGCCAGTCCGTGAGGGCGCTGTAGCTCCCGTCGCGCGCCGCGTACGCATGCGCGCCGGCCTCGACGCTCCGCCAGTCGTTGCCGGTGGCGATGACGACGGGATCGATTCCGTTCAGGATGCCCTTGTTGTGCGTGGCCGCCCGGTACGGGTCGACCAGCGCCAGGGCGTTGGCCTCGACGATGCCGCGGGCCACCGCCTCGCCGGGGTGCCCCGTCCGGCCGAGCGCCGCCGCCGGGACCCGGCACGCCGCCCAGGCCTTGCGGCGGTCGGCCAGGTTCGAGAGGATCCGCATGAGCACCCGGCCGCCCGTGACCGCGGCGATGCGCGGCGCGATGGCCTCGCACGCCGTGTTGACCGCGTTGGCCCCCATCGCGTCGCGCGTGTCGAACAGCAGGTGCACCACGAGCATCGGCCCCGCCGGCGTGTCGGGGAACCGCCGCACCTCGATGGCCTTGGCGCCCCCGCCCAGGCGGGGCAGCGTCTCGCTGCGGCTGTCGGCCAGGGCCAGGAGGTCGTCCTGCGCCGCCACGACCCGCGCCGCGGCGGCGTCGAGGTCTTCGGCGGCGACGTCGAGAACCTGGACCTGGCCGATCATCACCGGGTCGTCGGTTCCCGCCTCGAACCCGCCCCCGCGGCGTGCCATGAGGGCGCCGTGGCTGGCCGCCGCCACCACCGACGGCTCCTCGACCGCCATCGGCACCAGCACGTCGCGGCCGTTGACGACGAAGTTCGTCGCCACCCCGACCGGCAGCCCGAACGTGCCGACGACGTTCTCGATCATCGCGTCGGCCCGGGCCGCGTCGATGCCGCCGTCCAACGCCGTGATCTCGTCGTGCGTCAGGCCGGCCCAGCGCGCGACGGTGGCCCGCCGCTTGGCCAGCGGGAGCTGGTAGAAGCCGGGCCATCGGCTCGACCGCTCGCGGAGGGCGGCTTCGATAGGGTCGCTGTGCGGCATGATCTTGACTCCAGGTGAACGGGTTGGCGCTCAGACGGCCGCAATCCTAGGCCGGCGGGCCTGCCAAAACCTGCCAAATCCTATCCAAACGACTGCCCCGTGGGTCGGAGGACGCCACGGGGCAGGGGATTTCGGGTCTGGCACGGCCGTCGGGCCCGGCGCGACCGATCCGCGATCACGCGCCTGGGGGCCCGGTTGGCCGCGATCTCAGGGCACGAGGTAGTCCACCAGCACCGGGAACTCCCGCCCCTGGCGGCGCAGGTTGGGCGCGAGGCGCACCGCGTAGAGGTCGAACTCGCCCGAGCGGTTGTCGGCGAAGATCGTCACCGCCATGCCCTCCGCGCCGGCCGCGCTGTCCGGCCACGACTGGTCTGCGGCCGGGACGAGGATGCCGACGCTGGGCCCGCGGGTCAGGTTATTGGCGTACACCTGGACCCCGCGCACGTCGGTGCCGCTGGCCGGGTCGAACACGTTCCACTGCAGGCCCACGCCGTAGCGCGGCGCGAACTCGTCCTCGTCGGGCGTGTTGATCAGCTGGTCGGGCTGGCCGTAGGGCTTGCCGTTGTTGAGGCGCAGCGACCAGATGTCGGTCTGGCCGGCCCGGTCGTCGACCCACGCGACCAGGCTGCCGTTGGTCGTCGGGTCGGTGGCGTTGGCGCGGTTCATGTCGTCGCCGCGGAACAGCAGGTACGGCTTGGCCTTGGGGATGCCGTTGCCGCGGATACGCGCGGCCCAGATCTCGTCGCGGTCGCGTGTGTTGTCGTCGAAGACGACGAGGTAGTCGCCGTCCTCGTTCTCGTTGTTCTGGATGTCGATGAGGTCGACGTCGGGGCGCTGCTGGTCGCCGGGCCCGCCCGCCAGGAGCCGGGGCTGGGTGACCGAGAAGCCGTTCGGGTTGACCCGCGCCCCGAACACGTCCCAGCCCGCCTCCTCGCTCACCCGCTCGCTGTAGACCAGGAAGTATTCCTGCTGCGTCGGGTTGTAGACCAGCGCCGGATCGGCGCGCGGGCCATGCGGCTCGCTGCGCCGGTTCGGATCCTCGCGGATCACCTGGGCGCCCGACTTGTCCGGCCCACCCTGCGGCAAGCCGCTGTTGGCCAGCCGCTTGCCGTAGATGTCCGGCCCGGGGCCGCGGTCCTCGACCCACACCAGCAGGTAGTCGCGGATGGCGGGATCGGCGTTGAACGCGATGGCGGGCATCCGCTGCTCGCGCGGCACCTTGGGCGCGGCGCGGACGCCCGCCGCCCCGATGGACGCCCCCATCCCCAGCACGGCCAGCACGGCGGCGGCCTTCTGGCTTGATCGCATGATGCACCCCCTCTCGTCCAGGAACTTGATGTGAACCGACCCCTGCGCGCGACGGTCCGACGGCATGGACAATCGACGGCATATATGGTATGCTTTGAATGCAGTCCTTGGAAATCCACACGTCGGCCATTCCGAGATGAATCGATCCTCAAGGCGGGTTCCGACGTTAGTATTATTGAAGATGCCAAGATCGATCCGCAGCCGGGTCGGTCGCGATCACGAGGAGCCACGAACATGTCTACCTTGAAGCTGGTCCCCATCCGCCGCGGGTTCGCTCTGGTGCTGGCCGCCGCGTTCGTCGCGGGCCTCGCCGCCGTGCCGGCCAGCCGGGCCCTCGCGCAGCGCTCGTCGGGCACGGTCGTCCCGTCCGGGACGATGTGGTGCGGCCTCACCGACACCGGCGGCACCGTCAACATGCAGCTTTCGAGCGACCTGCGCTTCGTCGACTGGATCGACATCCGCAACGACAAGGCGTTCATCTCGACGCGCGAGGGCCAGTTCAACGGGGTCGCGCGGGCGCAGATCGCCGACGACAAGTTCATCTTCCGCAAGGACCGCGAGGAGCGCGAGTGCGAGCCCGACCGCAGCCGCGGCCAGCGCGAGCGCTGCCTGCAGGCGCCGTGCCGCCCGGGCGCGAGCGGCGGCGGCCGGCCGGCCGATCCCCCGGTCAACTGCCGCACGACGCAGGTCAACGAGCTCAACGTGCGCGGCCGGTTCGAGAGCCCGGACAGCGTGAAGGGCAACTTCTCCGCGCAGCAGCAAACCGAGGTCGTCAGCAGCGGCCGCAGCGGGTCCGCCGTCACGAAGACGCGCCTGGTCATCGGCAACTGGGTCGCGTGGCCTTCGGGCTCGGCCCCCTGCCCGTAACCCAATCATGTTCGGGCGCCCCCGCGGGGGCGCCCGGGAACGCCTACGAGAGCAAAGGCCGGGGCCGCGAGTGCGGTCCCGGTCGCTCTGTCTGGGCCGGCCGTCGCCCGTGACTAACCCCATCGGTGACAAGTCAAGGGTCGGTGGAGGCGGTCAACCGTGTCATCGTGGCAGGCGGGCGGGAGAATGGCCCCCCTAACCCCCCGATAACGGGGGGAACTCTCTGGCGGGTGGCATGCGAGCCGTCGGGCGCGATGGATTGTACGGGTGATGGACCTGAAGATGCTGTCGGCTACGCGACATGTGCCGACATCTTGCATGAGGCGGCCAAGGGAGTTCCCCCCGTTATCGGGGGGTTAGGGGGGCCAAAGTCGCCCGCTGACAGCTTGACTTCGCCGCCAGGCCCTTGACTTGTCACCGATGGATTACCCCCCCGGCACCGGCGCACCCGCCCGCCACCCGCTCGCCCGCAGCGCCATGAGCCGGTCGATGACCGCCTGGCGCTGGGCGTGGACCAGCAGGACCACGAGGTCGCCCGGCCGGGCCCAGCCAAGCGCCCGGTCGATCGCCTCGAGCTCGTCGCCGGCGAACAGGATCGACGCCGCCGGGAAGCCCAGCTCCGCCAGCGCCGCGGCGAGCACGCGCGGCACCTCGCCCTCCGGCCGCCCGCGCAGGTGGCTGCGCAGCTCCTTGACGACGACGGCGTCCGGCGCACCCTCGAGCGTGGCCGCCGCCAGGTCGCGCAGCGCCGCGTCGTCGCGGTCCCCCGCCTGGTCGATGGCCACCAGCCGCCGGTGCGCCGGCAGCGCGCGGATGACGTCGTTCAGCGCCCGCACGCCGTGCGGGTTGTGCGCGTAGTCCACGAGCACCCGCGCGCCGCCGACGTCGAACACGTTCAACCGGCCGGGATTGCGCTCGGGCGTGCTCTCGAACCCGCGCAGCCCGGCGCGGATCGCCGCCAGCGGCACGCCCAGCCCGTCGGCCACCGCGATCGCCGCCAGGGCGTTGGCGAGGTTGTAGCGCGCCGCGCCGCCCAGCGCGATCGGGATCTCGGCCTCGGCCACGACGTCGAGATCGCCGCCGGAAGGTCCGGGGCGCTGCAGCCGCAGTCGACCGTCGGCGTCGCGCACGCATGCCGCGCCGCCCGCCGCCACCCGCGCGGCCAGCCACGGGTCGTCCGGGCGCAGGCTGAACCACGTCACGGGCCGGCCCAGCGCCGCGCCGCGCGCCCGCAGCACCGGGTCGTCGGCGTTGAGGACGCACGCCCGGGCCACGCGGGCGACGACGAGCTTGACGTCCGCGAGATCCGCGACGCTCGCCAGGCCGAAGTCGCCGAGGTGATCCTCCGCCAGGTTCGTCACCGCCGCCACGTCGGCGCGCTGGACGGCCAGGCCACGCCGCATCAGCCCGCCGCGCGCCGTCTCGAGCACGGCGGCCTCGACCCGCCGGTCGCGCAGCGCCAGCCGCGCCCCGCCCGGGCCGGAGTAGTCGCCGCGGTCCAGGATGGCGTCGCCGGCCCACACCCCGTCCGTCGTCGACACGCCCGGCACGCGGCCGGCGGCGGCGACCATCGCGGCCGCCAGGCGCACCGTCGTGGACTTGCCGTTGGTCCCGGTGACCAGCGCGACCGGCACGTCGTGGACGGCCGGCCAGTCCACGTCGGCCGGCGCCGGAAGGTCGCCAACCGGCCACGTTCGCGACCCCGCGCCGAGGCCGACCGTCGCCGCCTCGGTGTCCCACACGAACGCGACGCCGCGCGCGCCGGCCGCGGCGCGCAGCGCGAGCTGGGCCGGGTTGGCCTCGGCGGCGAGGGCGCCGCGCAAGGCCGCGGCCGCGGCGCCAGCGTCGGGCGCCGGCTCGCCGCG
>CAYQBA010000226.1:0-6415 GCA_964415605.1 uncultured Anaerolineales bacterium | reverse complement strand
GATTCATCCTAGTGACTGGAGTTCAGACGTGTGCTCTTCCGATCTGGCGGCGGCGGACGCGACCGCCCACACGACGAGCGCGAAGGCGAGGCTACGGCTGAACGGGGCGCGCACGGGCATGGGAAGCAGGATGGCGCGGGCGCGGCGGGCGCGGTTGCTCGACCGATCCGCCGGCGGCCCGCCCGCGCGCTCAGGCCGGCGCGAGCCGGGCGCGGATGGCCGTGGTGATGACGTGGTTCAGCACGAGGTGGACGTCTTCCTGGTGGCCGATGTGGTCGGACGGCACGTGGATGCACACGTCCACGCGGTCGCGCAGACCGCCGCCGGAGGCGCCGGTGAACGCGATGACGCGCGCGCCGGCGGCACGGGCGATCTCGACGGCGCGCAGGACGTTGGGGCTGTTCCCGCTGGTCGAGATGGCGACGACGAGGTCGCCGGCCTCGACGTGGTTGGCGAGCTGCTGGGCGAAGCACTCGGCGTAGTCGGCGTCGTTGCCCCAGGCGGTGATGAGCGGGACGTTGTCGGTGAGCGCGACGGCGCGCAGCGGGGGGCTGCCGGGCACGGTGGCCTGCTTGCACAGGTCGTTGGCCATGTGCGACGCCGTGGCGGCGCTGCCGCCGTTGCCGACGAGGTAGATGCGGCGCCGGGCGCGGCCGGCTTCGATGATCAGGTCGGCGGCGGCCCAGATGGCGTCGCGCGACACGCCGTCGAGCACGGCGGCCAGCGCGCGCAGGTACCCGTCGACGGGGTCGGCGGCCGGCGGGGGCGGGCCGTCGCCGCGGACGCGGTGGGGTGGGTTGAGCTCGAGGATCTTGGGGGGCATGGGTGGCCTCGTGGGGGCGTGGGGGGCCGATGGGGGCGCCGCGCGGGGGGCAATGATACCAGCCGGGGCGGGGGAGGAGGGTCTTCTCACCCCATCGGTGACCCGTCACGGGTCGGCGGCGGACGCGGTCGACCGTGTCAGCTTGGTGGGCGGGTGGGGGATGGGCCCCCCTAACCCCCCAATAATGGGGGGAACTCTCTGGCGGGTGGCATGTGAGCCATCGGGCAACGTGCGTCGGCCAAGGAGATGGACTTGCGCGAATCGTCGGCCAAGCGACTTGTTCCGACATCTTGCATGAGGCGGCCAAGAGAGTTCCCCCCGTTATCGGGCGGTTGGGGGGGCCTCCCCCGCCGCCAGGCCCTCAGCGTGTTGTCGATGCCGTCACGCGGGCGCGCTTGCATCGTCGGCCGCCGGCCGGTCGGCCCCGCGGCCGATCCAGCCGAGGTGGGTGTGCCGGAAGGCGTCGCCGTACTTCAGGCCGTAGCCGAAGACGCGGTCCAGGCTGGCGTGCCCGAGCATGATGACGCCGGCGAGCGCCAGGGGCGGCGCGGGCGCGAGGGCGCCGATGGCGTAGAGGGCGACCGCGAGGCCCTTGTGGTGGGTCAGGTTGTACGTGGCGGCGCCGATCCGCGGCCCCGCGAGGTAGCCGAGCATGCCGAGATCGGGGGCGAGGATCAAGAGGACGTAGATCCACCCCGCGTACGGCAGTTGGGCGAAGAGGAGGACCGACAGGCCGAACAGGCCGAGCTCCTCGAGCTTCAGAACGGCGGTCATGGGCGGCTCCGGTGGGTGGTATCTCGGGCGATCCTGGATGTCTTAGCCTCTCCCGCCCACCGGTGCGCCCGCGCGCGGATGCCCGCCAGCGCGCCGGCCAGCGCCCACGGCACGAAGCCGATCTTGCCGCCGATGGCCACGGCGTCGACGAGGCCGTGCACCGCATGGGCCAGCAGGCCGCAGGCCAGACCGACGATCACCGCCGCCAGCGGCGTGCCCGCCAGCCGGCGATGCGCCCGCCAGGCCGCCACGGCCAGCGCCGCGTACAGCCCGACCACCGCGACGAAGCCGGGGATGCCGTAGTCCAGCGCCGCCTGCAGCAGGGTGTTGTGGGCGTGCGGGGCGCCCTGGTAGACGAACGCCCCGCCGTACTCCGGCCGTCGGCCGTGCACGGCGACGAACGTGTTGAGCCCGATGCCCCACACGGGGTGCGCGTGGACGAGGGCCAGCGCCTCCTGCCACAGCCGCAGCCGCCCGCCCGCGCTCTCGGCACCCGGCAGGCCGCTGGCGGCCACGCGGGCCACGAGCTGCGCGGGTCCGACGGCCAGCGCGAGCACGGCGGCGGTAGCGCCGGCGCCGGCAAGGGCGGCGCGCACGGGCCGCCAGCGCACCGCCGCCAGGCCGAGCCCGGCCCCGGCCAGGCCGAGCCACGCGCCGCGGGACTGCGTGAGAATGACGAACGGCACGTTGGCGGCCAGCGCCACGGCCGCCAGCGGCCGCAGCCAGCGCGGGGGCGGGAACGACCAGCGCGTCGGTCGCGGCGGGGACCCGTCGATCGGCCCGGCCGGATCCGATGCCGGATCCGCCGGATTCGCCGGTCCCGCCCCGCGCGTCGCCGCCAGGCACGCGACGGCCAGCGGGACGAACAGGATCGCCAGCGCCGCCACGGAGTTGGGGTGGATGGTGACCTCGGCGGCCTCGCCATAGGTCGGCAGCATGGCGTGCGGCACGGCGCCGACCAGGCGCGGCAGGCGGTCCAGGACGGGGACGAGCGCGGGATACTTCGGCAGCCAGTCGATGGCGACCAGGCCGAACGCGACGAGCGCGAGCGACGCCAGCAGGAAGCCCCCGGCGGCCAGCCAGGCGCGCCGGGGGGTGCGCACCCAGTTGGCGGCGGCATAGGCCACGGCCAGGGCGAACACCAGGCTCTCGGCGCGCGACACGGCAGCGGCCAGCCCGACGTCCGGGACGCTCAGCGTGGCGGCGTGGATGGCGCCGGGCAGCGTGGCCAGGAGCGCCACCGCCACGGGGTCGAGCACGGTCGGCACCACCCAGCGCCCCGTCCGCACCCGCCGGGCCAGCCACGGCAGCGCGAGCCAGCCCAGCGCCAGCGCCTGCGCCCATGGCGGGAAGCGCTCGCGCAGGACGAGCGGCGGCAGGGCCAAGAGGACGAGGAGCGGCTCGAGGCGGGCCAGCACCGGCTCACCGCCACCGGTGGTGCAGCACGATGAGCGAGCCCTCGTGCGTCAGGTTGAACTCCAGCTCGGCCAGGCCGTGCAGCGCCGCGCGGACCGCCTGCTGGTGCTCGGGCGGGCAATAGAGCAGGAGGAACCCGCCCCCGCCCGCCCCCGCGATCTTGCCGCCGATGGCCCCCGCCCGGCGGGCCGTGGCGTAGAGGTCGTCGATGGCCGGGTTGGTGATGCGGCTGGCGAGCCGGCGCTTGAGCTCCCAGCCGGCGTGCATGAGGTCGCCGAGGTCGTCGAGCCGGCCGGCGACGAGGGCGTCGCGGCCGTCGCGGGCCTGGGCGGCCATGGCGCGCAGCACCGGGCGGCGGTCCTCGATGTGGGCCTCCTGCTCGGCCAGCACCGAGCCCGAACGGCGCGTGACGCCGGTGAAGAACAGCATCAGCCGCTCCTCGAGCCGCCGCGCGCCGGCCCGGTCGATGCCGGCGGGCTCGACGGTCACGCCGTCCGGGCCGAACGTCATGAACCGCACGCCGCCATACGCCGAGGCGTACTGGTCCTGCACCCCGATGGGCCGGCCCAAGCGGCGGATCTCGATCTCGCACGCCGCCTGGGCGAGCTCCTCGCGCGTCGGCAGGTGCCCGAGCTGGCTCCACATGGCGTGGACGAGCGCCACGGTGACGGCGCTCGACGAGCCGAGGCCGGACCCTTCCGACGGGATGTCGGCCATGGTGGCGATCTCGACACCGGGCCCCAGGCCGGTCAGGCGCATCGCCTCGCGCACGAGGTCGTGCTCGACGGCGCGCACGTCGTCGACGAGCTCGGTGCGGGTGTAGCCGACGCGGATGTGGCGGTCGAAGCGCGGCTTGAGGATGACGAAGATGTACTTGTCGATGGTGGCGCCGAGCACGTGGCCGGGCTCGGCGGCGTAGAAGCCCGGGAAGTCGGTGCCGCCCCCGAGAAAGCTGACGCGCAGCGGCGCCTGGGCGATGATCATGCCGGCTCCCGGCCCGTCACGCCCGCGCGGCGGCGCCGTGCTCGGCGAAGTAGGCGACGGTCGCGGCCAGGCCGGCGTCGAGCGTGACCTCGGGGCGCCAGCCGAGCGTGTCGGCGGCGCGCTGGACGGCGTGGTAGATGCGGTACGTCTCGCCGAGCTTGGCCGGGCCGTAGACGGCGGGCCGGGCGTAGCCGGTGGCCAGCGCGAGGTGCTCGAAGAGCTGGTTGATGGTGGTGGCCACGCCCGTGCCGAGGTTGACGATGGCCCGCGACCCGGCCGCGCCGAGCACCATGCGGTTGGCGCGGGCGATGTCGCCGACGAACAGGAAATCGCGCGCCTGGTTGCCGTCGCCGTTGATGACGCACGTCTCGCCGCGCAGCATCTTGCCGGTGAAGATGGCCACCACGCCGGCCTCGCCGTGGGGGTCCTGGCGCGGGCCGTACACGTTGGGGTAGCGCAGCACCGTGTAGTCGAGGTCGTGGTTGACGGCGTTCATGTGGAGGTAGTGCTCGACGGTGTGCTTGGACGCGCCGTACTCGCACAGCGGGCGGATGGGGTGGTCCTCGTCGACCGGCAGGTAGTCGGGCTCGCCGTAGACGGCGGCGGTGCTGGCGTAGACGATCTTGCGGACGCCGTGGCGCCGAGCGCTCTGCACGAGGTTGAGGCTGCCCAGGAGGTTGACCTCGGCGTCGTGGATGGGCTCGGCGGTGGACTTGCGGACGTCGACCTGCGCGGCGAGGTGCACGATCACCTCGGGCCGCTCGCGCGTGACGATGGCGTCGAGGCCGGCGTCGCGGATGTCGAGCAGGTGCAGCCGGGCGGCGGGATGGACGTTGGCGCGCCGGCCGTTGGCGAGGTTGTCGACGACGGCGACGTCGTGGCCGGCCGCGACGAGGTCGTCGACGATGTGCGACCCGATGAAGCCGGCGCCGCCGGTGACGAGGATGCGCATGGGGGTGGTTCTCCTGAAGGGGATGACGGTGGGCATGGTGGGGAACGGCTACTTCACCCAGACGGGATCCCAGTCGTTGAACGCGTTGCCGCTGATGTTGCGCACGTCGGTGCCGTCGGCGTTCATGATGTAGAGCTGCTTGCGGCCGTCGCGGTTGCTCCAGAAGACGATCCGGGCGCCGTCGGGCGACCACGACGGGTGCTTGTCCCATTCCCAGACGTTCTGGGTCAGGCGGGTGTTGTGCTTGCCGTCGGGCTGGATCTTGAAGATGTCGTCGCCGCCGTGCAGCGTGGACACGTAGGTGATCCACTGGCCGTCGGGCGACACGGCGGGGTCGTAGTGGATGTAGCCGTTCTGGGTCAGCTCGCGCGCCGGGGCGTCGCCGGGGCCGGTGATGATGAGCTGGGCGCAGGTGCGGGCGGGGTCGTCGGGGTCGACCAGGACCTCGCGGCCGCCGACGTGGGTGGTCTCGCCGCCGCACGGGCGACCCTCGACGCGGACGCTGACGCCGGCGGCGGACTGCTGGGCGACCTGGGCAGCCGTGTAGGGCCAGCTCTGGGTGACCTGGCCGACGCGGCCGTCGGCGGGGTCGTAGATCATGAGGCGGGTCTGGCCGAAGCGGTCGCTGAGGAACAGGATCCGGCCCTTGAGGACGTCGGGCACGCTGGCCGGCAGCGGCGTGGTGGTCGGCGCGGGCGTGGGATCGGAGATCCACACGATCAGCGGCAGGGCGGTGGGCTGGCCGGGGCCGGCGGCGGGCGTGGCGGTGGCGGGCGGCGGGACGAACACGACGCGCAGGACGGGACGGGTGCCGAAGCCCTGGCCGTAGCCGGTGTCCCACGTGTACAGGTTGTCGCCGGCGCCGGCGGGGCCGCGGATGCGGAAGGCGACCTTGCCCTGCGCCTGGCGCTGGATGAGCTGGTCGAGCGCGGCGCCGGAGAACTGCAGGACGTTGATGCGGCGCGGCGCCAGGTCGGCGCGCGGCACCCGCCACGCGACGTTGGTCCGGGCGGCGCTGGCGCCGTCGAGGGTCGCGTAGGTCAGGTTGACCCAGTCGTCGGCGGCCTCGGGGTCGAGCATCTCGACGGTGAAGTCGCCGCTGCCGGCGAGCTCGCTGCCGGAGAGGCCGGCCAGCTCGAGCTGGACGAACGTGACGCGCGAGCCCTTGGGCAGCTTGGTCAGCGGGAACAGCACGCCGCCGAGGTAGTCGTTGCCGGCGTAGCGCCCGACGCGCAGGTTGCGGTCGCCGTAGGCGGGCAGGCGGTCCTGGGCGCTGAAGCTCCCGACGCCGCGCTCGGACGGCGACAGGGCCGCGACGAGCCCGCCGGGCGGCGGGGTGGGCAGCGGGACGGTGGGCAGCGGCTCGGCGATGTCGGCGGGCGCCGGGGTGGGGGCTGCCGCCCTGGCGGTGGGCGCGGCGGTGGCCGCCGTCAGCCCGTCGGCGGCCAGGGCGGCCCCGGCCGCGG
>CAYQBA010000225.1:0-6445 GCA_964415605.1 uncultured Anaerolineales bacterium | reverse complement strand
GGCGGAACGGGGTCCTGGCGACCGGCCGTCGCCTCCCCCGGCGCCTTCCCCGGGGCCTGCCGCTCGGACGCTTGCCGGCGCCACGCGCGACGCGACCACGACGCCGTCGGGTTCGCCGGCAGCGAGCAGCTTCGCGACCGACCGCGCCGCCTCGGCCAGCGGGCCGGGCGCGGCGGCGCCCGCCAGCAGCGCCGCCAGGTGGCCGAGGTCGACGTACTGCGCGTCGCGGAACTTGCGGACCCCGCGCGCGGCGGGGAGGAGCGCGCGGGCGTAAAGGTCCGGGTCGTCGACGGCCGGGACGAGCTGCGCCGCCAGCGCGTCGAGGGCCGCCACCAGGCCCGGCAGGCGGTCGACGTGGATCGCGGACTGTGTCAGGAGATGATCCGGCGGTCCGCCCGTGGTCCCTGCGGCCCCGGCGGCCCCGGCGGGCTGATCGGCGTAGGCATCGACGATGGCCCGGCCGAGCGACGCGGCGGACTGACCTGGATCGGCCGCCAGCCGCCGCAGCACGTCGCCGTACGGCCAGCCGTCGGCGGGCTCGACCTCTTGCGACCCGGCGAACACGCCGCACAGCCCGTGCAGCTGGTAGGCGACCTCGACCATGCTCATCAGGCACGCATCGCAGCCGACGACGTCCACCGCGCGCCCGCCGCGCCGCTCGCGGATGGTGTCGAGGGCGAGGCGCAGCTCCTGGTTGTCGAGGAAGTCGCGCGACGTGTCGTCGAAGAGGATGGCGCGCTGTGCGGCCGGGACCGCCAGCAGATCGGCCGGCCCGGGCCGGAACAGCCCCCGCCGCCAGCCGGCCGGGCGCGCACCCGCGGACCGCACCACCGCGCCGACGCCGCCGGCGAGGTCGTCTGCCGCGAGACCGGCGCCGCGCGCGGCCGCATAGATGTCGTCGTCCTTCCAGCCGGCGCCGTGGTTCCACAGCACGAGCGCCAGCCGCTCCGACGGGTATGCCTCGGCCGCCCAGGCGACGAAGTCGACGAGATCGGCGGGGTCGCCGGTGTTGGCCTCGGGCAGCTCCGCCACGACGTCCGCGCCGAGTGCCGCGGGCGTGGCCGGGCCGGGAGTGATGTGGTAGCGCGTCGCACCGTCGCCGCGGCCGTCGAGCTGCGCCACGACGTCGACGGCCGCGCCGGAGCCGACGGCCTTCATCTCGAGCAGGTCCGCCGCCGCGGCGGCGTCGAGGTTGTTGTCGCCGGCCAGGTAGACCAGGAACGTCCAGGGCTTCATCGGCGCGGGACCGGGTTCAGGCCTCGACCCGCGCGTAGACGTCCGCGAGGCTCAGGGTGCAATCGATGGCGGGCAGGTCGATCGACGCGTCCTGGCCGCGGGCGTCGGCGAAGGTCCAGACATCGGCGTGCCGGGTGAACACTTCGATCAGCGGCTTTCCCTGGCTGATCAGCACGTACTGGCGCAGCGACGGCATGGCCCAGTACCGCTCCCACTTCTCCCCCCGATCGGTCGCCTCGGTGGATCGCGAGAGGACCTCGAAGATCACCGTGGGGTTGGCCAGGGCATCGCCCTCGAACCGCGCCTCGCCGCACACGACCGTCAGGTCAGAGTAGGCGTACCGCCCCGGATCGACTCGGACCAGCAAGTCGCTGTCGTACCCGTCGCATGGCCCGCCGACGAGCTGGTTGCCGATGGCGCGGGCGAGATTGAACTTGACGCGGGAGTGCCGGGGCGAGTCGCCGGTCATGGCCACGATGTCGCCGTCGACGAACTCGTGCCGGGTGCCGGCGGCCCGCTCGAACACGAGATACTCCTCCGCCGTGAAGCGCCGGTCGATGGGCGATGGACTGGCCATGGTGGTGCCTCCCCGGCAAGTATGGACCGGGGTGCCGTCGGATGCAACGGGGGTGACCGGAAGGTGGCGCGTGGCGTCTTGGCGGTCGAGGGCCGCGAGGCCTTCTCGGTTCATGCGGTGCTCGCGTTCACCGCGGATACGGCCACCACATCGAGGGCGGGCACGGCTCGAACGCGCCCGCGATGGCGCGGTAGATCGCGGCGAGGTCTTCGCCGTCGGGGGCGAAGAAGTAGTCGCCGGCGGTGGACGCCATGCGGGCGAGGGCGTCGGCTTCGACGTCGTCGCCGAGGCCGATCGTGAAGAGGCGCATGCCGTCGGCCTTGGCGGCGTCGGCCGCGGCGATGGCCGAGCTGACGGGCTCGGGGTTGTTGCGGCCGTCGGTAAGGACGACGATGGCCGGCTCATGCGTGGCGACGCGGCGAGACGACCGCAGCTCGGCGTGGGCGGCGCCGATGCCCAGGTCGATGCGGGTGAGCTGGGCGACGGCGAGATCGTCGAGGGCCCGACGGAGGGCGGCTCGGTCGCCGGTCAGGGGCTGGGCGAGCCAGGCCGTGGCGTTGAAGCCGACGACGGCGGCCTGGTCGCCCGGGAGGTCGAGGAGGTCGAGGAAGACGGCGGCGGCGGCGCGAGCGGCATCGAGCTTGGGCCGTCCCGCGCGCGTGGTTTCGAGCATGCTCGACGATGCATCGATGACCAGCACGACGTCGACGCGTGGCTTGACGCGCTCGCAAGGGGGATCGCGAAGGAGGATCGGCAGGTAGATCGGCGCGGGCTTGGGGGTGGCGGTCGGCGACGGGGCGGCCGTCGGCGTGGCGGTTGGGGTCGGTGTCCGCATCGGAGTGGCCGTCGGCGACGGCGTCGGAGTGGTGGAGGGCGTCGGCGTTCGGGTTGGGGTGGCCGTCGGCGTGGCGGTGGGCGTCACCGATGGGGTGAGGGTCGGGGCGCACAGGAGCTCGAGGTCGCCGACGGTCTGGTTGGCGGACGGGAAGACGAAGTCGCCGTCGAGGTCGTCGAGCGCGCCTGGGCGGCTCGCACGGTGGGCCAGGGGTCGCACGCCCTCGGCATCGCACACAAGCTCGCGCCGCACGCGCGCGCCGGTGGCGACGTCGTACCACGCGGATCCGCTGGTCAGCGCGGGGCGGTTGAGGGCGATGCCCATCGCGCCGGCGACGACGCGGTCCTGCCATTGGAATGCGGCGAGTCCGCCTTGCGCGCCGTTGGCCGTGATGTCGAGGGCGCTGTCGTCGAAGGGCTCTGGCACGGTCTGGACGCGCCAGCCGGAGCCGTCGGGGCGCCCGACGAGCAGGTCGCCTGCGCCGAGCGCGGAGGGCTCATCCGGCGTGCCGGCGATCAGGCCGGCGTCGACCATCCGGTCGCGCAGTCCCAGCACGAGGCTGCCGGTGGGCGTCACGGCGAGGTCGGCCAGGATGGGCATCGGGTTGACGGTCCAGCCGAACGACTCGGAGTTGTTGCCGACGTTGGCCTGGCTGTCCGTCCACGGCCGCCACGCCAGGTTGGCACGGAAGGTCGGCACGTTGTTGTGGGGCGCCTGGGAGGTGAAACCACGCGGGTAGTCGAGCCCGAACGCGGCGACGCGGCGCATGGCGCTGCCGTCGGGGAGGCTGGCATACACGTACCCGGCCAGGTCGGCCAGGCGGCCGCTGACCTGGGCGGCGTGGACGACGCCGTGGTACAGGTGGCCCGCATGATACGTCAGACCGAACGGGCGCGCATCGTCCGCCCATGCCTCGCCGGCGGCGCCGTGGGGAAAGCTGCCGAGGGGCTGCCCCGACGGCAGGGCGAAGCGGTGGATGCGGCGGTCGTTGAGGTTGGTGACGAACAAGGTGGTCCCGGCGGTGTCGATGTCGATGTCGCCAAGGCTGGTCTTGCCGGCCCAGGCGCGGGCCAAGGTGTCCGGTCCGCGCTGCGGCAGGCTGTGCCGGTCAGGGCCGGGGTCGGGGACGGTGGTCAGGAGCGTCACCGCGCCGGTGGCCAGGTCGATGCGGTAGATCGCCCCGGGGCCGCCGGGGCCGAAGGGAGCCTGGCGCTTGTGGTAGGCGGCCGCGTACAGGGCGTCGTCGAACCGGTTGTAGGCCAGGCCCCATACGGCGCCGACGTCGCCGAGGGCGGCCAGGCGATAGTGCGGGTTATCGCGCGGGGTGTCGCGGAAGGCGAGGACGGCCGCGAGGTCGGCGTCCTGAAGGATGGCCGCGCCGGGGTAGAAGCAGGTCGTGACGACGTATGGGTTCTCGGTCCCGCACGCCGCCTCGAAGGCGGGCGGGATGCGGTCCGGTGCGGCTGGCGCACCGCGAGCGGGGCTGGCGGCCGGCGCATCCAAGGCCACGCCGGCGAGCCCGACGGCGCCGGCGAGGAGCACGGCCGCGAGGCGGGCGGAGCGGGCGCCGGGGTCTGGCCGATCGGCGAGCGGGTGTCTGGCCATGGGACTCGACGGTTCGAGCGGGCGTGGCGATGTCCACGCCCGGCTGTTGCCTGTGACGAACCGTGGGGCACGGTTGTGACGGCGGCGGGGCCCTACGGTTCGCCGAACAGCGCGTCCACCGGGCACTCGAGGCCGTCGACGACCGCCGCGCGAATGACGTCGCCGGGCCCGAGGACGGCGCGGACGGTGTATTCGGCACCTTCCAGCACGTTCTGTTCGACCTGCCGCCGATCGGGGTCGACGCGCCAGTACTCGGGAATGCCGGCCTGGGCGTACTCCACCACCTTGTCGGTCGCGTCCAGCCGCGCGGTACCGGGCGACTGCACCTCGACCACCAGGTCCGGCGGCCCGGCGAAATCGGCCTGCACGCGCTCGCGCCCGGCCGCCGAGTACAGCATGACGTCCGGCTCGCGATACTTGCCTGGCCAGAGCCGGATGGGCAGGGGCGCCACGAACGCTTCGCCGCCTGCCGCGGCCGCCCAGGCGTCGAGACGCCTGAACGTGTTCTGGACGATCCGTTGATGACGGGGCGTCGGCATCTCCAGCACCACCAGACAGCCTTCGGAGAGCTCGACCAGCCGCGGGAAGCGGTCGGCGTACGCCAGATAGGCCTCCTCCGTCCAAGGCGAGGCCCCGAGCGTCTGGAACAGGAAGTCCTTGACCCGCTCGATGTCTTCGGTGCGCCCAGGAGGAATCGTCAGGATCGACATGCCATGGCCTCCTCGCGGGTGAGTCTAGCATTCGGCCGCGCGGCTCGGCAATGCGGTGATCGCGCGGCGCCCCGCCCCTCCAGATTTCCATTCCCGCGCCGCGTGCCCTATCATTCTGGCAGTTTCCTACTTCACCCGTGCGTGTTGGCCAGTCCTCGAACCACGGATCCACGCCCCAGGCGTGGCCTGCTCGGACCCCGCTCCGCTTCCCCTACCCCGTTCACCTGACGACAGGGCGCCGCGACAGCGACGTTGCCCGGACGCACACCATCAGCGCGCTCAGCGCTCCAAAGGACGTTCCTTGACTTTCGCATCCTATGACCTCGATCCGCGCATCCGCCGCGGCATCCAGACCGCCGGCTACACGTCGCCGACCCCCATCCAGACCGCGGCCCTGCCGCCGGCGCTGGCGGGCCGCGACATCGTCGGCACGGCCCAGACCGGCACCGGCAAGACGGCGGCCTTCGTGCTGCCGATGCTCCAGCGCCTCATCGACGGCCCGCGCGGCCGCACGCGGGCGCTGGTGGTGACGCCGACCCGCGAGCTGGCCGAGCAGATCCACACCACCATCCGCGCGCTCGGCCGCGACACCGGCCTGCGCAGCGTCGCCGTCTACGGCGGCGTCGGCATGGTTCCGCAGGAGCAGGCGCTCCGGCGCGGCGTCGAGATCGTCGTCGCCTGCCCTGGCCGGCTCCTCGACCACGTCGACCGCGGCACGGCGCGCCTCGGCGACGTCGAGATCCTCGTGCTCGACGAGGCGGACCAGATGTTCGACATGGGGTTCCTGCCCCCCGTCAAGCGAATCCTCGGCCTGACGGCGGCTCGCCGGCAGACCATGCTCTTCTCGGCGACGTTCCCGCCGGCGATCGAGAGCCTGGCGGCGTCGGCGCTCAAGCAGCCCGAGCGCATCGCCGTCGGCACCGTCCGCCCGGCCACCACCGTCAGCCACGCGCTCTACCCGGTGCCGCAGCACCTCAAGACCGATCTGCTCCTGCGGCTCCTGCCGCGGCTCGGCGGCGGCTCGGTGCTGGTGTTCACGCGGACCAAGCACCGCGCCAACCGCCTTGCCCAGCAGCTCAGCCGCGCCGGGCAGGCCGTGGCGGCGCTGCACGGCGACCGCAGCCAGGGCCAGCGCCAGGCGGCGCTCGACGGCTTCCGCGCCGGACGGGTGCCCATCCTGGTGGCCACCGACATCGCCGCCCGCGGCATCGACGTGAACGGCATCTCGCACGTCATCAACTTCGACATTCCGGACACCACCGAGGCCTACATCCACCGCATCGGGCGCACCGGCCGCGCCGAGCGCTCGGGCGACGCGTTCACGTTCGTGACGCCCGACGACGCCGACATGGTCAAGGCCATCGAGCGCGCGGTCGGCCAATCGATCGAGCGGCTGATGCTGGGCGGCTTCGACTACCACGTCCCGGCTCCGGCCCGCCGCGATGCGCCGGCCGCGGCGCCGGCGCGGTCGCGCCAGACGCT
>CAYQBA010000224.1:0-6450 GCA_964415605.1 uncultured Anaerolineales bacterium | reverse complement strand
CGGGCCTCGTGCCACGTGACGCCCACCACCGGCTGCGCCGGCCGGTTGAACCGCTCGTCGCCCCATAGCCGGGGCGCCCGGATCGGGCCGCCCGGATAGAGCTCGTGCAGGTGCGCGTCGAGCTCGGCCTCCGACATCGCCAGGCGCAGGTGCCACCGCTCGAGGATCTCGTCGTCGTACGCCCCCGCCTCCCGCGCCTGCCGCAGCAGCTCCGGCTGCGACCGGTACAGGTCGCGGAAGAACCGGATCGACGCGTGCATGCCCGCCGCCGTCGTCTCGCCGCGCTGCCAGGCCAGCGCCGCCGGCGCGTCCCACCAGCGCGGGTCGTCGTAGCCGCCGGCCGCCATGAAGCACGCCCACTCCGCGTTGGTCACCGCGAACCGGCCGAGGGCGAACGGCGCGACCGCGACCGTGTGCCGCGGCATGTGCGTCGCCGTGACCGTCCCGTAGATCTCGTAAGGCTCGTCGTCGCCGATCGGGTACGTGCCCCCCGCGATCGCGACCAGCGGCGGAACGAGCACGTCCGCGTCGACCCCGCGCCGGCGCTCGAGCCGCGGGTCGCCCAGGTCGCCGAGCACCAGGCCGCAGGCGATGCGCTCGCGCAGGTCCGCCGCGAGGTCGCGGCTGCGCGCCAGGAGCGCCCGGCGGATGTCGTCGAGCAGCGCCGCCGGCAGCGTCGATCGCAGCCCCGCCTGCGCCGCGCAGCGGCCCGCCACCGTCAGGTTGACGCCCATCAGGTCCCGGATGAAGGCCGGCGGATCGTCGGTCATCGCCGACGCCAGGAGCGTCGTCTCCTCCCAGCCCGTGGTCGGCAGCGTCGGCAGCGGGTCGGCCGCCGCGAGCTCGCCGAGGACCTGCGCGAGCGGCGGCGCCACGTTCGCCGCGCGCCACTCCTGCGCCACCAGCTCCGGGTTCGGCGTCCGCGCCAGCTCGCGCGCCGCGAAGAACTCCTGCAAGAGCTGGTGGATGAACATCAGCTCGCCGGCCGCCTCGTCCTCGTCCAGCACCGCCAGCGCCGCGCCGGCCGCCACGATCGCCTCGTCCTCGTCCGAGTCCAGGAGATCGAGGGCGTCGTCGAAGTCGATCCGCGCCTGCGACCGCTCGCCTTCCGCCCGCTGCGACTGCATCGCATGCGCCAGCGCCGCCAGCTTGGGCACCAGCGGCCCGCGCTCCGGCAGCTCCCACGACGTCTTCCACTGCCACTGCGTGATCTGGCGGAAGTCGCGCGACGCCAGGAGCCCGTGCGCGTCGAAGATCGGGTTGCCGCGCTCGACCTCGCGCCGCAGCGCCTGCCGCACGAAGCCCGTGAACAGCGCCGCCCGCCCATCCGGCATCTCGCCCGTCGCCTCGACCTGATCGACGAGCAGGCTGAGGAAGTACGGCGAGCGCAGCACCTCCAGCTGCGGGCTCCCCGCCAGCGCCGCCCACATCTCGCGCCAGCGCAGCGGGCTGTAGAGCCGCAGGAAGTCCTGGACCTGCCCGTCGTCCAGCGCCTCGATGCGGACCTGCGGCACGCGCAGGTCCGGCGTCGACAGCGGCTGGCTGTAGTCCAGCCCCCGGCAGCTGAAGACCACCTGGTTGCCCGGGTGGTCGCGGTGCAGGCCCTGCAGCCACGCCTTCCAGAGCCCCACCCGCTGGCGGTACTCCCGCTCGTCGGTGCTCGGCATCTCGTTGAGGGCGTCCAGGAGCAGGATCATGCGCCCCTGAGCCAGCAGCGTTCCCAGCGGCGGCAGCGACGGGTTGCGCGCCGCCCAGCGCTCCGCCAGCCAGTCGCCCGGGGCCGCGAGCGGGCCGCCCACCCCGGCCGGCGCGTAGGTGTTGAGCGACACGAAGAACGTCACCACGTCCCGCCCGTCGCCGCGCAGCCCGGCGATCGCCGTGTCGACCTCGAGCCGGCGCAGCAGCGTCGACTTGCCCGCCCCCGGCGGCCCCAGGACGACGAGCGCCGGCTCGCGGGTCTCCGCCAGCAGCTCGCCCAGGTCCGCGTAGCGGTCGTCGGCGGCCTGCCAGCGCCCGTGGACCGCCTCCTCGCCTTGGTCCAGCAGGAGCGTGAGGCCCACGAAGCGCCCGTCCAGGCGGTAGCGCGGCTGGCTCCACTCCGCGATGCGGCCCAGCCGCAGCTCGCGCAGGTCGCGCGGCTTGTGCTGGGCCATCTCGACCGCCTGGGCCGGCGTCAGCGTGACGCCCGCCGATTGGCTGTCGCTGGTGACGGCCGCCTCGAGCAGCGCCCACACGTCGCCCTCGGCGACCGGGGCGGCGGCGCCCTCGTCGCCCGCGGCGCCGGCCTCGGCCACCTGCACGCGGTCCCGCGGGTGGAGCGCTTCGACCGAGCGCAGCCCCGTCGTCACGTCCGGCATCCCCGGCGCCACGAGCTGGAAGACGTGCTCGTGGTGCATCAGGTCCTTGAGCCGGTGCTCGCCGCAGTCGCGCAGCTCGCAGTCCGGCGGCAGGCTGTAGCGCGCGAGCTGCTGCGTGACCTGCGAGAGCAGCACCTGCCCGCCGTTGGCGGCAGCCTCGATCCGCGCGCAGCGGTTGACCGGCTGGCCGAAGTAGTCGCCGTTGCGCTCGTGGGCGACGCCGGTGTGCAGGCCCATGCGGACCTGGATGGGCGGAAAGCCCGCGCCGAAGCGCGTCCAGTCCTCCGCCGCGATGGTGCGCTGCGCGTCGAGCGCGGCCGAGACGCCGCCCTCGGCCGTGGCGAAGGCGGCGCAAAACGCGTCGCCGACCGTCTTGAACACGTAGCCGCCGTAGTGCTCGATCGCCGACCGCAGCACGGCGTCGTGGCGCTCCAACGCGGTCCGCATCGCATCGGGGTAGCGCTCCCACCGCTCGGTCGAGCCCTGTATGTCGGTGAACAGGAACGTCACCGTTCCGGAGGGGAGAGCTGCGGTCATGGTCGCCTGGTTTGCGCGCCGGCCGGATCGCCTGCCGCCCGGACCGCCGTGGGGCGGCGTGATCGGGTGCGGCGCGGCGGTCATGATATCACGGGGCGCCGGCCGGGCGCGAACCCGCCCGCCGTGCCGCGTCCGGGGGAGACGCCAGCCGCGGCCCGCCGGGCAGCGCGGGCCGGCGCGACCCCCTCACACCTGCACCTGCACCGCGCTCCCGCTCTCGTAGCGCCGCAGGCCCCGATGGAACACCGCCAGCGCCAGCGCCAGCAGCACCGCCGCGGCCGCCGCGGCCTGCGCCAGCACCGGCCACGTGACCGCGCGCACCAGCGCCGCCGGGACGCTGCCGACAAATGCTGCCGGGAGGATGGTGAAGAGCACGAACTTGGCCGTGCCGTCGAACAGGCTGATGGGGTAGAGCGCGAACGTCAGAAGCGCGTTGGTGGACTGCGCGCCGAGCTGCGACGCGCTGCCCATCCAGAACACCAGGCTCTGCACCAGCACCATGAAGGCCAGGAAGACCACCATCGACAGGGTCGCACCGAGCGCGAAGCGCCCGAGGGCGCCGAGATCGCCGCGCGCGAAGTAGCCGAACGTCAGGAGCCCGTAGCACACGTCGCCCAGGCCGCCGTAGCGGCTGCGGTTGGCCAGAAGGTGCAGCAGCACCGGCCGCGGCAGCGCCAGGTAGTAGTCCAGCCCCCCGCCCGCGACGATGTCGGCCAGCGTCATGGCGTTGCCGAACAGCACCGCCGCCAGCCCGAAGCCCACGGCGACCACGGCGTACAGCAGGACCATGTCGTCGATCCCCCAACCGCGCACCTCGCCGAAGCGGTCGAAGAACACCACCCAGATGGCGAAGTACACCGCGTTGTTGAGCATCATGCCCACCACCTGCGCCAGGAACGCCGCGCGGTACTCCATGGCCGCCTGCAGGTTGGCCTTCCAGAGCGCCGCGAGGAACGCGATCTCCCGCCGCAGCATGGCGTCAGCCCCCGTTGATCGCCAGCCGGCGCGTGCCGGCGCGGTAGGCCGCCGCCGCGAGCCCGCCGACGACCACGAGCCACACGAGCTGGCCGGCGACGAGGCGGGCGAAGCGCTCGGCGTCGGGCGTGACGAAGAGCCGGGCCGGCCCGTAAAGCGTGTAGGCGAACGGCAGCCGCTCCGCCACGGCGCGCAGGCCGTCCGGGAAGAAGTCCAGCGGGATGAGGAGCCCGCCGAAGAGGAACTGCACCTTGGAGTAGATCCACTCGAACGCCGCCACCTCCTCGGTGACGAACCCCAGGAGCCCGATGAGCGCGATCATCCCGAAGTCGATGACCCACGCGAGCATCATCGCCACCAGCACGAGCGGCCAGCCCCGGGGATCCGGCGGCGGCCCGGCCACCCACCACACCAGGGCCCCGCCCGCCACGAGGTTGCCCACCATGCGGACGAGGCTGTCGCCGAGCCCGACGCTGAGGTGGTAGAGCAGGAAGCTGTACGGCTTGTTGAGCTGGTAGGCGATCGAGCCGTCCTTGACCGCCTCGGCGATGGCCGTGGCCGGCCGCGGCTTGCTCAGCACGATCGTCTCGGCCAGGACGAGATACCACAGCGTCTGCGGCAGCGTGAGGCCGGCCACCACGGCCTGGCCGGTCGCCGCGTACGTCGCGCGCCACAGGTGGATGAACACCCACATGAACACCACGATGCTCAGGCTGCGCGCCGCCACGTCGGCCGGGTACGCCGCGGCCTGGGCCAGCTGCGTGGTGAAGATCGCGCGGTACTTGGCCGCCGAGCGCCGCAGGCTGGCCGGGCGCGCCAGCGCGGCGGGGACGGGGGGCGCGGTGGTCATGGGGCGGATCCTGGCGTTCCAGGTGCCGGCGAGGCTGCCGACGACGCCATCGGCACCGCGGGGGACGAGGATGGGTCGGCGGTCGCCGCGGGCCCTGGATCCGGCGCCACGCCCGCGGCATCCGGGACCGCTCCGGGCGGCACGGACTCGTAGATCGCGCGGATGACCTCCTCGAGCGTCGGGTCCTCGATGGTCATGTCGACCAGCGTGCCGGCCGCCGCCAGCCGCGCGACCACCGCCTCCACCGGGGTGAGGCGGGTGTCGAACGCGAGCTTGACGCCGTAGCCGCCCTTGCCGACCTTGAGGATCTCGGCGCCGTCGACGGTGAAGCCGTCCGGCATGCTCTCGGCGTAGCGCACCTCGACGCGCTTGGACGTCAGGAACTGCCGCTTGAGCGTCGACACCTTGTCGTGGTACACGATGCGGCCGTGGTTGACGATGATGACGCGCTTGCAGAGCGACTCGATGTCGCCGGCGTCGTGCGACGTCAACAGGACGCCGACGCCCTCCTCGGCGTTCATCCGCCGGATCGTGTCGCGGATGCGCTGCTTGGCCACCACATCCAGCCCGATCGACGGCTCGTCGAGGAGGAGCAGGCGCGGTGCGTGCAGGAGCGACGCCGCCACCTCGCAGCGCATCCGCTGGCCCAGCGACAGCTTGCGCACGGGTGTCAGGAGGAGGTGGCGGATGTCGAACGCGTCGGCCAGGGCGTCGATGCGCTGGCGGACGCGTTCGTCGTCGATCTCGTAGATCTTGCCGAAGAGGTGGAACGTGTCGATCGCCGGCAGGTGGTACCAGAGCTGCGGGCGCTGCCCGAAGACCGTTCCGATGCGGTAGGCGAGGTCGCGCCGCGCCTGCCACGGCACGAGGCCGAGCACGCGGACCTCGCCGGACGTGGGGTGCAGGATGCCGGTGAGGATCTTGATGGTGGTGGACTTGCCGGCGCCGTTGGGGCCGATGAGCCCCAGGAGCTCGCCGGGCTCCATGTCGAAGCCGATGTCGTCGACGGCCTGGACGGTGTCGTGCGCGGGTCGCCAGAGCGCGGCGAGGCTCCCGCGCAGCCCGGCGGCCTTGCGCTTGGTGGCGAAGGTCTTGCGGAGATCGCGGACCTGGATGGCGCTCACGGGGATCCCCCTGCGCGACACGGTCGACGGCTGAGCCGGCCGATGGTGAAACGCCAAGCTTAGCACAGCGGGTTGTTGGCGCATGCTGGCGCGAGACTGGTCCACCGCGGCCAGCCCGGGCCGCAACCGTGACGACACCCGGATTGCCGATGCGCCAGGCGCGTCGCCCGGCCACCTCGTCGGGTGCGTCTACCGCGACGACGATCGCAGCTCGAGACCGCCTACAGCCCCGATCCGACCCCCGGCGCCGATCCAGCGTCGCCGCCCGGCCCAACGGGCCCACCTGGCGCGTCGGGCGTGGCCGTGGCCGCCGGGCCGGCGCTGCCGGTCGTCGGACCCGGGACGACCGTCGGCGGCGGTGGCATCCCGGGGTGGTTGGGGATGCGCGTCTCGTGCGGCGGCGGCGTGATCGGCGGATCGCCGGGGCGGCGCGGCCAGCCTGGATCCCCGCGCCGGCCCGGATCCCCACGCCCACCGGGGCCCTGCCGGCCGGGATCCGGCGTGCCTTGCGGCGGCTCCGCCGTGGGCCGCGGCGTGCCGCCCGGTCCCGGCCGCCCGGGCTCCCGCGGCCCGCGGGGCTCGGCGGTGGCGCGTGGCGTGCCGCCCG
>CAYQBA010000223.1:0-6669 GCA_964415605.1 uncultured Anaerolineales bacterium | reverse complement strand
GCCGCGTCAATTGTCCCGCCGACGGTGACGTGAATCGTGTCGCCCACGCCGGCCCCGGCGTCTGGCGGCACGCCGGGTGCTCCGACCGGCGCCAGGTCGCCACCGCCCGGGAGCCCCGCCGCCCCACCGCCTGGCCCGCCGCCCGCCGGTCCGCGGCCGATGCGGTAGCCGATGGCGATGGCGCCGCCCACAAGCCCGATGGCGACGGCGGCCCAGATGAGCGACGACACGCGGATGACGATCGGGACGGGCTTGGACACGTCGGCGGCTCCAGGATCGGCGTCGGGATGTTTCGGGCGCGGCGGGCGGCATCAGTCGTAACATTGGCGGCGCGCGGCGCGTTAATGCGCCACGCCGCCGCCCGGGCGCCACCCGATAAACGATTTCGCGCCGGTCATTCTATAGCCGAGCCCCGGGCGGCGCATAGCCCCAGCGCCATGCCACGCCCCCAGGAGCCCCCGATGCCCGACGCCCGGACGCCCGCCGCTCGTGCCGCCGCGCCACGGATCGCCGCGTGGTCCGCTGCCGCCCTTGCCGGCCTGGCGGTCGTTGCCGGTTCACCGACGGCCGGCCCGGCCGCCGCCGCGCCCGCCGCCCAAACCGCCGACGGGCCGCGCGTCTTCTTCCCCATCCTCCTGAAGACCTCGGGCTTGCGCCCGGCGCGCCCCACGGCCATCCCCACGGCGCGCGAGACGCTGGCGCCGACCGCCGTGCGCACGGCCACCGGCGCGGCCTCGACGACGCCGACGCACACGCTGACACCCGAATCGACGCCCACCGGGCTGGCGACCGCGGGGCCGTCGCCATCGCCCACCACGCCTGGCACCCAGGCGCCGGCCACGGTCGATGCCACGGCCACCGGGAGCTCGGGCACGCCGTCTCCGACCGCGTCCCGGACCGCGACGGGCCCCGCGGTGGGATCGCCGACCCCGTCGCCGTCGGCGACGGCCGGCCCGGAGCTCAGCGCGACCCCCACGCTGACCCCGACGGAGACGCCACTCCCCACCCTCACGCCGACACCGACGGTGACCCCGACCTCGACGATCACGCTCACGCCGACGCCGGGTCCGTCCCCGACGCCGTCGGATACCGCCACGCCCACGCACACCCCCTCGCCGACCGCCACGCCGACGGCGACCGCCACCGACACGGCGACGGCCACGCCGACCGCCACCGACACGGCGACGGCGACCGCCACGCCGACCCTCACGCCGAGCGCGACGCCGACGCCGACGATCACCCCGACGCCGACGATCACGCAGACGCCGACGCCCGGCCCGTCGCCGACGCCGTCGAACACCCCCACGCCGTCCGACACGCCGACGGCCACGGCCACCCACACATCCACGTCGACTTCGACCGCTACCCACACGCTGACGGCGACGCCGACCGCGTCGCGGACGTCCACGCCGACCAGCTCCCCGACGCCGCTGCCGAGCTTCACCCCGACCCCGCTGCCGTCGCCGACCGCGACGGCGTCCGCGAGCCCCACGCCGACCCGCACGTCGACCACCACGCCCACGGCGACGCGGACGCCAACGCCGACCCACACCACCCCGCCGACCGCGACCCCGACGCCCAGCCGCACCCTGACGCCCACGATCACGCCGACGCCGGTGCGCTGCGATCTCGTCCCGACGTTCGCCGACGGGATCAGCCCCGACCTCGTCCTGCACGTCGCCACCACCGGCGACGACCTCAACGGCGACGGGTCCGCGGGCAACCCGTTCGCCACCATCCAGCGCGCCGCGGCGGGCGCCGACCCGGGAACGGCCATCCGCGTGCACGCCGGGACGTACCAGGGCGACCAGTTCGTCGAGGATCTCTCCGGGACGGCGGCCGACCCGATCTGGATCGGCGGCGCGCCGGGCGAGGCCGTGCCGGTCCTGTTCGGCGGCGGCGACTTCGGGCTCCACATCTCCGGCGCGTCGTACGTGGTGCTGCACGACCTCAGCGTGGAGCACATGACCGACAACGGCGTGATCGTCGACGACCGCGACGAGCGCGACAACCCGCTGGCGGCCCACCACGTCGTCATCCGCAACCTGCGGATTCGCGACATCGGCGGCGACGGGAACCAGGATTGCCTGGCGCTCACGGGCGTCAACGACTTCGTCGTGATGGACGGCGCGTTCGAGCTGTGCGGCGGCGACGGCGAAGGCAGCGGCGTGGACATCGTCGGCGGCCACCGCGGGCTGGTGGTCCGCAGCCAGTTCGAGGCGCTCTACGGCAGCGGCGTGCAGGCCCGCGGGGGCAGCCAGGACGTCGAGATCCGCTGGAATCGCCTGCGCAACACGGGGGTCCGCGCCATCGGCATGGGGGGCATGACGAGCCTCGGCGCGTTCCGGCCGCCGGTGTCGGACTCGGCCCCGAATGCCGAGGCGCGCGACATCCGGGCGCTGGCCAACATCATCGAGGGCGCCGACACCCCGGTGGCCTTCGTCGGCTGCGTCGACTGCCTGGCGGCGCACAACACCATCGTCGATCCCGCCCAGTTCCTGCTCGGCATCCTGCAGGAGACGACGACGTCGCCGCCTTACACCTTCGAGGCGACCCAGGACGGGCGGTTCGTCGACAACCTCGTGCAGTTCGCGCGCGGGTCGATCGTCGAGGACATCACCATCGGCGGCGGGACCCTGCCCGGCACGTTCCAGTTCAGCCACAACCTGTGGTACGCCCACGACGCGCCGGGCCAGTCCGCCCCGGACCTGCCGGTGACCGAGACGAACGCCGTCATCGGCGAGGACCCGAACTTCCTGGCCGGCGGCTACATGATCGACGGCACCAGCCCGGCCGCCGCCGCCGGCGTGGCGCTGCCCGAGATCGACGGCGACATCGCCGGAGCGTGCTACCGGGCGCCACCGAGCATCGGGGCCTACGAGGCGACGGGCGCGGCGATGCGCTGAGCGGGCGCGGCCATCCGCTCGGCGGGCGCGGCGACGCGCGGCGCATGCCGCCAGCTTGCGTCGCGGGCGGTTCGGCCGATACTCATGCCGACGACCGATCGGCTGGCCCGGGCCGCCGGGTTGGGGCCAGCCCGTACCCCACCCAAGGACGTTCGCATGAGCCCTCCCGCCATGATCACGCTCGACGCCAACGAGGCCGTGGCCTCGGTGGCCCACCGCCTCAACGAAGTCATCGTCATCTACCCCATCACCCCGTCGTCGGCCATGGGCGAGTGGTGCGACGAGTGGTCGGCCCACGGCCGGCCCAACCTGTGGGGCGCGGTGCCGGACGTCGTCGAGATGCAGTCCGAGGCCGGCGCCATCGGGGCGGTCCACGGGGCGCTGCAGGCCGGCAGCCTGGCGACGACCTTCACGGCGTCGCAGGGCCTGCTGCTCATGATCCCCAACATGTACAAGATCGCCGGCGAGCTCACGAGCTTCGCGATGCACGTCGCCGCGCGCACCGTGGCCACGCACGCCCTGTCGATCTTCGGCGACCATTCCGACGTCATGGCCGTGCGCCAGACCGGCTTCGCGCTCCTGTGCAGCAGCTCGGTGCAGGAGGCGCACGACTTCGCGTGCATCACCCAGGCGGCCACGCTGGCCGGCCGCGTGCCGTTCCTGCACTTCTTCGACGGCTTCCGGACGTCGCACGAGGTGGCCAAGATCGCGCCGCTGGCCGACGACGACCTGCATGCGATGGTCGACGGCGCCGCCGTGGAGGCCCACCGGCGCCGCGCGCTCACGCCCGATCACCCGGCCATGCGCGGGACGGCCCAGAACCCCGACACGTACTTCCAGGCTCGCGAGGCGTGCAACCCGTACTACCTGGCGCTGCCCGAGGTCGTGCAGGGCACGTTCGACGCGTTCGCGGCCCGCACCGGCCGCGCGTACCGGCTCTTCGACTACCACGGCCACCCCGAGGCGGAGCACGTGCTCGTGCTCATGGGCTCGGCCGCCGAGACCGCCCGCGAGACGGTGGACCACCTCAACGCGCGCGGCGCGCGGGCCGGGGTCGTCGCCGTCCGCCTCTATCGTCCGTTCTCGGTGGCGGACTTCGCGGCGGCGCTGCCGCCGACGACGCGCGTCATTGCGGTGCTCGACCGGACCAAGGAGCCGGGCGCCGTCGGCGAGCCGCTGTACGGCGACGTCGTCACCGCGCTGCACGAAGCGATGGGGGCCGGGCTGCCGGGGCCGGCGGCGTTCCCGCGGGTCGTCGGTGGGCGCTACGGGCTGTCGTCCAAGGAGCTCACGCCGGCCATGATCAAGGCCGTGCTGGACGAGCTCGGTGCGGCCGCGCCGCGCAACCACTTCACGGTCGGCATCGTCGACGACGTCACGCACACGTCGCTCGCGGTGGATCCCGATTTCGACATCGAGCCCGACGACGTCATCCGCGCCGTGTTCTTCGGCCTGGGCGCGGACGGCACGGTCGGGGCCAACAAGAACTCGATCAAGATCATCGGCGAGGAGACGCCCAACCACGCCCAGGGCTACTTCGTCTACGATTCCAAGAAGTCGGGCGCGATGACCATCAGCCACCTCCGGTTCGGCCCGCGGCCCATCCGCGCGCCGTACCTGGTGCGCGAGGCGCACTTCGTCGCGTGCCACCAGTTCTACTTCCTGCAAAAGCACGACGTCCTGGCGTACGCCCGCCCCGGCGGGGTGTTCCTGCTCAACGCCCCGTATGGCCCGGACGCCGTGTGGGGTCAGCTGCCGCGCGAGGTCCAGGCGGACATCGTCGCCAAGCGGCTGCGGTTCTTCGTCATCGACGCCCAGCAGGTGGCCCGCGACACCGGCATGGGCACGCGCATCAACACGATCATGCAGACGTGCTTCTTCGCCGTGTCCGGCGTGCTGCCGCGCGACGAGGCCATCGGCCACATCAAGCACGCCATCGAGAAGACCTACGGCAAGAAGGGCGAGGAGCTCGTCGCGCGCAACTTCGCGGCGGTGGACCACACGCTGGCGCACCTGTACGAGGTGACCGTGCCGGCCGAGGCGACCGCCACGCGGCGGCGCGAGCCGATGGTCGCCGCCAACGCCCCGGACTTCGTCCAGCGCGTCACCGCCGTCATGCTCGCGGGCCATGGCGACCGCCTGCCGGTCTCGGCGTTCCCGGTCGACGGCACGTGGCCGACCGGGACGTCGCGCTGGGAGAAGCGGACGATCGCCGAAGCGGTGCCGCTGTGGGATCCCGCCGTGTGCATCCAGTGCAACAAGTGCGCCATGGTCTGCCCGCACGCGGCGATCCGCGCCAAGGTCTACGACCCGGCCCCGCTCGCCGCCGCGCCCGTCACGTTCCAGTCGACGCCCTACCGCGGCGCGGACTTCGACGGCTGGCGCTACACCATCCAGGTGGCGCCGCAGGACTGCACGGGCTGCCACCTGTGCGTCGAGGTGTGCCCGGCCAAGGACAAGGCCAACCCGCGCCACAAGGCCATCAACATGGCGCCGCTCGCGCCGGTGCTGGACGCCGAGCGGGAGAACTTCGACTTCTTCATCGGGCTGCCGGACCCGCCGCGCGACCGACTGGCGCGGCTCGACGTCAAGAACAGCCAGCTCCTGGTGCCGCTCATCGAGTACTCGGGGGCGTGCGCGGGGTGCGGCGAGACGCCCTACCTCAAGCTCCTGACGCAGATCCTGGGCGACCGGCTGCTCATCGCCAACGCCACGGGCTGCTCGTCGATCTACGGCGGCAACCTTCCGACGACGCCCTATACCGTCGACGCGTCCGGGCGTGGGCCGGCGTGGAGCAACTCGCTGTTCGAGGACAACGCCGAGTTCGGGCTCGGGATGCGCCTCGGCGTCGACAGCCTCCGCGCGCAGGCCGAGGACCTGGTCCGGCGCCTGGCCGGCCCGCTGGGCGGCGTCATGGCCGATGCGATCCTGGCGGCGGACCAGGCGACGGAGCCAGGCGTCGAGGCGCAGCGGGCGCGGGTGGCGGCGCTGCGCGGGCGGCTGGCGGACCTCGACGAGCCAGACGCGCGGCGGCTGGAAGGGATCGCGGACTACCTCGTCGACAAGTCGGTGTGGCTTGTCGGCGGCGACGGGTGGGCCTACGACATCGGCTTCGGCGGCCTGGACCATGTGCTGGCGCTGGGGCGGCGGATCAACATCCTGGTGCTCGACACCGAGGTCTACTCCAACACCGGCGGCCAGGCGTCCAAGAGCACGCCGCTGGGCGCGGCGGCGAAGTTCGCCTCGTCGGGCAAGGCCGTCGGCAAGAAGGACCTCGGGCTCATGGCCATGAGCTACGGGCACGTCTACGTCGCATCGGTGGCGTTCGGGGCCAAGGACCTGCACACCGTGCAGGCGTTCCACGAGGCCGCCAGCTACGACGGGCCGTCGCTCATCATCGCCTACAGCCACTGCATCGCGCACGGCTACGACCTGCGGTTCGGGGCCGAGCAGCAGAAGCTGGCGGTCAACTCCGGCATCTGGCCGCTCTACCGCTACGACCCGCGGCGCGTCGCCCGCGGCGAGCCGCCGCTGATCATCGACGCGCCGCCGGGGCGCGCCAGCGTGGCGGAGTACATGCGCAACGAGACGCGCTTCCGGATGGTCGAGCGCATCGACCCCGAGCGCTTCCGCTGGCTGGCCAAGGCGGCGCAGGCGCACACGGCGCGCCGCATCGCCCTCTACGAGCAGATGTCGCACATCGTCCTGCCCCGGCCGGCCGCCGACGACGGACCGGGCGGCGGCGCGGCGCCGGCGGCGCCCG
>CAYQBA010000222.1:0-6671 GCA_964415605.1 uncultured Anaerolineales bacterium | reverse complement strand
CGACGGTGCTGGCGGACCGCGCGGCGGCCGGCGCCGCTCTCGATGCCGCGGCCGTCGCCGACGCGGCGGCCGCGGGGGACGCGGTCGCCGCGGAGATCTACCGCACCGTCGGGGAGGTCCTGGGGCTGGCCATCGGGGGGTTCATCAACGTGTTCGACCCGGGGCGGGTCGTCCTGGGGGGCGGCGTGACGGCGGCCTGGGACCACTTCGGCCCGTCCATGCGGCTCGCGCTCCGCCGGGTGGCGATGGCGTGGGAGTGGCGGCCGGTCGACGTCGTGCGGGCGGCGCTGGGGGACGACGCCGGGCTTGCCGGGGCGGGGCTGTGGGCGTGGGCGGGAGCGGACAATGCCGGATCGGACGATGCCGCGGGGCGCGGTTGACCGCCCGGCCTAACCCAGCTCCCGCACCAGCACCGCCAGCGCCACCAGCCGCGGCGCGAACGTCGTCAGGTCGGCGTGCTCGCGGGCGAGATCGTGCTCGTGGCGCATCTCGACGGCCAGGGCGTCCACGGTCGGGGCGTGCGCGGCGGTGAAGTTGCCGACCGTCACGCCGCCGGCCGACCATTCCGTGACGTCCGCCTCGAAAATCTCGCGGACGATCGTCCTGTAGCGGCCGATGACGTCGGCCGCGCGCGGATCGACCTCGAGCGACGGGTAGGCCAGCCGGGGCGTGACGGTGGCCGTCGTGCCCGGCACCGTCGGCTGCGCCGCGATCGCGTGGATCGCCGCGTCCACCCGCGCGAGGTCCGTCCGCGTCCAGGCCCGCACCTCGAGCTCGGCCCAGGCGTGATCGGTCACGACGTTGGTCCGATCGTTCGACGCGCCGATCGCGCCGATGTTGATGGTGACGTCCGGCACGAGCTGCCCGCGATCGACGATCCCGCGCGTTGCCAGGGCCGCCGGCGTGAAGTCGCGCGGGTCGCCCGGCGGCGGGCTGGCCAGCCCCGCGATGGCGTGCAGCTGGTGCGCAAGCTCGACCGTCGCGCTGGCGCTGGCATGCGCGGCGTTTCCGGCATGCCCCGCGACGCCGTCCACGGCCAGCCGGTAGCTGGCCAGCCCCTTGCGGCGCGTGACGATGCCCCAGCCCGGCCGCGCGGTGTCGAGCACCATCGCGATGTCCGCCTCGATCGCCAGCCGGCGGACGAGGTCGACTTCGTCGTCTGAGCCGGCCTCTTCTTCGGCGTCGAAGTACAAGACGAGCTCGCGGAAAGGCCGATCGGCGACCGCGACGAGCGCTTCGGCGGCGTACAACGCGAAGATCGCCGACGCCTTCGAGTCGCCCGCGCCGGGGCCGAAGGCGCGGCCGGCGGCGTCGACGTGGAAGGGCTGGCGCGCGAGCGACCCGCGCGGATACACCGTGTCGGTGTGCATGAGCCAGAGGTAGCGGCCGGTGCCGCGGCCGGCAACCCGACCGACGACGTGGGTGCCGCGGTCGTTGGCGTGGCTCGTCACGGTCGCGCCTAGCCCGACGAGTCGGTCTTCGAGCCACCGCGCGATCGCCGCGCTGCCCTCGGCGTCGCCCGTGCCGGACTCGATCTCGACCAGGGTGCGCAGGTCCGCGACGTAGCGCGGGTAGACGGCGCGGGCGAACGCGCGCAGGGCCTCGACGGGCGGCGCGCTCACGCCGGTAGCCGTCAGCACCCGACCACGCCGGAGCGGCCGGCGCCGCGTCGACAGCCCGCGGCCGGTGTGCCGGCGCTGCCATGGCCACGCCGACACGTCCCGCGCGAACCGACACAGACCCGAGTGATCGCCTCCCGGCTTCTCATCACGATTCCGGCGCCTGGCCTGTCGCCACCCCGCTCACCGCCAACCCCTGCGCTCGCGCCTGCGCCCAGATCTCGATCTGCCGCAAGTGGCGGCGCTCGAGCTTGGTGAGGCGCCGCTTGGACTTCATCAACGCCAGCGCCGTGTCTGGCTCCAGCCCGTGCTCGGACACGAGGTAGGCCGCCAGCACCGTCGACGAGCGCGACCGGCCCTTGGCGCAGTGCACGAGCACCGCTCGGCCCTCCGCCACCCGGGCGCGGATCCAGTCGACGGCGGCCGTGATCGTCGCGGCGTCCGGCACGTGGACGTCGGGCACCGGAAAGCGCGCGTAAGCCACGTCGTGCGCCGCGTAGAAGGTCACGTCGTCCTCGCGCTCGGCGCGAATGTCAATGACGCCGCGGATGCCGTGCTCGACCAGGAACGCGTAGTCGCGCGGGTAGGTCGGCGCGCCGCCGAGCCACAGCTCGGCTTCCACGGCGTGAGCGGCGTCGGGCGTGATCTGCGAGAACCACGTGTTCCGCCGCACCCGCTCGTGGAACACCCGGATGGCCGGGTAGAGGCGGTCGAAGGCACGATGCGCAAGGCCGAGCCGGCGGCGGTCGGTGCGCGCGGACGGCATCGCAGGGGCGTGGTGCGCGGGTTCGATCGGCATGTCGATGGCGATGGGATCTCGGACGTTCCCGACGTGACGGGTGGATCGTGTGACGGGGCTCGCCACGCTCGCGAAGTGCCTGGCGCACCCCGCGATGCGGCGCAAGTATAGCGGGTGTGATACCATCCGGCGCCGAGCGGCAGGCTTGACATCGGTCCCCCGGCAGCGGCACCGCCGGGTCGAGGGCACGCCGATTCCCGGCACGCCCTGCGCCGTGGCCAGCGTCCGTCACCGGACAACCGTCGACCGAACCTCCGTCGACCACCCCATTACGAAAGCGAGCCCTCTGTGCGACGCCAGCCCCTCCCCCACGCCCGCGTGGCTTGCCTGACCGCCCTCGCGGCGGTCGCCATGGCCGCCGCGGCCTGCCAGACCAGCGCCGAGACCACCGGCGATGCGCCGCGCGAGCTCACCGTCTCTGCCGCCGCGTCGCTGACCGAGAGCTTCACCGCCATCGGCGCCGCGTTCGAGGCCGAGCACCCCGGCGTGGCCGTCCGCTTCAACTTCGGGCCCTCCTCGGGGCTCGCCACGCAGATCCAGGCCGGGGCACCCGTCGACGTGTTCGCGTCGGCCGACGCACGGTGGATGGACGCGGTGGCCGCCGACCCCGGCGTCACCGAACGCGGCGACTTCGCCTCGAACAGCCTCGTCATCCTCGTCCCCGCCGCCAACCCGGCGGCCATCCGCTCGGCCGACGACCTGGCCCGGCCCGGCGTCCGGCTCGTCTTGGCCGCCGAGGGGGTGCCCGTCGGAGACTACGCACGCCAGGCGCTGGCCGCCGCCGGCGTCGCCGACGGCGCGCTGGCCAACGTGGTGTCCAACGAGGAGGACGTCAAGGGCGTGGTCCAGCGCGTCGTGCTCGGCGAGGCCGATGCCGGGATCGCCTACCGCACCGACCTCACGCCCGCCGTCGTGCCGTCGGTGCGGGCCGTCGATCTGCCCGCCGGTGCGAACGTGCGGGCGGTCTACCCGATCGCCGGCGTCGCCGGCGCCCCCCAGCCCGACCTGGCGCGCCAGTTTGTCGCGTTCGTCCGCGGTGAGGCCGGGCAGGCGATCCTGCGTGCCGCGGGGTTCGAGTCGCCGGATTGACGCGCGCACGGAGGTCGCCCACCTGGCGTGATGGCGTGGATCGGCCTGTCGCGACGGCACGGATCCGCGCGTCTCACCCGCCAGCATGAACGCCGGGTGAGAATCCCGATATCCGCGCCCGCCACCCGTCACCAAACCCCCTCCTCGCGCGTTATTACCGTTGAGGATGTTGCCCCTGCCAGGGCTCGATCTCTTGGGGTCGTTGAACCGCTGTAACGATGAACATGGAGCACGATGATGTCGACCGGGATCGTGATCGTCGCCGTCATGCTGGTCCTGGTGTGGTGCCAGGCGTTGGTGGAAGGGCGTCGCTAGGCGCCTCGAGGCCGCCGTCCGCGAGGAACCGTCCGACCCGCGCCAGCGCCGCGGCGAACGCCCCATCCGGGTCGGAGACGTCGATCCAAGTGATCGACGGGTCGTCGCGCTTGAACCACGCGTCCTGCATGCGCACCAACCGGCGCGTGTTGCGCCGGATGAGCCGCACCACCTCCGCCGCGTCGATGGCGCCGGCGAGGTGGTCGCGCCACTCCTGGTATCCCACGCTGCGCAGTGCCGGCAGCGCGAAGCCGTAGCCCGCGGCCACCAGCCCCCGCACCTCGGCCTCCAGTCCTGCCGCGAGCATCGCGTCGATCCGGGCGTCGATCCGGGCGTACAGGGCGTCGCGCGGCAAGGTAAGCCCGATGACCAGCCACGTGAACGGGCTGCCGGCCCGCGCCTGAACCGCCGAGATCGGCTCGCCGGTGCGGGCGTGGACCTCGAGGGCACGGACGACACGCCGTACGTTGCGCGCGTCGATCCGCGCCGCGGCCACGGGATCCACCTCGGCCAGGCGCGCGTGCAGCGCGGCCGGCCCCTCCGAGCGCGCCACCGCCTCGAGCTCGGCGCGCAGGGCCGGGTCCGGCGCCACGGCCGGGATGCGCCACCCCTCCACCACGGCGCGGACGTACTGCCCGGCGCCGCCGGCGACGATCGGCAGCCGGCCGCGCGCGAGCACGGCGCGGATCGCCGCCTCCGCCAGGGCCTGGACATCCGGCACCGCGAGCGGTTGATCCGGCTCGGCGATGTCGATCAGGTGGTGCGGCGCCCGTGCCAGCTCTGCCGGCGTCGGCTTGGCGGTGCCGGCATCCAGGCGCCGGTACATCTGGCGCGAGTCCAGCGACACGACCTCGCCCCCGAAGACTTCGGCCAGCCGCACGGCCATCGCCGACTTGCCGACGGCCGTCGGGCCGACGATCGCGACGACCTTCCCGTCCCGGTCGGGTGTCGTGGACAGGGCCGGCGTGCCGCGCGTCACGAAGGCTTCCCGCCGTGATCACCCCGCGTCACAGCCCCTCCAGCGCGTCCGGGTAGTGGGTCAGCCGCTCCACCTGGTCGCCCGGCCCCAGCACGACGGCGAACACGTCGATGCGCCACGGGCCGTCCCACCCCACCAGCTGGACATAGTGCTCGGCCAAGCGCGCCATGCGGCGCTGCTTCAACGGCCCTACGCTCTCCTCGGGCGAGCCGTGGCGAGCAGACCCGGATCGGCGCGTGCGCACCTCGGCCAGGACGAGGCAGGCGCCGTCCTGGGCCACCAGGTCGATCTCGCCGAAGCGGCAGCGCCAATTCATCTCGCGCACCCGCCAGCCCCAGGCTTGGGCCTGCGCCGCGGCGAGGTCCTCGCCGGCCCGCCCGACCGCGCGGCGGTGGTCGGTCACGCCGACGTCCCGGCCCAGCCGGCGAGCCGCGGCTGGAACGGTCGGGCCACCGGGGCCGGTTGCAGGCACCGTGCCACCGGCGCCCAAGTCAATCGATGCTGCACCGTCGGTCCGAGGCGCCGGATGGCGGTGAGGTGGTCGGCCGTGCCGTAGCCCTTGTGTCGATCGAAGCCGTAGCCCGGCCACGTGCGCCCGAGGTCAATCATCGCCGCGTCGCGGCGGACCTTGGCCACGATCGATGCCGCGGCGATCGAGAGCACGGCGCGGTCACCGCCGACTACGGCCTGCTGCGGCAGGCGCACCAGGCGGATGCCCAGGCCATCGACGAGCACGTGGTCCGGCACGACCGGCAGGTCGGCGATCGCGCGCACCATCGCCAGGTCGTTGGCGCGGGCGATGCCGAGGGCATCGATCTCGATGGGCAGCACCGTTCCGACGCCGATGTCGAGCGGGAGCCGGTCGTCGACGATGCGGTCGTACACGGCGGTTCGCTCGGCGCCCGTGAGCTGCTTCGAGTCGCGGACACCCGCAAGCGCCGCCAGGATATCGGCATCGGCCGAGCGCAGGACGATCGCCGCGGCGACCACCGGGCCGGCCAGCGCACCGCGGCCGACCTCGTCGAGGCCGGCCACGATGCGGGCGCCGCGCGCCCACGCGGCGCGCTCACGGTCCAGCGTCGGGAGGGTCATCCCGTCCGGCGGATCACTCCGCGGCGTTGCCCGCGGGCGCCGCCGTGTCGAGGTTGGAGCGGAAGCGGCGCTTCTCGCGCAGGCGGGCGCTCTTGCCGGTTCGATCGCGGAGGAAGTAAAGGTTGGCGCGGCGGACATGGCCGTGCCGGAGGACCTCGATGCGCTCGAGGCGCGGGGCATGCAGCGGGAACGTCCGCTCGACCCCCACGCCGTGCGACGCGACGCGGCGCACCGTGACGCTGCTGTTCACGCCGCCCTCGCGCTTGCGGATGACGATGCCCTGGAACGGCTGCACGCGCTGGTTGCGGCCTTCGACGATGCGGAAGTGGACGCGCACCGTGTCGCCGATGCGCAGCGTTCCGATCGGCACCTGTTCCGCGCGATCGAGCTGATACTCATGCTGGAGTGCTTTGACCAGATCGGCCATGACCGTGGATCCTTGTCGGTGATTGATCTACAACTCAAATAGCTTAGCACGAAGCGGCGCGGCGATCCAACAACCGCGACCGGGATCCCGCCTTCCGGCGCCGACGTCCCGAAGCACGACGTGACGTTACGTCGGGTCGTGCGCCAGCACGCCCGGCTTGCGTCCGGCCGGCCCGACGGCGTATGTCGCACCGCCGCTCCCATGCTAGTATTCTGGTCTGCCCGTAGACTTTGAACGGATCGAGCACAGGATCATCACCCATGCGAGAACTCCCCCGGCTGCTGGCCACCTTCATGCTGGCCGCGTTCGCGATGACGGCGTCGTATGGCCTGGGTTTTGTCACCGGCCTGC
>CAYQBA010000221.1:0-6698 GCA_964415605.1 uncultured Anaerolineales bacterium | reverse complement strand
GATTCCCGCTTCCATTCCTGCGGGATGCTGAACCTATGTTCTGTCACGCCGTCAGGCGTTGCCACACAATTTATATAGGAAGGAGTCCTCGGCCTGATGTCATGATCCGGCCACTGTCCGCGGCGCGCCGTCCGTCGGCCGGCCGGGTGGTCGATTAACCGGCCGTGTCGCCCCTCGTACGCCGGCTGTGGGCGGGCGCGGACGGGGCGGGGGATGGCGACGGCGGCGGGCCGGCGGGCGGCGGGGCAGCGGCGCGAAGTGGGACCGGCGCCGGCGACGGTGATCCCGCCGGGGACGCGGTTGCGCGGTCCGGCGGGCCGGCCTAGACTTCCGCCGCGCATCCCCCGATCCACCCACGCCACACGAAGGCATCCCCATGGCCGAACCACCCAAAGACATGCTGCAGACGTTCGACGAGGCGTCGTGGTCGAAGCTCGGAGACCTCGTCGCCAGCCACCGGCAGGCCGTGCTGGCCACCGTCGACGGCGGCGCGCCCTACGCCGCCATGGTGGCCTACGCGCCCGAGCCCGGCTTCGCCGGCGTGCTGCTCCACCTCTCCGACCTCTCGGCCCACAAGCAGCACCTGCGCGCCGACCCGCGCGTCAGCCTCATCATCTGCGAGCCCGACAACGGGCGCACCGAGATCCTGCAGCACGCGCGCGTGTCGCTGGCGTGCGCCGCCGCGATCGTCGCCAAGGGCACCGACGCCCACGCCGCCGCCAAGGCGTGCTACCTCGCCCGCTTCCCCACCCACCAGATGATGTTCGGGCTCGGCGACTTCGACCTCGTGCGGCTGGTCCCGCGCGACGGCCTGCTGAACGCCGGCTTCGGACGGGCCTTCCGCGTGACGCCGGACGACCTGGCGGCCGCCGCGGCGCGGGCGGGGCGATAGAGGCGCGCGTGTCACGCCGCGGCCGTCGCCGCCGTTACGGGTTGACTGTATAATCCACCCCGCCGCGGCCGTCGCCCGCACGCGCCGCCCGCCCGGTCGGCGCCGCCCGCGGCCAACCGTCCCGCCGCCCTGCCCATCCCCACACTGGAGGAGAGTGCATGCCATGCGAATGAGCCCTCGCCTGGCGATGAGCCTCGTCGTCGCCGCTGCGGCCGTGCTGCCGTCGGCCGCGCGCGCCGAGATCATCGACTACGACCCCGCCTCGGACCAGGTGCCCCAGATCCTCACCGAGGAAGAGCTGGCCAAGTACAACCAGCTCCGCTCGATCACCCGCCCGAGCGTGTCGACCACCATCAGCCCCGACGGGCGCTACGTGCTCGTGACCAACCCCGCCCAGGGGCAGGGCACGCGCCTGCTCGACACGACCACCAAGGAGTTCAAGCCCTGGCAGACGCCGGCCGACACCACCGTGGCCTCGCCCTACACGTGGGTGAGCGACTCCGAGGCCGTCGTCTTCACCTACAAGACCGAGCGCAACGCCCAGGGCCAGATCATCCGAACGTACGACTACGCCAAGACCATGGTCGACTTCAGCACCGGCACGTTCACGCCGGCAGTGTTCGAGTGGCCGACCATCCCGGGCAAGCGGCTGACGCTCGTGGGCGGCCGCGCCCTCCTCAAGACCCCCGACGGCACCTTCCACGCGGTTGGCTACACGCTGCCGGCCGGCCTGGCCGACGCCGTCGTCGAGCTGGCGCCGCCGCCGACGTACGACGCCCGCACCCCCGAGGAGCGCGCCGCCGCCGGCGAGGCCGTCGACGCCCCGCAGACCATCCTCCAGGCCGACGCCGAGATCGTGGCGATCTCGCTGACCGACGGCCAGGTCACGCCGATCGGCGGCGTGCCCGCCGGCGCCAACATCGCCTCGGCTGCCAGCGGCATGGCCATGCAGCCGGGCGGGACGCGCGTGGCCTTCGTGACCACCCAGCCCATCCCGTGGGCCGGGATCGTCGTCGGCGGCCGCGCCAACCGCGGCGGCGGGATGCCGACGGGCTACTACAACGTCCAGGAGAACCTCGGGAAGATCCCCGAGTCCGAGAACCGCCACATCACCGCCACCGCGCTGACGATCGTGGACATCGCGACCGGCGAGCGCAAGGTGATTCAGAACACCGCGCACACGCCGGGCAAGTTCGCCTCGGCGCTGTGGACGGCCGACGGGCAGTGGCTCCTCGTCCTCTGCCAGCGTCCGTCGGTGCTCGAGGGACGCGCGCACCCGATCTACGAGTACAGCGCGGGGCTGGACCTGAAGGTCTTCACCCCGGAGGGCAACGTGCCGGCCGCCGGCGCCGTCAACCCGGTCTCGCTGCGCGCCTTGAACCCGCCGATGGACGCCGCCGGCACGAGCTTCGCGCCGCTGGACGGCACGAAGATGCTGGTGCGCGTCGGCGTGAACACCACCCGGCACATGTACGTCGTCGACGTCGGCGACGCGGCCCAGAAGCCCCAGGCGATCTACGACGGCGACGACATGCTCTATAGCGGCGCCTACGCGCCCGCCACCGGCAAGCTCGTGGCGGTCCTCGGCAACGCCGCGGACCCCGGCGAGATCTACGTGGCCACGGGCGGCGACGTCGAGGCCACGCGCGAGAAGCTGACCGAGAGCAACCCGGTGCTCGACACCGTCAGCACCATCGCGACGCGGACGTTCACCTACCGCACGTCGGCCGGCTTCACGCTGAAGGGCGTGTACGTCTACCCGCGCGAGTGGAGCTTCCCGCCACCCGAGCCCAAGCCGCTCGTGGTCTGGCAGGAGGGCGGCCCCGGCGGCCAGATGGTCAACACGTGGGGCGCCAGCGTCGAGAGCCCGTACTCGCTCCTGCCGAACTTTGGCATCCCGGTGCTCATCGTCAACGGCTCCGGCCGCACGTCCAACGGCGGCCAGTTCTACAACGACATGGCCGACGGCCGCAACTACGGGCAGCGCGACATCCAGGACGTCAAGGAGGCCGTCGACTACCTGATCGAGATGGACGTCGTCGACCCCAAGGCCGTGGGCGTGACGGGCTGCAGCTACGGCGGCTACTTCACGCTGCAGAGCCTGACGACGTACCCGGACTTCTACGCCGCCGGCAACTCGCAGTGCTCGCTCAACGACCTGCTCTACGAGTACAACTTCGGGTGGTCGCCCTTCCTGGGCTACCTCGTCGGGCGCTCGACGACCGACGACCCCGCCGAGTACATCAAGGACTCTCCGACCTACAACGCCTACAAGATCAAGGCCCCGCTCCTGCAGTTCCACGGGACGAGCGATTTCCTGCCGTTCGAGCACATCACCAACATCCACGACCAGGTGCAGGCCAACGGCGTCGAGACGGTGTTCTTCCGGGCGCTCGGCTACGGACACGGCCTCGGCACGGCCGTCAACGCCGAGGGCGCCGCGGTGCCCAACAGCGGGCCGAACGCCCAGCGCTACGCGTTCCAGCTCCAGCTCAAGTGGTTCCGCGACCACCTCGGCGCCCAGACCGCCCCGCAGCCGTGGCTCGTCCGATCCGTCCGGCCGCTCCTGCCGCGCGCGCCGTTCCAGTGGGAGGTGCAGTGATGCTGGGGTGCGCCACAAGCCGGTCCCGGCGGACCTTGCTGTCCGCGCTGGCCATGGCGGCGGGGTTGTCGGTCCACGCGGCCCCGGCGCGGGCCGAGATCATCGACTTCGACCCGGCCACCGAAGCCGTGCCGGTGCTGGTGAGCCCGTCGGACCTGGCGCGCTACGACGCCCTGACCGCCGCCGGCTTCTGGTACATGATCTCGACGCCCAGCCCGGGTGGCCGCCACGTGTTCGCGTGGGACGGCTCGGGCGAGGGCTTCGTCGACATGGCGACGGGCGCGAGGACGCCCCTGGCGCCGCCCGAGAACATGCCGGCCGCCGCGCCGATCAGCGACTACGTCTGGTTCGACGCCGTCACGCTGGCGACGCTCAGCCTCGAGGTCAAGGCCGGCGCCGAAGGCCAACCGCCGATCATGACCTACTACCAGGTGACGATGAACGCCGTGACCGGCGCCATGAACGCCACGCCGGTGGACGTGAGCGTCGACGGCGACATCGTGAGCGTCAGCCCGGACCTCCAGCGGCTGGTGGTGATGAAGCACCACACCGACGAGCCGGCGCCGCCCATCGAGGTGGAGATCGGCCCCAAGTTCGGCGGCCCGGCGCCCGACGCCCCCGAGGGCATCGACGTCGACGCGCTGCCCGGGCGGGTGGGCGCGCGGGTGCTCAAGCGCCTGGCGCTGCAGCACGACACGTTCGACCTGATCCTGCAGAACCGCGACGGCACGGGGGCCAAGACGCTGATGTCGCCGCCGACCGACACGTCGGCCGGGGTGTCGTGGAGCGCGGATGGCCAGCGGGTGGTGGTCGACCTGAGCACGATCCCGGACTGGGACGGCGACCGGCGGCGCGACAACAACCCGCCCTTCGCCGGCCTGCCCAACCTCGGCAGCGTGGCGGTCCGGGAGGCGCTCGGCCAGATCGCGCCCCTCGAGAACCCGATCGTCGCCGGCGCGAGCCTCAACGTGTTCGACGCGGCGACCGGCGCCGCGGTCAAGACGCTGCGCGGGACGGACCACCAGGAGGGCATCCTGGGCGGCATCACGTTCTCGCCGACCCGCAAGCACGCGCTGCTGGCGATCTACACGCGCAGCGAGCTGCGCGACCGCCAGCACCCGGTGTACAGCCACCCGCGCGGGATGGCATGGCACCTGCTGGACGCGGACCTCAACATCGTGCGCCGCATCGACGCGCCCGGCCTGGACAACGGCGGGACGTCGGCGGCGTGGATGGACGACGACACGCTCGTGTTCGCGGTGCCGGACGAGCTCGATACGCGCATCGTCGCGGTGAACGCGGCGAGCGGGGTGACCATGACGCTGTGGGACCAGCCGGGCGGCATGTTCCAGGCGCTGCCGGCGGGCGCCGGGGCGGTGTTCAGCCGCAGCACGGTGGACCAGCCGTGGGAGCTCTACACGGTGTCGGCGTCGCCGGATGGCACGGTTGCCGTGCGGCAGGCGACGAGCGCGAACCTCGCCGCCCGCCTGGCAAGCGGCATCCGGTCGGCCGACGTGAGCTGGACGACGACGGACGGCCAGACGATCCACGGCCTCTACGTGTACCCCGAGACGGCCGCCTTCCCGCCGGCGTCGCCGCAGCCGCTGATCGTGTGGCAGCTCGGCGGCCCGGGCGGGCAGATGCTGAACGACTTCGGGAACTCGGTCGAGTCGCTGTACTCGCTCCTGCCGAACTTTGGAATCCCCGTCCTCGTGGCCAACGCGGCGGGCCGCAACGTCAAGTCGGCGGCGTTCTACAGCGACATGGCGCAGGGCCGCAACTTCGGCCAGCTCGACATCCAGCAGATCAAGGAGGGCGTCGACGATCTCGTCAGGAAGCGGATCGTCGACCCGGCGCGGGTCGGGATCTCGGGCTGCTCGTACGGCGGCTACTTCACGCTCCAGAGCATCCGGACATACCCGGGCTTTTACGCCGCGGCGAACCCGCAGTGCTCGCTGGTTGACCTGACGGAGGAGTTCACGTTCGGCTACACGCCGTTCGTGGCCTACCTGATGGGCCGCGCGCCGATGGCCGACCCGGCGGAGTACCTCAAGGACTCGCCGTTCTACGGGGCGAAGGACGTGACGACGCCGTCGCTGATCTTCCACGGCACGAAGGACTTCCTGCCGGTGCCGCTGATCAACAACATCCACGACGAGCTCGACGGCCGCGACGTCGACGTGACGTTCTTCCGGGCGGCGGGCTACGGGCATGGCCTGGGCATGGCCACGGACAGGGAAGGGAACCCGATCATGGGCAGCCCAGAGAAGGGCCAGCGCTACGCGTTCCAGCTCCAGCTCCGGTTCTTCCGCGACCACCTGGGCGTGGGCGAGATCCCGCCGCTCACGCGGCCGGCGCGGGTGTTCCTGCCGGTGGCGGGGCAGAGCGCGGTGTTCGCGGCGGCGCCGTCGGCACGGTAGTCGGACGGGCGAAGCCAACGGCCGGCGGCCACACCGCCGCCGGGGGGATGTTGACGGGTCGACCGGCCCACGGCGCGTGCGCCGTGGGCCGGTTGCCGTCGTGGCGATGACCGCCTGCTTGGGCGGAGATGGGCATGATGAGGGGGACATGGGCATGATGGACGCGACGGATCTGTACCTCGGCACGTGGCGGCTGGTGCCGGAGCTCTCGCTGTACGAGGCGGGCTCGCCGCCGGCGAGCGGCACGTATGTTATCGCGGCGGCGGGCGCCGAAGCTCGGCTTGAGGTGCACTGGAGGATGGCGGTGGGCGAGCCGGAGCAATCGACGGCGTTCGGCGGGCCGGTCGACGGCACCCCAGTGGCCCTCCCGGTAGGCGCGGCGGGAAGCGCGGGGCCGGACGCGTTCACGCTGACGCGGCTCGACGCCCGCACGCTGGACAGCGCGGCGCTGCGCGGGGGCGAGGTGGTGGCCTTTGCCCGGCGGGTGGCGGCGGCGGACGGGTCGCTCTTGGCGGTGGTGCAGGAGGGTCCGAAGCCGGGCGGCGGGCGGTTCCGCAACTTCCAGGTCTATCGCCGAGAGGGGGGATGACGGCATCCCCCGCCACGCCGCGCGGGTTCGCCGTGCTGGCGGCGCTCGGTACGGTGGCGCTCGCCCTGCCGCTGGCGGGGCTGGTGGCGCGCGCGCCGTGGTCGCGGGCGTGGGCGGTGCTGGGCTCGCCGGCGGTGCGCGAGGCGCTGGGGGTGTCGCTGGTGGTGTCGGGCGCGGCGGCGGGGCTGGGATTGG
>CAYQBA010000220.1:0-6835 GCA_964415605.1 uncultured Anaerolineales bacterium | reverse complement strand
CCACCGAGATCTACACTCTTTCCCTACACGACGCTCTTCCGATCTCACCTCCTGCCGGCGCCGCGCCCGCCGCGCCGAAGATCGGCAGCGGCGTCGGCCGGGGCAGCCCCCAGACGCCGCGAGCGTGCGCCTTGGCGTCGGCCTCGGCCGCGCGGAGCCGATCGGCATGCAGTTGGTTGGGCGGAATGATGAGCGCGTGCCCCAATCCCTCGGAGAGCAGGCGCTCGGCCACGAGGTCCCGGCCGACCCAGACGTGGCGCAGGCTGCGGCCGTAGGCGTCGGCGTCGGCGGCATCGGCCTGCAGCCCGACATCGCGACCGGCGACCAAGGCCGCCAGGCGCGCGGTCGCCGCTTCGCCGAGCGGCTGCGGGCCGGCCATGTTGGGGTTGTGGGTCTCGGGCGTGTCGATGCCCAGGATCCGGATGGACCGCCCATCGTCGACGACGAGCGTGTCGCCGTCGACCACCTCGCGCACGCCGACGACCTCGACGCCGACCGGGCCGGCCGACGCCGCGAGCCACTGGCCGGCCCGGCCGCGCAGGTCGCCGCTGAGCGCCAGCGCCGCCGCCAGGACGAGCGCCAATCCCCCCAGGCGCGCGAGCCACGCCTCGGCGGCGTGCCGGTCGATCCGAGCGCGCCAGCGTGCGAGGCGTGCCGCGACGCCGGCCGGGTGCCCGGCGCCGCCGGACGTCCGCGGGACGTCGCCAGCGCCGGATCCAGGCTCCTCACGCACCACGCCGTCGAGGCCGCCGTCGATCACACCATTGCCCACATCCATGTCCATGCGGCCAGTGTAACCACTCGGCGGGCGCCGGGGGAGGCGGCGCACGCCGCGATCGCGCCACGGTCGCGCCGCGATCGCGACGGCGAGGCGACATCCTGCACCGGCGGCGTATAATCCCACTGGCCGCCGGGGCCAGACCGGTGGCACGCCACTCGCGATCGGTGACCATGCAGATCGACCGAACCCTCCAGACCCTGATCCCCGAAGCCGAGGTGCACGCGCGCGTCGTGGAGCTGGCCCGGCAGATCGACGCCGACTACGCCGACGCCGACGAGCTCGTGCTCATCGGCGTGCTGCGCGGCGCGTTCATCTTCCTGGCGGACCTGTCACGCCGCCTGAAGACGCCCCACCGGGTGGACTTCATCGCGGTGGCCAGCTACGGCGACAGCACGGTATCCAGCGGTGCGGTGCGCCTGATCATGGACGTGCGCACAGACGTGACCGGGCGGCACGTGCTCATCGTCGAGGACATCGTCGACACCGGCTACACGATCGCGTACCTGCGCGAGATGCTGCTGGCGCGGCACCCGGCCAGCCTGCGCACGTGCGCGCTCCTGCGCAAGCTCGAGCGCCACGAAGTCGACGTCGAGGTCGACTACCTCGGCTTCGACATCCGGGACGTGTGGGTGGTGGGCTACGGCCTGGACTTTGCCGACCGGTTCCGGACGCTGCCGTACATCGGGGTCGTGAGCCCGGACGACGCCGCGGCCGACGGCGGGACGCCCACGTCCGACGCCAACGCCCCGATCCCCGGGGCGCCGGCGCCGGACGTGGCCCGCTGACACCGGCCCACGCACCCGACCTGAGGCGTCGTCAGGCAACAAGCACCGCTGGGAGCGCCACCCTCCAGACGGCTGTCGGCAGTCCGTGCCAGCAAGATGCCGGCGCTCCCAGCGACTCCCTCGTTCCTCGACCGCTCCTAGCCCGCCACGGCCATCGCGGGGGCCGCTGCAGTCCCGGCCGCCACGGCGCTCGCGGACTCGGCCGCGACCGCGTGGACGTGGGTGATCCACGCCGGCTGCTTCTGGAAGCCGAGCGCCGCGTTGATCGCCAGCATGCCCACGTTGGTCGACGCGTTCCACGTCTTCACCAGCGGTGCGCCCAGCGACCGGGCGTGGTCCAGCGCCCTCAGCTTGAGCGCCAGCGCGATCCCCCGCCGCCGGTAGGCCCGCACCACGCCGGTCCAGCCGGTGTACAGGTAGTCCTCCGACTGCGAGCTGAACAGCGTGCTGATGCCGACGTAGCGCTCGCCGTCGCACGCCACGAAGTAGCCGTCGGGGATGAGGTTCGGGTTGTTGATCACGCGGCCCTGCCACACGTCGAAGTCGAGCGGGGTGGCCGGGTCGGGCTGCGGGGCGTCCTGGCTGATCTCTTCCTGCACCTCGAACAGCTTGCGGAAGAAGCCCGGGTCGCTGGCGCGCAGCTCGGCGAACGTGCGGAGCACGATGCCCGACGCCTCGACCTTCTCGACGGCGCCCGGGAACCGCTCGGGATGGTAGTCGGTCATGCGCAGGTGGTTTTCCCAGACCCGCATGGTCTCGGAGAAGCCGCGCGCCTCGGCGAACCGCAGCCCGGCCGCCTGGTCCTCGCGGACGCTGGCCCAATAGGCGATGGGCGCCTCCGGGACCAGGGCCGCGACGACGTGCGCGAAGAGCGCCGCCCCAACCCCGCGACCGCGCCACTCCGGATCGACGGTGACCTCGATGCCGAACTTGCGCGGATGGTACATGCCTTCGTCCTGGTTGTGCTCGCCGACGCCGACGACGCGGCCGTCGAGCTCGGCGACGAAGCGGCCGAACTTGAGCTTGGGGTGGCGGTGGTTGTCCCAGTGGCGCCACTCGTCGACAGTGTCGGGATTGTCCGGGAAGGCGCGATTGGCGATGGCCACCATCGCGGGGTAGTCGTCCGGCCGCGCCGGGCGGATGAGGGGTGTCATGTTTGTCTCCTGTATGCCGTGCAAGGGTACGTTGGGTGGGTGCCGGCCGCCGGAGGCGTCGTCTCTGGCGACGCCGGCGCCGGCTGGCGATCGTTCGCGGTGGGTATGGGCATCGCGCCTCCAGGTCGGGTAGACGCCAACGCGCCGTGGGCGGCGGCGGCCCACGGCGCGTTGGCGATCGATCCTCGGGGGTCAATACCCAACAAAAAAACCGTGAGCGGCCACTCGGGGCGCCCACGGTCGTGCCGACGTCAGGTCGGGTCAGTCGACGACGGGCGCACTCCGGCCCTGCGCGGCATGCCCGCCGCGAGAGCGCTTGAACACCATGGGGGTTGCGTAGTCCATTCGACCGACTCTCCTCGAATAAGTAAAGCAAGGTACTCCCATACCGACCGCGGGAGCAAAGCCAGTATATCCGGCGGCACCCGGCTTGTCAAGGGGTTGCCGCGTCGCCGCGACCGCGCGGAACCACCGCCGCGGCCGCGTCCATCCGATCACGCGCGTGCCATCACCAGGTCCCCGCGACGGCCCCTCCCCCTACCAACGCCCCATCCGCAACAGCGTGTTGCCCAGCACGTTCAGCCCGCGGCACGTCTCCGGGCTCGAGCACCACTGGACCCGCCGGTCGTGGAACGGCCAGCCCGTGCCGTTGCGGCCGTCCTCGATCAGCACGTACCAGCAGTAGCGCGCGTCGAAACGGAAGCCCGGCGGCGGCGAGGACGTGTACTGCGTCTTGCGGCCGAGCGACGCCGTGCGGAACGCCGTCGCCCGGTTCTCGACGTCGCCGCAGCCGTCGAACACCGACCAGCGGTACGACTCGCTGGCGTGGTCGCGCGCCCGCCACTCGAACGTGATCGGGGCCGTCTGCAGGCAGTCGTGGCACGGCTGGGTCAGCTTGAGGTCGGCCAGCTCGAACACCCCGACGTCGACGTCGCTCCCGTCGCCGAACGCCGTGATGTCGCGGCTCCACCAGCGGTGCACCCACAGGTCGGCCCCGTCCTCCGTGGGGTTGTTCCACCACACCCGGTAGACCTCGCCGGGGGCCAGCGCCGGCGGGTTCTCGAACGCGAACGCCCCGTTGCGGTCCGTCACGCTGTTGGCAACCTTGACCCAGCCGTCCCCGCCAGCCTGCTTGCGGAGCTCGATCTGCGGGTTGCCCGGCTCCCCGAAGCCCTCGGACATCGGCTTGCCCTTGTCGGTGAGACGCCCCGTGATGCGGCCCGTCGCCGCTGGCGTCTTCGGGGTCGGCGTCGGCTCGACGGTGGGCGGCACGGCCGTCTCGGTCGCCGTCGGCGGCTCGGTCGGCGGGGCTTCGGTGGCCGTGGGCGATGCCGGGGCGGCCGTCGGCGGCTCGGTCGGCGCGACCGTCGGCGTCGCCGACGCCATCGGCGCGGCCGCCGGCGCGGTCGGCAAGCCGTCGCGCGCCACGCCCAGCCAGCTCAACGGCAGGAACACCCGCGGCCCCTCGTCGTCGGCCCGCGCCGGGTCGCCCGAACCGCCCAGGCCCGCCGCCAGCGCCAGCCCGCCGCCGGCCGCGGCCACCATGCACAACGCGCGTCGGTGCATCATGAACGCCTCCCCCTTGTCGCCCTCAACCCGCTAGCGCCGGCCGCCCAGCGCCAGCCCCATCCACCACAGCATCCGCACGTGGTAGCTCTGGCCGATGCTGCCGTCCGGCGCTTCGCTGCGGACGAACCAGCAGTATTTGTAGTCGATCCCGATCTGCGTGCCCGGCGGGTACTGTGAGACCGTGTACGACGTCCGGCGGCCGAGGGGGCTCGTGTGGTAGTGCCCGATGCGCTGGGCGAGCGTCTGGCAGCAGCGCAGACAAATCGCCCAGCTGTAGACCCCGGTCTCGTTCTTGCGGGCCGCCCACGTGAACGTCCACGGCAGCCCGCCGAAGCCCGAGCCGTGGGTCGGCGAGACCAGCACGATGTCGGCGATCTCGACATCGCCGACGTCGACCGTCTGGCCGGGCTGGTAGTCGCGGATCGGCGCGCCGTACCACACCCCCATCCACAGGTCCGCGCCGGCGTACGGGCTGGCGGCGCTGTCCTCGGGGTTCTCGTTGAACCACGTCACCTGGTAGTACCGGCCGGCGTCGAGCGCCGGCGGGTTCTCGAACGCGAAGTTGCCGGCGTCGTCCTTCACGCCCGTGCGCGCCACCACCGTGCAGCTCTGCTCGTCGCTGCACGCCCGCAGCACCAGCCCCGGGCCGACCTCCTCGCCCAAGCCGAGCGGGGCTGGATCGCCGTCGACCAGCAGCCGGCCCTTGATGGCGCCGGCCACCACCGTCGGCTTGAGGGTCGGCGTCGGGGTCGCCGTCGGTGCAATCCAGGTCGTCGGGGTCGCGGTGGCGGGCTCGGCCGTCGCCTCGGTGGGCGTAGGCGACGGCGGCGGTTCGGTCGCGCCCACCGTCGGCGTGGCCGACGGCGCGACGACCGTCGCGGTCGCGGGCTCGGTGGGCGACGCCGGCACCGCCGTCGGCGCCGCCGGCAGGTCGGCCATGGCCTGCGCCTTGAGGCTCATCGGCAGGTAGACGAGCCCGTCCGCCTGGGGCCCGGCGAGCACCCCGACCGGATCGACCGGTCCCTGACCGTCCAGCATGCCGAGCACCAGCCCCGCGGCCGCAGCCAGCGGGATCAAGGGAAAGTACCGACGCATCGCGCTTCTCCTCACACGGCTCCGGGGATCGCATCCACGACACCGGGCGCTTGCCACAGGCACGGGTCTAGATTGTAGTCGCGATCTCTCGGCGAGGGTAACGGGTCATCCGCCGCGATCGGCGGACCCGAACCAGACCGGCGCCCCCGGCCGCCGGCCGCCCGCGCTCAGCACCCCGCCGGATCGGGCGGCTCGACCGGTTCGAGCAGCTCGATCCGGTTGCCGAACGGGTCCGACACGTAGACCCGCGTGTATCCCTCGAGCGGCTCGTCGGCGACGACCGTGACGCCGGCGCGCTGGAGGTGGCGGACCAGATCGGCAAGCGACGCGACGAGGAAGGCCGGGTGCGCCTTGCGCGCCGGCCGGAAGTCCGGGTCCACGCCGAGGTGGAGCCGCAGGGCGCCGCCCTCGAACCACACGCCGCCGCGCGGGGCGAGGTTCGCCGGCTTGGGCACCTCGGCCAGCCCGAGCAGGCCGCCGTAGAACGCGCGGGCCAGCCCTTCCTGCCCCACCGGCATGGCGAGCTGCACGTGGTCGATCCCGTGCACGCGAAAGCCGGTCATGGCCTCGCCGGTCCCGCCATGGCCGTCAGGTACACCGTTGCGACCCGCCACGGGCGGGCGGGCGCGCCGATCCGCGCCTCCAGGCGCACCCGCGCCGCCGCGATGTCGTCCACCGGCAACCGGCCCGCCAGCGACGCGGCGTACGGGGCGCCCGCGCCGAACCAGCGGTCGACGAGCGCGGCGGTGATCGCGATCTCGGTCGTGTCGACGGCGACCTCGACCCGCCCGTCGGCGAGCCCCGCCGCCGCCAGCCGCGCGCGCCAGGTGGCGGCGTCCACCGCCAGCCGCGGATCCTCGGCATAGGCCGCGGCCTCGGCGGCGGCCAGCCGGGCGACGAGCGGGTCGACCGCCGAATCGCCGGCGCCCGCAACGTCGACCCCTCCGAGCCTCTCGATCGCCTCCCCGGAGTCCGCTTGCGCCCCGGCCACGGCGCCTTCTCCCATCAGCGACTCCGACGGCCGCGCCCCCAGCCCCGGCGCGGGCTCCGCCAGGCTGAGGCGGCCGCCCGGCGCCAGGAGCCCCGCGATCGTCGCCAGCGCCCCCGCCGGGTCCTCGAGATCCGACAGCGCGCCCCAGCCGACGACGGCGTCGAAGCGCACCTCCCCTTCGCCGCGCAGCACCAGGAGCGCCGGCAGCTCGTCGATCGCCCCGACCAGGATCGTCGGGGCATCCACCCCCGATCCGAGGCCCGCCGCGGCCGATTCGAGCACCGCCGCGGTCCCGCCGTCGGCCGCGAGCGCCCACACCCCGCCCTCCGGCGCCCGGCGCGCCGCCTCCCACGTCAGGAGCCCCGTGCCGGCCCGCAGGTCGAGCACCCGTGCGTGCCGCGCGATCCCCGCCGCCGCGGCGACGCGTTCCCGGACGCCCGCCAGCCGCGCGCTGGCCCGC
>CAYQBA010000219.1:0-6840 GCA_964415605.1 uncultured Anaerolineales bacterium | reverse complement strand
CCGGCGACCCGGCCCTGCGGGCGGCGGCCGTCCAGCGGCTCGGCCGGCGCTGACCCGCCGGCGCGGGGCTAGCCGTCCAGATCCGCCAGCGCTGCGGGCACGGCGGCCAGCACGTCGCTCGCCATCACGCCGCGGGCACCGACGCGGTCGGCCGCGATCTCGCCGGCCAGCGCGTGGACGTGGGTCGCGACCACCGCGGCCGCGTAGCCGTCGAGCCCCTGGGCGATCAGCCCGGCGATGACACCGGACAGGATGTCGCCGGTGCCGGCCGTGGCCAGCGCGGGCACCGCGAACGGGTTGACCGTGGCGTGCCCGCCGGGCGCGGCGACGACGGTGAAGGCCCCCTTCAGCACCACCACGTGGCCCCAATCGGCCGCCGCCCGGCGCGCGCACCCGATGCGGTCGGCGTTGATCGCCTCGACGTCGAGCCCGGTGAGCCGGGCCATCTCGCGCGGGTGGGGGGTCAACACGCACCCGCGCGGCAGCCGCGCCGGCCCGCCGGCGATCTGGGCGATGAGGTTGAGGGCATCGGCGTCGACGACCATGGGCGGTGGAGGCGCGGGATCGGGCTCGGCCGCGCCGGGCGCGCGGCGTCGGGCGAGGTCGAGCAGCGCCTCGACGAAGGCGCGCGCCGCGGGCCGCGTCGTCAGACCGGGCCCGAGCACGACGGCCGCATGCGCGCCCCACGCCTCGGCGACGGCGGCCGCTGCGCTGGGGTCGATGACCCCGTCGACGCCGGCCTCGGGCAGCCCGAGCCACGTGGCCTCCGGCAGGCGCGCCGCCAGTGCGGATTGGATGCCGCGCGGCACCGCCAGCGTCGCCAGCCCGCAGCCGGACCGGTACGCGGCCGCGCCGGCGAAGTAGGCCGCGCCCGTGAAGCGCCCCGACCCGGCGACGACGAGGACGCTGCCGAACGTGCCCTTGTGGGCGTCCGGCGGCCGATCCGGCAGCCGCGCCGCGACCTCTTCGGCCGTGCTGACCTCGAGCGCCGGCGGCGGGATCGCGCGCCCGCCGCGGTGGTCGGCGGCGTCGCCGATGGCCTCCGGGATGCCGATGCCGTCGAGGGTGAGGGCACCGGCCGCGGCGGCGCCCGCCGCGGTCATCTGGCCGACCTTGGGGTAGCCGAACGTGACCGTGACGTCGGCCGGGACGGCGTGCGGGTCGAGCCGACCGTTGTCGGCACCGAGCCCCGTCGGGAGGTCGACGGCGACGACGAGCAGCCGGTCGCGCCGTGCGCGCACGGCGTCGAGGATCGCGGCCACCGTGCCGCCCAGCGGCCGGTCGGCGCCGGTGCCGAGGAGGGCGTCCACCGCGATGTCCGCCTCGCCCAGCCACCCGGCGAGCCGGTCGAGCGCGCCGGCATCGTCGGTGTGGGCCCATGCGACGGCCGGGTCGCCGGCGAGCGCGGCCACCAGCGGATCGCCGGCCGCCGCGCGGCGCCACAGGAGCACGCGCACGTCATGCCCGGCGTCTGCCAGCCGGCGCGCCGCCACCAGCCCGTCGCCGCCGTTGTGGCCGGGTCCGGCGAGCACGACGACCGGTCCGCCCGGGGCCAGGCGGTCGACCGCGTCGGCCACCGCCGCGCCGGCCCGGTCCATCATGGCCGCGAACGACAGGCCGGCGGCATCGGCCGCCGCCTCGATCGCCCGCATCTCGCTGCTGGTCACCAGCCGCATGTCGCTCGCTCCTCCGGGATGGCGCCGCGCCGGTGCCGCCAGGGCCGAACGGCCCCCGATCCATCCGGGACCGGGGGCCGTTCGCTTGCCCGCGAGCCGTCGGGCGGCGGCGGGTCGATCGACCCGCCGGCTGTCACGGCGTCGGCAGCGGCGGCAGCGTCGGGAAGCCGGGCGGGGCCACGGGCGTGAGGGCGCTGGGGCCCGCGCCGCCCTGCACCACCAGCCGCTCGGGCCCGATGCGCCGGCCGTCGCGCGTGACCTCGGCGATCACGATCGAATGGTCGCTGGCGGGGTTGCGGTCCACCCACGCCACCAGCGTCGAGGTGCGGTCCGACGACGAGACGTCCGGCGCGAAGCTGAACGCCGGGCCGCCCGCCAGGGCGTTTTGGTTGCGGTACGGCACCCCGCTCCGGTTGAGCCGCCGCGCCTGGATGTCCGGCGCGTTGGTCGCGTCGCGCCGCTCCCATGCCACCAGGAAGCCGCCGTAGGGCCCGAGCGAGCCGAGGCTGGGGTAGACGTCGTCGACCGGCGCCTTGCTCTGCTCGATCCGGATCGGCGCGCCGTATGGGAAGGCGTTGGAGTTCAGGCGGCGCGCGAAGATGTCGCGCGTCGGGTCGTCGGTCGGGGTCTGCGACCATACGACGAGGTACTCGCCCGACGGCACCTCGGCGGCCACCGACGGCCGGCCGAGGTCGCCGCCCGTGACGACGTTGCGCTTGGCGCCGAACGTGAAGAACCGCCCGTAGGGGGTCAGCTCCATCCCGCTGATGCTGGCGTCGACGCCGGTGACCTCGCGCCACACCAGCGCGATCCGGTCGCCGCGCCCGCCGCGCGGCATGTAGGCCAGGTCGGGGTAGGTGTCGTCGGCCGGCGAGGCCACGACCTGGAAGATCTGGCTCACGCGCTGCCCGCCGGGCGACACGAACGTGCCGTAAAGGTTGCGCGACGCCGTGCCCGGCACGGCCGGCGGCGGCGCGCCCGGCGTGGCCGTCGGCCCCGGCGCCGTCGGGAAGCCCGGCGGCGTGCCCGGAGGCTGGTCGACTGCCCCGGCCTCGGCCAGCGCGAAGGGCGGCGGGGGCGGCACGGGCGACGTGCCGCCCGGCGTCGGCAGGGCGGGGGTGGGGCCGCCCGGCGTCGGGAGGCCCGGCGTGCCGCCGGGGCTCGGCGGCTCGGTGCTGCCCCCGCTGTCGTCGGTGTAGATCACCATGAACTCGCCCACCTGCTCGCTGAAGGCCAGCGTGGGGTCGCTCTGGTTGCCGGGCGCCACGACGATCGGCACCTCGTAGCCCTGGCCGATGCCGGACGACGTAAGCCGGATGCCGTAGAGGTCGAGCCCGGTGCCGGTGCCGCGGTCCTCGGCCCACACCAAGAGGTAGGAGTCGTAGGTCGGCGCGTAGGCCAGCGCGGGCGCCACGGGCCGGGCGTTGGTCTTGATCAGGTAGGCCCAGGCGGGCCGGGCGGCCATGGTCGCACAGGCCAGCGCGGCGGTCAGCGCCAGTGCCGGCGCGGCCAGGGATCGGCGGGGTCGTCGGTTCATGGGGGTGCTCCTCCTTCCCGCGTCCGGCGGCCACGGCCACGAAGGCCAACGCGGCGCCGGCACGGGCGTCATGGGTAGATCTTCTCCAACATGCGGGGGAAGGCGGTGGTCTCGCGGACGTGCTGCAGGCCGCAGATCCACGCGACCGTCCGCTCGAGCCCCAGCCCGAAGCCGCTGTGCGGCACGGCGCCGAAGCGCCGCAGGTCCAGGTACCACTCGTAATCCGCGCGCGACAGGCCGTGTTCGGCGAAGCGCCGTTCGAGCAGCGCCGCGCTGGTCGTGCGCTGGCCGCCGCCGATGATCTCGCCGTAGCCCTCGGGCGCCAGGAGGTCCACCGAGCGGCAGACCTCGGGGCGCCCGGCCACCTCCTCCATGTAGAACGCCTTGACGGCGGTGGGATAGTGGTAGACGAACACCGGCCGGTCGAACTGCTCGGCCAGGAACGCCTCGTGCGGCGCGCCGAAGTCCTCGCCCCACGGGAAGTCCGGGAACGGCCCGTCCTGCAGGCGGGCCACGGCCTCGTCGTAGCTCAGGCGCGGGAACGGCGGCCGGATGGCCTCGAGGGCGGTGACGTCGCGCTCGAGGAGGTCCACGAGCGCTTCGCGGTGCTCGGCGAGCACCGCGGCGACGATGTGGCTGACGAACCGCTCCTCGATGTCCATGATGTCCTCGAGCGTGGCGAACGCCATCTCGGGCTCGACCATCCAGAACTCGGTCAGGTGGCGCCGGGTCTTGGACTTCTCGGCGCGGAACGTCGGCCCGAAGCAGTACGTCTTGCCGAGGGCCGCGATGGTCGCCTCGTTGTAGAGCTGGCCGCTCTGGCTGAGAAAGGCCGGGGTGCCGAAGTAGTCGGTGCCGAACAGCGTGCTCGTGCCCTCGCAAGCCGCCGGCGTGAGGATGGGGGTGTCGACGTTGACGAAGCCCTGACCGTCCAGCCAGCCCCGGATCGCGCGCACGATGGTGGCGCGGATGCGCAGGATCGCGGCCTGGCGTGGCGCGCGGATCCAGAGGTGGCGCTGTTCCATCAGGAACCCGACGCCGTGCTCCTTGGGCTGGATGGGGTAGTCGGGTTCGGCCTGCCCGACGACCTCGAGGTCGGTGATGCCGACCTCGTAGCCGCCAGGGGCGCGCGCGTCGGCGCGCAGCGTGCCGGTGATCCGGACGCTGGACTCCTGGGTCAACTCGCGCGCGGCGGCGAAGGCCTCGGGCGGCAGGTCCTTCTCGAACGCCACGGCCTGGAGGATCCCGGTTCCGTCGCGCACGACGACGAACTGCAGCCGGCCCTTGTCGGTGCGGTTGTGGACCCAGCCTTGGATACGCACCACCTGCCCGGCGTGCTCGGCCGCCTCGCGGATGGTGATGGTCGGCACGGCGCTGATCACGGCGCTGGTCTCTCCCCCCACGCTGGTTCCCCCTCTGCCCCTCCGGCACTGGCGCCGTGGGCGGATCGGCCAGGGAGACGCGGGTGAGAACGCCGCGCCCGCCCGGTGTGTTCGGCTCAGTTTGCGGCGCGGCGGGTGTGTCCGGCGCCGCGCAAGGCCACGTCGGTCATTATAGGGACGGCGGCGCGCCGGCTCCAAAGGTCGTGCCCCGCGGCCGATCGCCGTTATAATTCGGCTTGGCCGGGCGGGGGTATCCGCCCGGCGGGCGTCGGCGGATCCCCGCCCGCATCCCGATTTCAACCAGGAGGTGAGCATGGCGGAGAAGCTGGGCGTCGTCGGCGTCGAGGTCAACGCCCGCCGGCAGCAGATCGAGGTCATCGCGCGTCAGCGCGGCCAGAGCCGACATGTGCACTACGCGTCGCTCAACCAGGCGCCGCACGAGGTGCGCGGCGAGGCGCTGGCGCTGCTGCGGGCCGCCTTGTTGAACGCGGGCTACAGCTCGCTGGCGGACCTCGACGCGCTCTTGACCAGCGACATCGTGGTGCCGGAGAAGAAGGAAGAGGCGTAGGGCGGCGGGTAGGGGGGATCCGTCGCACGGTCGAGCCCGCGGATCACCCCCTCACTCCCGTTCGACCGCCACCGGCCCCAGGCGGACCGACGTCCCGCCGCCCACCGGCAACCGGGCCCCGGTCGTCAGGTCGTACCACCCCACGTCGACCATTGCCGGGCCCGCGGCGTCGGGTGTGAGCACGGGCTCGAACCGGTCGATGACGACGTCGCCGGCCCGCCACCCCGACGTGCGGTAGCTCGTGGCCACCGGCTCGCGGTCGAGCTGCCCCCAGGCGGCGCCGTTCGATCCGACCACGTGCACGAAGGTGGTCCAGTTGTCGGCGGTGGGGGCGAGCGATCGCCACACCAGCGTGACCGGCAGCGGGGCCCCGGCCCGCGCCGGCCCGAGGGTGTAGCCCACCAGCTCGATGACGCCGCCAAAGCGCGCGCCCACCCACGTCGCCGGCTCGAGCGGCGCGTCGGTCGGGGGGCGCATGTCGCCCCGTGCGGCGGGCTTGATCCGGAACGTCGTCAGGAGCGGCTCGCCGAAGGCGTCCGGCACGCCGTTCCTCTCGGCCGCTGCTCCGAAGCGGTCGGCGAAGGCGGCGTCCCAGCCCCGCCGGTCGGCCTCGCGCGCCGGGAAAGCCACGACGACGTCGCGGCCGTCGGCCGGCAGCACCAGGCCGGTCGTCGCGTCGAGGGCGCGGACGGACCCCGCGGCGTTGAGGTAGGCGATCGTCGCGTGCTCCGCCCACACCGGGTGCAGGAACACGTCGGTGTCCGGCGCCAGCGCGGCCAGCGCGGCGTAGGCGTCCTGCTTGTCGACGTCGTAGGACGTGTAGACGTGCGGCGACCGGGTCGCGAACACGACGAAGTAGTGGTAGGCCGTCCACATCCCCGCCCCGGCGAGCGCCCCGGCCGCCAGCCCCAGGCGCATCGCGGCCGACAGCCCCAGCGCCCGCGGGCCAGGCTCGCCGTCGAAGACAGGGCCCGGCGTCGGGCGCGGCCCGTGGAGCGCGACGCTGTCCGCCCCGGTCGATCCGCCTGGGTCGCCGTCGCGCCGGCGCCGCGGGCCGGCCGGCCGCGACCACCGGACGTCGAGCGCGGCGATCGACCAGCGCAGACCGAGCGCCGGGAGGAGCACGATCACCGGCAGCGCCGCGATCGCCCGCGAGTAGTTGGGCGGGCGATCGCTGAGCACGGTCGGGATCAGCATGACGCCGAGCCAGGCCGCCAGCAGCGCCGCCCGGTCGCGCCGGTCGGCGTCGCCGCCGGTCAGCGCGGCCAGCGCGATGCCGATGCCGAGCACGGCCATGAGCGCCGACAGCGGGTCGAAGACCGGCAGCCCGACGGTGGTGCCGTCGGGCAGGCGCGTCGTGAGGTTGTGGAACGTCGACGGGTCGCCGGCCCACAGCGGCATGGCCAGCACCGCCGCCAGCTGGTGCGCCAGCGCCGCCGCCAGGCTGCCACCGTGGTCGCGGGCCGCGACGGCGGCGATCGACACGTCCGACGGGTGCGCCACGAACGCGCCGGGGTGGCGCGCGAACCACACGCCGAGCGGGAGGAAGGCGGCCAGCGCGGCCGCCGCGGCGGTGGCGAGGCTCCGCGCCAGCGCGGGCGCCGCCGGCCGGTCGGACCCGCCGCGGTACAAGGCGTGCGCCACCAGGATGAGCGGCACGAGCCGCCCGGTCGGGTG
>CAYQBA010000218.1:0-6948 GCA_964415605.1 uncultured Anaerolineales bacterium | reverse complement strand
CCCGACTGCCTGGCGAGCCTGTGGTGGGCGGACGCGGTCGTCGTGCTGGACTCGGGCAGCACCGACGCGACGGTGGCGATCGCCCGGGCCGCCGGCGCCGCCGTCGCGCACCACCCGTTCGAGAACTACTCGCGCCAGCGCCAGCACGCCCTGTCGCTGGCGACCACGCCGTGGGTGTTGTTCGTCGACGCCGACGAGCGCGTGCCGCCGGCGCTGGCGGCGGAGATCCGGGCGGTGGTCGACGGGGCGGCCATCCCGATCGATCCGGGCCCGACCGCGCTCGGCAGCGCGCCGGCGGCGGAGCCCGCGGCGGCGAGCGCCTACTGGATCCCGCGCCGCAACGAGTTCTGGGGCCACCGCCTGCGCGGCGGCGGCTGGTGGCCGGACCACCAGCTGCGGCTGCTGCGGGCCGACCGCGCGCGCTACGACCCCGACCGCGCGGTCCACGAGGTCGCCGAGGTGGCTGGCGCCGTCGGCCGGCTCGCCGCGCCGCTGGTGCACCTCAACTACGCCAGCCGGCGCGAGTTCCGGGCCAAGCAGGCGGCCTACGCGCGCCTCGAGGCCGCGCGGCGGCTGGCGGCCGGCGCGCGGGTGCGGCCCCACCACTTCGCCCTGCAGCCGCTGCGCGAGGCGTGGCGCCGGTTCGTGACGCTTGGCGGCTGGCGCGACGGGTGGCTCGGGCTCGAGCTCAGCGTGTGGATGGCGTGGTACGAGCTGCGCGCGCTCGGGTGGGTGAGGGCGGGGGGGCGGCCCTCCCTCGCCCCCCGCTAACGGCATGCGCCGCGTCTGGCGTCACCCGGGCGTTGAGCCCATCGGCGACAAGTCAGAGTCTGGCGGCGGTGTCCGGTGGTCAACGGGCGACTTTGGCCCCCCTAACCCCCAATAATGGGGGGAACTCTCTTGGCAACCTCATGCAAGATGCCGGAAGACGTCATTTGGTCGATGGTATTCTGATGTCCATCCCCGGCCAACCTAAGGTGCCCGAGCCAACGCATGTCATCCGCCAAAGAGTTCCCCCCATTATTGGGGGGTTAGGGGGGCTGGCCCCCCACCCGCCGACCAAGATGACACGGTTGACAGCCTCCGCCAACCCTTGACTGGTCACCGTAGCGCCAAGTCCACGTGGACGCCGATGGCGTGTCCCACCGGCGTCCACGTGGGCGAGCCCGGCTACGGGCTGGGCACCCCGAACGCCGCGGCAGGCACCTGGGAATCCGTCGGCACGAGCGTCCAGAGCTGGCCATCGACGGCCTGACACGCGTCCATGAACGCGGCGCCGTTCATGACGGCCGTGTTCGTGACATCGTTGCCGTTCAGGCAGCGGTTCTGGCCCTCGAGCGACTTCGTCTGCACGCGATAGGCGCCGTCTCCGGCGTCGACGAACATCCAGACCTGTGCATCGTCAGGCGCGCAGTCGTTCATGGCGGCAGCGCCCATGGAGCGCTCGCCGTCTTCCTCCGAGCTCGGCTGGTTGCTGTCGAAGCACTTGAGCTGGTCCTCGAGAGACTGTGTCTGCAGGTGATACTGCCCCGGTTCCGGCATCGGGTTCAGGCGCCACAGCTGTCCGGCCGCGTCCTGGCACGCACCCGTGTACGCGGCACCGCCCACGGGCGCGCCATCCGCCACTTGGTTGCCATCCAGGCACTTGGCCTCTCCGCCGGCGTCCGTCTGGAGTCGATAGTAGACGCTCGTGTCTTCGATGAGGGCATACGCGGCACCCTCCGCGCCCCCCTGCACGTCGACGAGCGCACGCGACACGGCCGTGGAAGTGTCGGCGACCGGCACCAGCTTCCAGAGTTGCCCGGGAACCGCCCGGCAGTCGCTCATGTGGGCCGCGCCGCCCAGCAGAGCGGTGGCCTCCAGTCGGTTGCCTTCCAGGCACTTGTTCTCCGCTTCCAGGAATGCGGTTTGCAAGCGATACGCGCCGTCGCCGGCATCCATGAGCTTCCAGTCCTGGCCGGTCGCTTCGCCGCAATCGCCCAAGTACGATGCACCGCCGAGCTCCGAGTCCGGTGACATCGCGTTGCCCTCGAAGCACTTGTTCTGGTCCTCGAGGAACAGCGTCTGCAGATGGTAGTACCCGGCCTGTTCGCGTGGAACCAGCTTCCACAGCTGACCCGTCACGTCCTGGCAGTCGTCGACGAAGGCGGCGCCCTTCAGCACGGAATCGTCGGCCCGGCGGTTGCCCTCTAGGCAGCCCGCGGTCCCCCCGACGTCCGTTTCGAGCCGATAGTAGACGCTCGTATCGTCGATGACGGCCGGCGCGGCGCCCACCAAGTCGACGCTCTCCGGGATCGCGCTTTCAGGATACGACCCCTCGACGGCACCCTCCGGAGCCGAGGCTCCCTCCGGGGAGCCGGTGGTCTCGTCGGCCGCGGGGGGCGGCGCCGGCTGGTCGACGGAGCCGGGCTCGGGCGGCGAGCCCCCGCAGCCGGCCAGTGCAACGAACAGCAGGATCCCCACGGTTGATCTCGAACTCATGACGCTAGCCCTTTCTTGGGTGAGCTGGGCGCTGGCACGTGCGACCAGCCCCTGATGTGGCGGCGGTTGGATGGGCCGATGGCCACGCATGACCATCGCGGCCCCGTGCCGGCGATGACACGCCGGCCTCGTCGTTGCTGGGTCTACTGGCTGCGTCCATACGGCGTCTTGTCCGTGGGGCACGGTTCGTTGGTTGGCTTGAGGCCCTTCGCGATCGCCGCCGGGATGACCATCAGCTTGGCCGTGGCCTCCGCATTCGTCCAGCTGGGCAACTCTAAGGCCCGCTCTTTGGGCTTGGGATTGGGGCATGCATCGTAGCGCCAGGCATTGATACCGCCGCCCCTTAATTGGACCAGTTTGATGTACTTGAAGGTGTTGCCCTCAGGCATGGCATACTGGTGTTCGACCGCGAGGATCAACCCGACGGCGTCGCTGACGGGGGCCGGGGCCGGCGCGCTCTCGTTCGACGTGGCGAAGGGGGCGTCGGCCTCGGAGCAGGGCTGGTTTGTGGCCGCCAGGCCCTTTGCCTGGGCCGCCGCGACGGTCAGGATGTCCGCGACGTACACATCGCCGATGCTGCGCGCATCGGGGCAGAGGTCGAGCGTCGCGGTCCCTCCGGCCTGAGCGGGGAGCTGCGTGAGCTTGAAGTAGCGGAAGGTGCCCGGCTTGTCGGGGACGGCGTACTGCTTGCCCACCTCGAGCTTCGCGCCGGCGGCGGCATCCGGGGCACCGCCTTGGGCCACGGCCGCGGCGGGTACTGCCGTGGCGGTGGCGGGTGACTCGGCCGCGCTGGGCACGGCCGTGGCGGTGGCCTGGGCCACGGGTTTGGGGGCCTCCGCCTCGGCCACGATGGGAAGGCTACTGCCGTTGTTCAGGACACCAAGCGGCGCTGCATCTTCCGCGCAAGGCTCGTTGGTCGCCTTGAGCCCCTTCGCCGCCGCCATGGCGGGGGTCATCAGGTCCGCCGCGATCCCGCTCCCGGAGATCGAGCCCATCTTGCCGGGGTCGGGGCAAAGCTGCAGACGCCCCCAGTCGCCCCGGAGCTCGGACAGCTTGAAGTAGCGGACCGTTCCGTCCGGCTCGAGGGCGACGTACTGCTTGCCGACCTCCAGCTTCACCATGTTCTGCTTGTCGACCCAGTTCTCGCCGTAGTTCAGCACGCAGGTGACGCTCTTGTACTTGTTGACGGCGAAGCATCCGACGCCCACATGCGTCAGCCTCGGGTTGATGATCGTGTTGCGATGGCCGAGGTCCGGCACCCCTGAGTCGATGTACAGGCGATAGGCCACGGCGAGCCCGGTGGCGCCGCCGTAGTCGATGTTCTCGGCCGATCCCCCTTGGGCCGCACCGACGGCCGCCAGCCGACCCCCCAGCGTCGTCCCGAAGTCACGGTGTCCCTGCGGGTTCCGGGCGGCGTAGTCGCCCGCCGCCTTGGCAAGCCCCGCGGACCACTCCAGCGGCTTCATCGGAGCCAGGCCGCGCGCCGTGGCAATGCCGCTGTTGAGATACGCCCGGCTCTCCCCGGAGTCTTCGCCGTCGGGGAACTGGAGGCGGATGTCATAGGGCCGCGCGTTTGTCATGGGCGTCGAGGTCAATCCGGCCAAGACGTTCGCGAACTCCTTGGGGTCGGTGCGGATCCGATTGATCTCGGTCACAACGTCGCGCTCGAGCGCGTCCAGATCGACCGTCGCCGGATCTCTGCGCTGAACGGACGGCGCGGCATGACCCGGGCTCGATCCCATGACCATGGCGACCATGACGAGCATGGCCAGTCGGACGGCTCTTTCCTGCATCGCGCGTTTCTCCTTGTTCTTGAGTCTCTATTCTCTGGGGAGGGGCACATGAGACGCCCTCCGCCGAACGCTGTGGCCCTTCGCTGCGGGATGGCTTCGGCGCATGCCCCCGATCAACCATCGACACACCCGCATCCCCGTCTCTGGGCGGTTGTGTGTCCACAACAAGGGGAGCGGCATCGATCGCCGCTCCCCGGAACGTCTCTGGTTGCAAACAGGCAGGAGACACTAACACAGGTTGCCCGCGCCCGTCAAGCGCCGTGCGCGCCGCGGTCCGGTCAGGCATCCCCCACGATGATCCCCCACCCCGCTTCGATCAGCCGCGCCAGCTCGTTGGCGGTTGCGCGGTAGTCCTCGAGTGGGCCGCCGATGGGGTCCGCGACGTCCCACGCGCCGCCCGCCAGCTCGCTCATGCGCATGACCTTGCCGCGCGCCGAGGGGAACTCGGCCACGAGCGCCTGGCGGTGGCTCTCGGTCATCACCAGGACGAGGTCGGCCGTGGCCACCCGCAAGGGGTCCAGCGCGCGCGACACGTGGCCGCCGATGTCGATGCCCCGCTCGGCGAGCGTCGCCACCGCGTACGGCGTCGCCGGGTACCCGTCGCGCGCCCATGTCCCAGACGACGCCACGACGACCCGGTCGCCCAGCCCACGGGCCTCGAGACCCGCCCGGATCAGCCCCTCGGCCATCGGCGAGCGGCACTGGTTGGCGGTGCACACGACGAGGATGCGCCGCGCGCCGAAGCCGTGCGGGAGGGTCATCAGCCGGCGCCGCGGTCCGCGCGCCTCAGGCGACCACGGGCTGGATCAGCCCGTAGTTGCCGTCCTTGCGCCGGTAGACCACGTTGACGTGGCCGTTGTCGGCGTTCATGAACAGGAAAAAGTCGTGCCCCAGCAGGTTGAGCTGCTCCACGGCCTCGGCCTCGCTCATCGGGAAGACGCTGTAGCGCTTGCGGCGGACGACGTGGCCGGCCTCGCCGGCCGCCGCCTCCACGGTCTCCTCGGTCTCGGCGTACTCCACCGGCGCCGCCGGCTCGCCCAGCGGCTTGGCGTGGTCGTGCCAGCGGTCCAGCCGACGGCCCTTGTAGCGCTCGACCTGGCGGTGCAGCTTGTCCGCGGCCATGTCGATGGCGGCGAACAGGTCGTGGTCCATCTCCTCAGCGCGCAGGATGGTGCTGTCGACCCACGTCGTGATCTGGGCGGTGTAGATCTCCCCCTTCGTCCGGCGCATGCCGTGGTCGAGATCCACCCGGATGGCCTTGATGTCCGGCAGGTACCGGTCCAGCCGCCCGACCTTCTTGTTGACGTAGTCGCGCACCGCGGGGTTCATGTCCAGGTGGCGCGCCTGCAGCTCGATCTCCATCGACCCACTCCTTCGTAAGAGGTTTGTCCTTCCGTCCGGTCGCGCGTTCCCGTCGCGCGGCGCGCGGGGCGCGCCGTCCGGACGTTGGGATTATAACCGCGCCCGGCATGCCCGGCCAGTGCCGCTGGCCGGTCCCGGGCTTCGACGGGCGGGGCTATAATCACCGCATGCCGCCGCTCCCCATCCGCCCGCTCGACGACCTGACGATCGCGCGCATCGCCGCCGGCGAGGTGGTCGAGCGCCCGGCGAGCGTCGTCAAGGAGCTGATCGAGAACAGCCTCGACGCCGGCGCCACCGACGTGCGCGTCGAGGTCCAGGCGGGCGGCCGGCGCCTGATCCGCGTCACCGACGACGGCGCCGGCATCCCGGCCGACCAGGTGGCGCTGGCGTTCCAGAAGCACGCGACGAGCAAGATCCGCTCGTCGGCCGACCTCGAGCGCGTCGCGACGCTCGGCTTCCGCGGCGAGGCGCTGGCGTCGATCGCGTCGGTGTGCCACGTGACGCTGGTCACCCGGGCGCGCGACGAGACGGCCGGGACCCGCATCCGCATCGACAACGGACAGGTTCTCGCCCGCGAGCCGGTCGGCGCGGCCGGCGGGACGGTGATCACGGCCGAGAACCTGTTCAACGCCGTGCCGGCGCGCCTCAAGTTCCTGCGCAACGAGACGACCGAGGCGGGGCACATCCACGACGTGGTGGTGCACTACGCCCTGGCCTACCCCGAGCGGCGCTTCACCTTGATCGGCAACGGCCGACCGCTGTTTCAGTCGCCGGGCACGGGCGAGCTCGAGGACACGTTGATCGCCGCCTTCGGCATCGACGTGGCCCGGCAGATGCTGACCATCCGGGCGGACCCGGCGCCGGCGCCGCCGCCCGGCCTGGGCGAGGCGGGCGACGACGAGGCCGCCGCGGCCCGCGTGCGGGTTCGGGGCTACGTCAGCCCGCCGCACGTGCACCGCGCCACGCGCCGGCACGTCACGCTGTTCGTCAACGGGCGCTGGGTGCAGGACAGCCACCTGTCGTACGCGGTGGCCCAGGCCTACCACACGCTGATCCCCAAGGGCCGGCACCCGCTGGCGGTGGTGATGATCGAGGTGCCGCCCACCGGGGTCGACGTCAACGTCCACCCGGCCAAGACCGAGGTACGCTTCCGCGACGGCCGCCCGGTGTTCGCCGCGGTGCAGCGCGCGGTGCGCAGCGCGGTCGTCGGCCAGGCGCCGGTGGCGCCGATGGCGGGCGAGGGCGACGACGACGCGGCCGCGCCGCCCTGGCCGGCGGCGGGCCCCGGAGCGGGGCGGACGGCGCTGTTCCC
>CAYQBA010000217.1:0-7035 GCA_964415605.1 uncultured Anaerolineales bacterium | reverse complement strand
CGCCGGCGCGGCGGGATCGCCGGCCGGGGGAACGACGGCCGCCGGGGCGGGGCCGGTGGCGGACGGCGCCGCCGCGGCGGTGGTCATGGACCCCGCCGCCGGCGATGGGGCGCCCGCCGTGGGCGCCAGATCCGCCGCGCCATCGCCCACCGCGGTCGTGCTGCCGCGCGCCGGGGTCACCGCCGGCCGATACCGCCGCAAGCGCAGCGCGTTGCTCACCACCGTCACCGAGCTGAGCGCCATGGCCGCGGCGGCCATCGTCGGGCTGAGGAGGATCTTGAAGGGCGGGTAGAGCAGCCCCATGGCCACCGGGATCAAGACGACGTTGTAGGCGAAGGCCCAGAACAGGTTCTGCCGGATGTTGCGCATCGTGGCCCGCGACAGCCCCACCGCCGTCACGATGCCATCGAGGTCGCCGCGCATCAGCGTGACGTCCGCGGCTTCCATGGCCACGTCGGTCCCCGTCCCGATCGCCAGGCCCACGTCCGCCTGCGCCAGCGCCGGCGCGTCGTTGATGCCGTCGCCGACCATGCCCACGGTCCGCCCCGCCGCCTGGAGGTCGCGGATCTTGCCCGCCTTGCCGGCCGGCAGCACCTCCGCCATGACGTTGGCGATGCCGACTTGAGCCGCGATGGCGGCGGCCGTGCGGGCGTTGTCGCCGGTCAGCATCCAGACGTCCAGGCCCATCGCCTGCAGCGCGCGCACGGCTTCCACCGCCCCCGGCTTCAGGGTGTCGGCGACGGCGATCACGCCCTGCACCTGGCCCTCGGCCGCGACCAGCATCGGCGTCTTGCCCAGCACCGCCAGCGCGTCGACCTGCGCGTCCATGCCATTCAGCGCGTAGCCGCGCTCGCGCATCAGGGCCAGGTTGCCGAGCGTCACGCGCACGTCCTCGACCGTGGCGTCGACGCCATGGCCCGGCACCGCTACGAAGTCCGATACTTCCGCCAGCTTCAGGCCGCGCGCCCGCGCGTGGGCCACGATCGCCTCGCCCAGCGGGTGTTCGCTGCCGGCCTCCGCCGACGCCGCCAGCCACAGCACGACATCCTCGGCCGTGATGTCGTGGACCGCGCGGAGCGGCGGCGCGGTGCCGTTCACCGGGGCTTGCGTCCCGTTGGCCCCCACCCGCGCGGCGGGCAACCGACCGGACACGCCATGCCCTCCGCCTGACGGCGTGACGATGTCGGTGACCCGCGGCTTGCCGGCCGTCAGGGTGCCGGTCTTGTCGAGCACGATCGTGTCGAGCTTGTGCGCCGTCTCCAGGGCTTCCGCCGAGCGGATCAGGATGCCGTGCTCGGCGCCCTTGCCCGTGCCCACCATGATCGCCGTCGGCGTCGCGAGGCCCATCGCGCACGGGCAGGCGATGATGAGCACGGTGACAAACGACACGAGCGCGAAGCTGACGCGCGGCTCCGGCCCGAGCACCCACCACACGACCCCCGTGGCCACGGCGACGACGATGACGACCGGCACGAAGTAGGCCGACACGACGTCGGCGAGGCGCTGGATCGGCGCCCGCGTGCCCTGCGCGGCCTGGATCAGCCGCACGATCTGCGCCAGCGCCGTGTCGCGGCCCACCCGGGTGGCCCGAAACCGGAACGACCCCGTCTTGTTGATGGTCGCGCCGATCACCTCGTCGCCCGCCGCCTTGGCCACCGGGATCGGCTCGCCGGTGATCATCGACTCGTCCACCGCCGACCGGCCGTCGACCACGACACCGTCGACCGGGATCTTCTCGCCCGGCCGGACCACGACCACGTCCCCGACGACGACGGCGTCGATCGGCACGTCGAGCACGTCGTCGCCGCGCGCCACGCGCGCCGTCCGCGGCTGCAGGCCCATCAGGCGCTTGATGGCCGTGTTGGTCTGCCCCTTGGCGCGCGTCTCGAGGTACTTGCCGAGCAGGATCAGGCCGATCACCATCGCCGACGTGTCGAAGTAGAGCTGCGGGCCCATGTGCCCGGCCGCCATCGGCAGGAGACCCCAGTGGAGCGTCCAGTCGAGGAGCGCCAGCACGCTGAACGCATAGCCGGCCGTGGTGCCGACTGCGATGAGCGTGTTCATGTTGGCCGTGCGGTGCCGCGCCGCGCCGAGCGCGCCGCGGTAAAACTGCGCCCCCGCCCAGAGCTGGACGGGCGTGGCGACCGCGAGCTGGAGCCACGGGCTCGCGAACACGGCCGGCACGAACGCCCAGCCGAGCATCTCGCGCGCCATGCCCAGCATGATGACGGCGCCGGCGCCGAGCGCCACGATCATCTTGCGCCGGATGCGGTCGAGCTCGCGCTGGACCCGCGCGTCGTGGGCCGCCATCGCGTCGACCGGTACGGGCGGGACGCGGGGCCGGGTCGCTTGACCGGCGGCGCCAGCCCGATGGCCGGAGGGCGGGACGTCCGTGCCCGCGACCGTGTCCGGCGTTCCCGCCGCCTCGGCGAGCGTCGGCGCGGCTCCGCTGGTCGGGTCGAGCACGTCCGCGCCGTAGCCGGCCTTCTCGACCGCGCGCACGAGGTCCGCCACCGCCGCCTGGTCGGCCAAGTAGCCCACCGTCGCGGTCTCGGCGGCCAGGTTGACCACAGCCGTGGTGACGCCCGGAACCTTGCGCAGCGCGCGCTCGACGGTCGAGACGCACGACGCGCACGTCATGCCGTGGATGGCCAGCGTCACCTGCGCCACCGGCACGTCGTAGCCCAGCCGGCGGACGCGGGCCACCAGGTCGTCCGGCGACACGCGAGCCGGGTCGTAGTCCACGCTGGCCTGCTCGGTGGCCAGGTTGACCTGGCAGGCCGTGACGCCATCGACCTTGGAGAGCCCCTTCTCGATGGTGTTGACGCATGACGCGCACGTCATGCCGTCGATCGGGAGCTGGACGTGTTGGGTTGCCATGGGGAGTCCTCCGCTGGCGGGCGAGGGCGGGGCCTACCGTCGCCGGGACGATGCCTGGAACACCTCGACGATCTCGCCGAGGACACGCTCGCGCTCGGACACGTCGTCGCCGCGCACGGCCGACACCACGCAGTGCTGCAAGTGGTCGGCCAGCCGCTGCTCGGCAACCTTGTCCAGCGCCGCCTGAACGGCGCGGATCTGCTGGATGAGGTCGATGCAGTACGCATCCTCCTCGGTCATCCGGATGATGCCGCGCAGGTGCCCCTCGATGCTCTTAAGGCGGCGGATCGTGCTGGCTTTCTGGGTCGCTTCCATGCAGGACATCGTCCATTCTGACTTCGGGGGCGGGCTGTCGCCTCACCCCCCCCGGGGGGGGATGGGACTCGGCGGCCGCAGTATGGCACGTTCGGGCGCGGCGTGCAAGTCCCGCGCGCCCCGGTCGAAGGCCGCGGCCCGCGGGTCCCGACGGCCCGGTGCGAGGTCACGGCCGTCGCGGTCACCGGTCACCCGCTCCACTCGATCGAGGTCACGGTGCCAGGTCTCTCGGCCTGGCTGGGCTCGCGCCCCGCAAGGCGCCGCCGCCGCGTCCGACCTGCCGACGGGCCTGTCCGGCGCGACAACCTCACCTCCAGAGTCCTCGCGCCCACGTTCAGCTCGCTGGAGTCCCCGACGAGCGCAGCATCCGCGCCAGCAACCACAGCAGCCCGACGGCGGCAACGCCGAGCGCACCGACGAGCAGGCCGCGCGCGTTGGCGCGCAGCCGCGCCCAGAGCGTGTCGGCTCCGGCGTCGACAGGGCTCGGCGTCGCCTGGACGTCTCGCGTGACGCGGGCGATCACGTCGGCGCGGATGGCTTCGATGTCGTAGGTCGGCGCCGCCAGCCCGGGCGCCCCGGCGACAAGTCGGACATCGCCGTTGCCCGCCGGCCACGCGAACGCCAGCGCGTCCTGCCGCCGCCACACCCGCGCATCGACGCGCGGCAGCGGCGCGTCGTCTCCGTCGTGGATCACCACCTCCAGGCGCGGCTTCGCGACGGCCCCGGACGGCGCGGCGCGTGCCGGCGACCCACCGGCCGTCCGCACCACCGGCGCACGCAGCGCCAGGGTGTCCCGGCACGGCGCGCGGCCCGCGCCCGGGCAGCCCCACACCGTCGACGTGACCAGCCGCCGCTCGTCGACGGGCGACAGCGGCGCCGGGTCGACGACGAACACGTCGACCTGCCGCCGAAAGACCGCCGCCGGCGACGCCAGGTCGAGGGTCGTGTAGGGCACGTCCCACGCGGGAAGGTCGAACGCGACCGTGCTCGTCCCCTCGGCCGCGGCGGGCGTCGGCGCGAGCCCCGCCGCCTCGGCGGCGAGCACCGGCACCGGCAGCGACCACCGGACGAACGGCACCTGCCGCGCCGGTCGACCATCCCCCGCGTCGAAGGCCACGCGCACGTCGCCCCCATCCGGGCTCGCGACGGCGTAGCTGTCGTCGGGGAGCACCAGGCGGACGATGTCTCCCGGGGCGATGGCCGCCGTCGCGCCGCCGGCCACCACCGACCAGCTCGCCGCGAACGTGGCGGCGTCCGGCAGCTCGGCGCCGAGAGCCAGCGCCGCGACCGGGAGGTCGGCCGGGGGCAAGGGCTCGACCGGGCCCGCCGACAGCTCGGGGATCGCCGCGAGGTCGGCCGGCGGCGCGCCGCGCAACGCGGGCGGCGGTGCCATCCCCAGCCGGCCATACTCGACGCGATGGACCCCCGCGGCGGCCGCGTAGAACACGATCCACTCGGCGGCGGACCGACCTCGCGCGGACGTCGCGGCCACCGGCGCCGTCCCGCCGGCATCGAGCTCGAGCCGGAGGAACGCCGCGCCGAGCGGCACGCCGGGGAGCTGGATCGCCAGCGTCGCCGGTCCGCCGCCGGGGCGGGCGGCCTCGCCCTCGCGCAAGACCTCCCAGGCGCCCGCCGCGGGGCGCAGCAGCCGATAGGCGATGCCGCCGGCGCCTTCCCACCCGACCTCGACGCGGTCCAGCCTGAGACCCGGTCCAGGCAGGGCGATGTCGTAGACGGCCACGCCGGGGGCGGACTCGACCGGCTCGGCGATCAAGTCGATGACGTTCTCGGCGGGGCGGGCGGGCCACGGCAGGACCGCCGCCGCCGCGACCCGGGGATAGCCGCCGGCCCGGGGCCAGTGCAGGCGCAGGTAGCGCACCGCCGCGCCGCCGGCGCCGACGTCTGCGTCGAGCGTGGTGCGGGCAAGGTCGGCCGAGGACCCGATCCGGAAGACGTCGCCTTCCGCCAGGACGGTCCACTCGGCCCCGTCCGCGCTGCCCTCCAGCCGGACGCCCGTGACGGCGAGCGCCTCCTGGATCTCGAAGCGGAAGCGCCGCACCACGAGATCGCGCTCCGCGTCGAATCGCAGCACCCAGCCGGCGGCAGCCTCTTCGACCCCCACGAGCCGGACGGCCACCTCGGCGTCGGGTGCCGCCGGTACCGTGGACTGGATCACGTACGGCACCGCCGCGCCGGACGGGTCCATCACCCGCAGGTCGTGTCCGTCGGGCGCCATGCGCGCCCGCGTGGCCGGTTCGAGCGCGACGCGGGCCCAGCCGGCGGCGGCGACGGCGACCGGGAAGGCCTGGCCGATGCCGGACGTCGCGGTCGCAGCGTCAGCGGTGGGCACGCCGGCGTCGGTCCCGGTCAGTCCCCCGCCAGCACCGGGACGCGCGGAGGCGGGCGACGGCGCCGGCGTCGGGATCGCCGCGGCCGGCGCGGTCGGGGCTGCCGCGGTTTGCGCCGCCGCCGGCAGCGGCACCGGCAAGAAGTCGAGGCCGCCGTCCCGGCCGGTGCCCGACGCGAGCGCGACGAGCATCGTCAACCAAGCGAGCGGCGCGGCACGCCGATGCGCGTTCATGAGCCATCCTCCCGGAAGACGAAGCGTTGGTAGACATGGGCCAGCAGCAGCAGGCTGATCCCGAGCCCGAGGAACGACAGCACGCGGTAGAGATCCTGGAGGTTGGCGAGGTCGTACAGGAACACCTTGGCCACCGTAAGCATCATCACCGCCAGCGATGCATAGCGCGCGGGGCGATGGGCGCGGGCCACGCCGACGGCCAGAAGCACCAGCCCGAGCAGGACCCACGCCAGCGAGTAGCCGTAGCGCTCCGCCAAGGTCAGCGGCCCGGTGTCGAGGTACGTCCCGTGCGTCATCTGCCGCACCTGCAGCGTGACCATCAGGAAGACGAGCAAGAACGCCCCCGCCCCCGTCGCCTCGCGCCATTCACGGTACATGAAGCGCGCCGGATCGGCGACGCGCAGCACCGCGGCCGCGAGCAGCGCCGGCAGGCCATAGACCCACAGCAAGTGGTTGACGATCGGCCACGCGCCGACGGGGACGTGTGACCACAACGGGTTGTCGAAGAGCCCCGCGCCGACAAGCGCCGCCACCAGGCCCGCCAGCGCGATCACGCGCCCGCCGCCGTCGAGAACCACCTCCGCCCACGCCCAGCGGCGGCCGGCGCGGAGCACGAGCCACGCATAGGCCAACCAGCCGGCGGCCAGCGCCCCCCACTCGGCCCAGTCGACCGTCAGTCGGCCGAACGCCGCCCGGTGGAAACCGTGATGGACCTGCAACGCCACCAGGGCCGCTCCGAGAGCGACCGTCACCGCCTGGAGGGCGCGCGACAGGCGGCGGTCGCCGTCGAAGGCCGCGATGTACGCCCCCAACCCGAACGCCGCCATCGGCAGCCCGTAGCCGTAGAGCAGCCAGTTCAGCACCGGCCGGGCGCCGATGGGGTAGTCCAAGACGAACGGGTTGAGCAAGAGGCGCGCCGCCACGAGCCCGGCCAGCGGCCACGCCAGCCGCCGCACCATCGGGACGCCAAGCGCGCCGGCGATCCAGATGACCGCCGCCGCCTCGATCGCCCAGCCGACGCCGATCCACTCGCGGTCGAGCTCGATCGGCACGGCGAACGCGATGAAGAACGTCGCGGCTGCCGCCAGGAGCGCCAGCGCCTCCGACGCGCCGCGCGGCGTCGTCAGCGGGGCGTCGGGCAGGGCGCCGGGCAGCGTATCGGGCGCGACGCCGGACGGCGTGTCGGGCGGGGCGCCAGGCAGCGTGTCGGGCGCCGCGCCGGGCGTGACGCCGGGCTCGGCGTCGACGCCACCCCGGCC
>CAYQBA010000216.1:6469-7040 GCA_964415605.1 uncultured Anaerolineales bacterium | reverse complement strand
TGCGTCCGCCACGTGCCGCCGCGCGCCCCCGGCGCGGGAGATTGGGCGTGGGCGGGGCCGCCAGGATTGCCGGCGGCGACGAGCCCGGCGAAAACGGGCACCAGGACAAGCATTGTCGAAGCGACTGTGCGGCGTGAGCAGCGGTGCATGGTTGCTGACCTCCTTGAGGGTGATGGCATTGGGCGGACGAAGCGATGTTCGAGGCACATGCCGGGCACAACGTTGGGGGCGATGCGAGATCGTGTTACGCGGCCGGAATCCCGGCGGTTGCTGGGTCGAAGCGCCGTGCACGCTCCCGTGGCGCCGTGGGATCCCCTGCCGATGGCCGCAGTTTGCCCCTCGCGGGTTGCAAAGGTCTCACGCGCATGGCTCCGACAGGCCGTGTCATCGCCGGCCACAGCGTACCATGGCTGGCGTCCCAAACCCGTCGCACGGCCGGCGTCAGCCGCCGCGGGCCACCGGCAAGAACAGCGCGCCCCCCGGCGGCCGCGGGGCGGCCGCCGCGGGGGCCGCTGTCGTGGCCGGCGGGGCGGGCGGGGGGACCCCCGCCGGCGCGCCCGCGACCCCCCGC
>CAYQBA010000216.1:0-6459 GCA_964415605.1 uncultured Anaerolineales bacterium | reverse complement strand
AACAGCGCTCGGCCCGGCGGGCGCGGCGTGGCCGCCGCGGTCGGCGATGCCGCGGCCGTCGGGGCGCTGGGGGTCGCCGTCGCGGCCGGCGCGCCGGCAACCACCAGCGCCGGGTCGCCGAGCAGGACGAACATCCGCGCGATGTCCGACCACTCGCCACCGCGCGCCAGGATCTCGACCCCGGCGGCCGTCGTCAACGCCCCGATCGATGCCCTGCGCCCGTCGAAGAGGCCGCTGAAGACCGCCGGCAACAGCTGTCGCTGGGCCGAGAGCGTCGCCAGACCCGATGGGCTCCAGGCCGCCACGCCGCCTCCCGTCGGGTGGGTCAGCCACAGCTCGGCCATCGACACCGGCTTGAGCGGGTGGTCGATCCAGCCGTTCATGCACGTGGCGGCCGTGAAGAGCGGGGCTCGCTCGCCGTTCGTCAGGCGCGCGATGTCGGCGTTCTGGAAGATCCGGCCGCCGCCGGGCCACGGGCTCCACAGGTCGACGTTGCCGTGGCCGGTGAAGTTCAGCACGAGCGCGCCGGTGTTCACGGCTGCTCCGATGTCCGCCGCCAGGTTGCGGTCGCGCGGATACCGGCCGGCGTAGAACCGCTCGGCGATCGTGCCTGGCGGCATGCGCGCGGCGAGCTCGTCGGAGAACGGCTCGAAGAGGTCGGCGCCGTCGTCGTCGGCGACCAGGATGGCGCGGCGGCGCCAGTCGGCCTCCGGCGGCGTGGCCTCGAACCGCAGCGTCTTGGCCACGACCGCCTCGGCCTGCGCCGCCGTGGCCACCGAGAGGCGCCCGAGCAGCAGGTCGGGGATGGCGTCGTCGCCCGCCACCGCCGCGAACCACAGGTCGCTGGTGGCGGCGCCCATGTCGCCGGTCAGCCGCGATGTCGTGTCGAACTGAACCGATGGCACGAAGTTGGGCGGCCCCTGGCCGTAGCCGCGCCGGTAGTCGAGGTTGGACTCGCCCACGAGCAACACGTACGTCGGCGCCGGCGGCGCCCAATGCGCGAAGGCGTAGGCCAGCAGGTCGCGGATCGCGCGCGGGTCGAACACCCCGGCCGAGAACTCGTCGTAGGCGTCGTCCACGAGGATCGTGGCGGTCCGCAGGCCTTGGTCCGCCCGGCGCCGGACGAGCGGGGCGACCGCGGCCGCGAAATCCGGGTGGGTGATGACGACGTAGTCCGCGCCGTGCTCGGGCGACCGCCAACGCGACGCGGCGTTCGGCGCGACGCGGGCCGGCGGGCTCGCTCCGGCGGGGCCATAGGCGACATAACGCGAGACCGCGGTCGCCGTTGCGCCGAAGCGCGCTCGATAGGTCCCATCGCCGGCTCGTTCGACGGCGACGCCGGTGATCGCCACCGGCTGCTCGGGGCTGGTCACGTCCAGCACCTGAACGTCCGGCGCGCCGAACCCGGTGAGCGTGAAGTCGACCCGGCCCGGGTGGGGTGCCGCGAAGTCCAGCCGGTCGCCCGCGGCGCGGTAGCCGGCCGCATGGTCGATCTCGATCCAGTTGACGAAGACGCTGTCGACCACGGCGCCGGTGTCGCCGACGCACGTGACGGTCAGCGTATGCGCCCCGGCGGTCAACACGCCAGACGGCAAGTTGGCCTCGATGACGTGCACGCCCGGCCCGTCGAACCACGCGTCGGCGACGACGTCGCCGTCGAGCCGGACCTCGACGTGGTGATCGGGAGCCACGCGCGGATCGGACGCGTAGCCCTGCAGGCGCACCCGGAGCCGGGCGGGCGCCGGGTCGGGGCCCAGGTCGGGCAGCGCGAGCGTCGTCGTGAACGCCGGCGACGGCGGCGCGACCGCCGCCGAGATCGCCGGCCCCCACATCCAGCGGTCGTCGCCCTCGCCGGCGCGCATCGAGATGAAGTACTCGGTGTCGCGCTCGAGGTGGAGGGTGGCGGGGAAGGCCCGGGCCGGCGGCGCGGTCGGATCGGGAGCCCCATCCCGACTCGTCATGCGCACGCCCTCGCCGGTCTGCCGGAGCCAGTAGACGTTCTCCCGGGCGTACAGCCCGGTCATGGCCTGCCCGTGGAAGACAATGCGATCCGCGGGGTCGAGTCGCCCGTCGGCGGCGCCGTCGATCGCGATCGCGACGGGTTGCCCGGCGGTCTCGAGCGCCAGGGCTCCGGGGTCCACCGAGGCGAGATCCCACCCAGCGGCCGCCAGCATCGCGCCGGTCATGGTCACGGGACCGTTGCGGTCGACGCCGATCTTGAGCGCGGTGGGGTCGGCCGCGGCCGCGGGTTCGGCTTGATCGGTGACGTCGCTCGCTCGGGAAGGGCGAGCTTGGATCGCCGAAACGGATGGTGTCGTCCGTAGCACGGGCAGCGCGGCGTGGTTGGCCAGGACGCGCAGAACGGGGTCGAACGCCGCGAGGTCCGCCGGCGCCCGGTCACCGGTGGCGCCGGGGGTGAAGCGAATGCGGGCCCGGACGTGGGTGCGAACCCGGATCTCGCCGTCGCCCGCGGGGACCAAAGGAACGACGACCAGCCGGGCGATCGGCTGATGGCGCAGCAGTCCGAGCGGCTCGAGCCGGAGCACGTCGCCGGCCACTGGATCGGGTCCGCCGTCGTCACGATCCGATGGCTCGGGACCCCACGCCCCGACGCCTCCGCAAGCCCGAGCCCACCCGATCACTGTCTCGGACACGGACAGGACGTCGACGACCGCGCCCAGGCCGTCGGTCCCGCCCGGGACGCCGATCAGCCAGGCCGGCGGCTCGGCGCCGGTGACCTGGGTATCTGGGCCAGGGCTCGTGTTCCGTCCACGGCATCCTCGCCCGCCGGTCGCCCGCCGGCCCGCGCGTGTGCCGGGCGGCGCGAGACGAACATCGACCGTGAACCCCGTCGGGTCCACGGCCGAGATCTCGAGGCGGGGCGTCGAGTTGGCGACGGCGTTGGCCGTGTCGCTCTGGATCGCCCCCGCGCGCCCGCTCGTCGCCGCGGCGATCCCGACGCCCGTGGCCACCGCGACCGCGACGGCCGCGGCGGCCGTTGGGCTCATCCGCCGCTCTGGGCGTCGCCGACCCATCGCTCCAGCGCGCCGAGCCGCCGGCGGAGGTCGGCGTTGTCGGACTCGAGCGCCGCCACGCGCGCCTCGGCCCGCGCCAGCCGGCCGCGCAGCGCCTTGGCCGCGGCGAGGCTCACGCCGTTGGCGTCGACGGGGTAGATCACGGTGTCGCGATCGCCCAGGCCGAACACGGCGTGGAAGTCCTGCGCCATCGGCCCGATGTGCCGGGCTTCGCGGCCTTCTGAGCGATAGCGCCAGCGCGAGATCGGCAGCGCGGCGAGCTGCTCGAGCACCGAGTCCTCGTCGATGGCCGTGACGTCGGTCTTGATGGCCTGGTCCGACGGCATGCCCATGCCGCCGTAGTTGGCCTGCGCCGGGCCGAGGATCTCGAGCAGCTCGTCGAGATCCGCCGAGTCGACCACGCGGGGGGCCGAGTACGGCCGGCGGGTCGTCGCGATCGCATCCGCCGCGTTCGGGCCCGGCGTCGTCGCGGGATCGGGGATCGAAGACACGATCGGGGCACGGCGGTCGCGGCGGTTCATCGGTACGCCTCCAGGGGCTGGTCGTCGCCGTCGGGCGCCTGCGATGGTGGGCCGGGCGGCGGCAGGTGGATGGGTCGTGACCGGGCGGCGGGCACGTCGATGGGTCCGTGCCGGGCGGCGCGGCCCAGGGTGTCGACATCTTCGATCCAGTAGCGCAGCGCTGCGCGGGGCGCCACCCAGTCGACAAACACGTAGTCTGCGCCGCCGAGCTCGCCCCCGCGTGGGGCGATGAGGCGGGGCGTCACCACGGCCTCATGACCCGCGCCGTCGACGCGGATCACCCGGAACCCGGCGTGCTTGAGCTCGGCGGCGGTCCGCCACTCCAGCTTCACGCTGTGGCCGATCCGGCGGCCGGCGAAGGCGACCAGCGTCACCGCGTTGGGCAGCTCCCAGGTCTTGGACACCGACGTCGAGCCGTTCGGGCCGAGACAGGTGGCTGTCTCGCCGCCGTCGGCGACGGTGGCGGCGATGCTGTCGGCACCCGGTGAACCGCCGCTGGTGTAGCTGAACGTCGCGATCCCCGAGCCGTCGGTGATGGGATCGGGGCCGCCGACGACGTTCGTGCCCGTCACGCTGAAGTCCACGGTGGCGCCGACGACCGGGCTGGCGCCGCGCGCGACGGTGGCCGTGACGCTGTGCGACGTGTCGCCGGGCAGGACGTTCGTGGCCGTCTGTGGGGTGAGGGTGCAAGCGAGCGCGGCGGCGTTGGGACCGAACTCCGAAGTGCTGCCGGTGGTGTTCGTGGCGTTCGACGCGACGTAGACGCAGCCGGCCGGCGGGAGGAACGCGTGCAGGAGGCCGGGGGTGGTGCACGTTGCCCCACCGCCGCCGTAGGTGGTGGTTCCCACGTCGCCCGCCAGCGCAACGCTGGCCGCGTACGTCTGGCCCTCGCCGTTGCCGGACGTGTCGGGCGCCGCGTTGCAGAAGAGCTCCAGCGTGAACGGCGCCTCGCTCGGCGCGCCGGTGCGGCCGTCGAAGCAGCCGTCGACCTGCAGGAGCCCGCCACTCCATGTCGCGCTCGTGATCAGCGGGTAGTTGGTCAGCATGTTGGCGCCGGAGTCGGTGTCGTTGCTGTCGTTGTCCTGCACGCCGTCGCCGTTGAGGTCGATGCCGAGCCCGTCGGCATCGGTCCCGCCGTTGCTGTAGATCGAGTTTTGGGTGACGCGGTTGTTGTCGGTGGTCGAGCCGTCGATGCGGATGCCGTCGTTGTGGACGTTGCTCGCACTGAGACCGGCCCCGTTGAAGGCGATGGTGTTGCCCTGGATGGTCGTGTCGTCGACACCGTCGTTCAAGTGGATGCCGTTGTTGTGGTTGCCCAGGTCGGTGCCCAAGGCGTTGGTGCCGATGAAGTTGTCGAGGATGTCGTTGCCGATCGACGAGCCACCCGAGATCTCGATGCCGTGGCCACCGATCTGCGTGGTCGTCAGGCCGCGGCCGTTGCAGCCGATGACGTTGTTCTGGATCGTCGAGCTCGACACGCCGCCGGTGATGTCGATGCCCATCCCGCCGTTGCCAAACGTGTTGGGCGGGCCGCCACAGCCCGTGCCGGTGGCGTCGGTGCCGATGAAGTTGTTCTCGATGAGGTGGCCGCTGCCGTTGCCGCCCCCGCCGCGGATGTCGATGCCATCGTTGCCGTTGTTGGCGGAGATCCAGTTCCCATCGATGGTGACGCCGTCGGCACCGTCGTTGATCTGGATGCCGTCGTCGTCGTTGCCCGATGCGTTGCCCGATCCGTCGACGCCGATGCGGCAGCCCTGGATGGTGACGCCGGTGGTGTCGTTGTGCTGGATCCGGATGCCCTGCTGACCGTTGTCGTGGATGACGCAGGTGTCGATCGACACGCTCGAGGCCCGGATCAGGTCGATGCCGGCGCCGATGTAGCCCGTGATGGTGAGGCCGCGGATGACGATGCCGGTGGTCAGGGCGCCGCCGCGCCCGACCTCGAGCCCGGGGCCGGTGCCCGCCGAGCGCTGCAGCGTGACGGTGCCGCCGCCGTCGATCCGCACGGCGCCGGTGTCCAGGCCCGCCGAGCCGTGGATGGCCGGCAGGGCGCTGCCGGTGAGGATGGTGCCGGCCACGCTGAACGTGATCGTGTCGACGGTCGGCGCGGTGTCGCCGGTCGCGCAATCGCCGCCGGTCGTGTCGCCGCCCAGCGAGTTCGCGTTGTGGATGGCCTCGCGCAGCGTGCAGTCGCCGTCGCCAGATGTGGCGGTGTCCGCCAGGCTGTCCACGACGATGGATGCGGCTTGCGCGCCGGGGACAAAGGCGGCGGAGACGGCCAGGGCGGCCAGCGCGGCCAATGGGGGACGCCAGCGGCCGCGCCGCTGCGTCGATCGCGGAAGGGGGGAGCACGACATGGCAATACCTCGCTTGTCAATAGCCAACCATCATGCCATCGCGCCTGTCATCCAGACCCTGAACCCAGAATATGGGCGATGGTTCAACGACTGGAGGCACGCGTTCGTTACTTGCACTGTAGACGCTCGGCGCGGCGGCGGCGATACGGCTTGGTAGCGAACGGTGCAACGAGCCATAACCGGTGGTTGTCCCCGTGCGTCATCATGGATATCCATCGCGTCTTCCATGCTTCCGAGGTGCGCCATGCCCTGTCGACCGCGCGTCTTCGTCTTGTCCGTTGGCCTGGCCGTCGGAGCCGCCGCCGTGCTGCCGCCGCACCGCGCGTCGGCCAACACGTGCACATCCACCGGCACCGGCGCCTGGGACACGGCCGCGACATGGTCGGGCTGCGGCGGCACCGTGCCACAGGCCGGAGACGACGTGGTCGTCGCGGCGTCGCACACCGTGACGGTCGACGTCAACACCAATGCCGTGGCGAGCCTTTCCGTCAGCGGGACGCTGACGGTCGGCAACAGCAACGCGGCGCGGACCGTCACGGTGACGGG
>CAYQBA010000215.1:0-7116 GCA_964415605.1 uncultured Anaerolineales bacterium | reverse complement strand
GCTGGTCGACCCGCGGCGCCTTCGCGCGCTGGATCGGTCGCTGGCCGCCGGAGGGCAGCCGCCGCTCGGCGCGGAGGACTTCGGCCACCCGGTGGAGCACGACCTGCTCGAAGCGGTCCGCTACGCCTCGCGCGGCGCGCCGCCGCCGGACGCGCCGGCCGAGCACCGGCTGGACGGGCTGCCCGACGGCCACGCCGCCCACGTCAGCGCGTTGATCGCGCGCGTCGCCGCCGAACCGCCGACGGACGAGCCGCGCCTGGCGGAGGCGCTGCGCGCGACGGTCCTGCGGCTGCGCAAGCGGGCGATCGAGCGGGCGCTGCCGGGTCTCCGCTTTCGGCAGGCGGAGGCGGAGCGGGCGGGGGAGGCGGAGCTGCGCGACGACCTCGACCGGCAGGTGCGCCTGCGCATCGAGCAGCTCGCGGCGATCACCCGGCTGCTCGCGCCGCCGCTGGATCCCGATGCGGGCAAGGTGGACGCCGCGACGCGGGTGTGAGGGCGTTGGGCCGCGGGAGTGCTTGTCGCCCTTTGCGGCGCGGCGAACCCCGGGGCCGCGGCATGGCCAGGGCTGGCGGCGCAACCATTTGCCCGCTCAGGTGTTCTATACGGCAACGCGCACCGACTCGCAGGGGATCGCCCGGATGTCCCGCGGGGCGCTGGCGCCCATGGCGCCGATGGTGTCTCTGCCGGCCCGACCACCCCAAACAGGAGCCTACGCATGCCGTCGTTCGACCTCAACTGGATCGCCGTCGTGCTCGCGGCCGTCGTGTATTTCGTCCTCGGGGCTGTCTGGTACGGCCCGCTGTTCGGCAAGATGTGGGTTGCCGGGATGGGCCTCAATCCCGACAGCATGCAGGCTGCAAAGTCCGGCTTCGTCATCACGTTCGTTGCCAACCTCGGCCTGGCGACCGCGCTGGCGAGCATCACCGCCGGTCTGACGGGCGCCGGTGCCGCCATGCAGGCGGCGTTTTGGCTGTGGCTCGGGCTGGTGGCGACCACGGCGACCGTGAACGCGGTGTGGGATTCCCGGCCGTGGTCGGTGCTCGCCATCAACCAGGGCTACCACCTCGTGGCGATGCTGCTGGCGGCGGCGATCGTCGGGGCGTGGGAGTAGCAGTGCTGCAGGGGCCCAGCGCCTTAACGTGAGGCTCCGTTGCTCCGACGGACGTTGGGCCGGCGTCACCCCCGCCAGGCGTACGGCACGAAGGCGCGCCAGATACACGCGGTGGGTGGTGTGCTGGAGGGGCTTGGGTGTATGAACCACGGGGTGGGGGTCGGTGTCCGGCAGTCGAAGCACGCGGTTTCCATGACCTCCGCGGAGACACGCGTGAAGTCCGGGTCTTCGAATGGATCAAGGGTCACCCACTCGTACCCTACAACATACGCCCCACACGGCAGGTTACAGAAGTGCATCTCTCTTGTTGTACCGAAGCCACCAGCCGTGAATCTCGCATCGAACAACTTGTACCAACGTTGCTCGGAAGGTGCCCAGATGACCCACCAGCCCTCTACGGTATGCACCGATGGTGCAATCCCCGTCGAGTGGACTCGCACCCTCGCGTAGTTGATGTGGCCGGGTGCGCCGTTGGGGCAGCGCCCGCCACAGACGACATCGCCTCCTCCGATCGCGGCAGGTTGACAGCGCGTGATGAGTGCGTGCAACCACCCACATGGCTCCGCTGCTTGCTGGGCAGATGTAATCCCCCGAGGGCCAAGTGCTGTCGCGATGGCGAACATTACCATTCCTGCCAAACGAAGTGGTCGACCCGCTTGACGTCTACCTCGAGTAGCCTGTTCGGGCAGGCGGTGGATCGCCACCGAGAGTCTCCCTACGGCATCGGTGTTGCCGACGCGACAGGTGTCACTGTCGGCGTAGCCGCGCAGTTGCCCGCGAAGCAGCATACGTAGGTCACGCTCACACGCCACGGCCTCAAGGTCGGTTCGTGCACTTCCAGTTGCCAGCGCGTCGGCAGGTCGTCCGAGTCGAAGATGCAATCCAGCCGGATGACCCAGTGCCGTTGGTCGGCTACATTGCAGATCGACACAGGGCTCATGACCTCGGATTGGTTGCCGAATGCCCTGAGGGTGCCAAGCGGGGGAATGGGGATGATCTCGGAGTGGCAACCGACGAGTTCCCCCGAGCAATCCCCTTCGGCGCAGCAGAAGTCGACCTCGACAATCGCCGCGTAGCGGTCGTCGCCCGTCCCGCAGAACGCTGTGACTGGGAACGTCGCCTCGGCGTTGTCGATGGTGTCATCCAAGACGCTGCATTCCTCGGGTGTGGATGGACGCTCGACGTACTGGAACTGCACCCGGCGGGCGGGCGTGCAGCATGACACGGTCGTCGGACCAGGCGTCCAGGTTGTGGTTGGGGTCACAGTCGCTGTCAGGTTCTTCGTCGGCGTTGCTCCACTTGTCGGCGTCGGGGTCACCGTCCCGCACAGTGCCTGCCACGTTGGTCCCACCGGCGCCGTCGGCACGAGCGTCGGCACGACCGCTCCGCAGCAACCGTGCGCGGGCGTCGGCACTGGCGCGAGCTGCGGGCAGGTGGTACACGGCGTGGTCGACGCGTTGGGCGTCTGACGTGGAGCGTTGTCGCAGCACGCTTCAGGCGTACCAGTCGAGTTGGCTGCCGGACCACCCGCGCCGCAGTTGGGGCAATCGTTGCAGTACGGACGATCAGGGCATAGTGTTTGCCAGAACCCCGACGCCGGCGCACAGGCAAAGCGCTGCTCGGGTCGCGGCTCCTCCTCGGAGGTCGCCGGCACGAAGTCCTCGACGGAGTACCGCACGCAGGTGTCGTACGGGCAGTTGCCGCGGCTGACCATCGTCAGGAACGCGACGTTGCCGGTGAAGGGCTGGGTGACCCGCTGAGCGGTATAGGTCTCCAGGTTGTAGTAGCACCACGCGCAGTTGCCGGCAGGGCAGCCCCCGTACCCGCCTTCCGGCAGCGGCGGCTGCTCGGTCGGCGACACCCGCAGCGCCCGACCTTGGCGCCCGCAGCGCGGGTCGTTGCAGTAGCCTTCCTTCGCGATCCCGCACATCCCGTCCACGTAATCGCAGTCGGTCGTGAAGTACTCGTTGAGCGCCAGGAACCGGTCGCACCGGGCATCGTCGCCACTGCCGGTGGCGTCGCTGTAGTTCACGATGCTCGTCCGCACAAACGCGAGGTGGGCGCCCTTGTCCACGATGTTGCACACGCCGATGTTCATCGACCCGTCGGCGTTCAGCGCGTCGCGGAACCGTACCGCGCACACCACCGGGCTCGACGTCTTCTCGCCCGGCGTCCGCGACATCTTGAAGCGGTAGGGCACCCGCGCCGTCGTCAAGAGGTCGGGGTTGGCCGCCAGGTGCTCCCGCAGGGCGTTGTCCTCACACGCGCACTCGCCGAGCGCGCTCGGGTCGAGGTAGATCTCCATCCAGTTCTTCGGCAGCCCGATCGCCCACCTGTCCAGGAACTGCCCGTCGCTGCTGATCGACAGCAGCTCGGCCACAAACGCGTCGAGGTTGCGCGCCATCCGGCACGCCGGCTCGGCGCAGTTCCACAGCCAGTAGTAGTCCACGCACTCCCCGGCGTGCTGCGCGGGGAACCCGCCGCCGGGCACCGCGGGCATGTCCCACAGCGAGACGCCGGCAAATGCCAGATCTTTGCACATCCCCGGATGCTCGAACCAGTTCACCGCCCGCTGGCCGGGCAACTGCCCGACGTACAGCGGGTACCACTGCCGCCAGTCGACGAATGCCGGCCCGCTTCCCAGCCCGCACGCCGCCGCGACCGGCGTGCCCGTGCCGACCGGCGTCGCCGTCGCGGGGGTCGGGGTCCCCGTCGACGCTGTCGGCGGCGGCGTGCACGACGCGCACGGCACCACCGTCGGCGGCGGCGGTGGGCTCGGGCACGCCGGCGTCCCCGTGCCCTGGCACGGCTCGCACGCCGTCGTCCCCGGCGCCACGCACTGGCAGCACACCGTCGGCGTCACGCCCGGCGTCGGCGTGGGCGTCGGGGTGGGCGTGATCGTCGGCGTCGGCGACGGCGTCACGCAGCTCAGGTTGCAGCCCGGCCCGCACGGGCACTCGTTCTCGACCAGGACCGCGCCTACCGACGACATCTCGGGGTCGATCGGGTCGACGTGCTTCCAGCCGAAAGCCAGCACGTCCTCGATGGCGTCGCACGGGATGGGCGTCAGCGGCGGGGCGAACACCGCATCCGGGCCGCGCGAGCGCCACGTGCCGAAGGGGCCGGCGGTGAAGCGGCCGTCGCTGATCCACGCGTCGCCCTCGTCGGTGCGGACGAGCCACCAGCCGTCGACCACTTCGACGCTGGGGGCCATGCCGCGGGTGTGGACGCGCACGACGCAGACCTCGCGGGGGCCGAGGGTGCCTTCGACGTAGGGCGACGGCGTCGGGCACAGGACGTCGCAAGCGACGGTTCCGTCGAGGTCGGGCGCGGCGCCTTGCGCCGTCACGGCCGCCGGAGGAACCTCACGACCGGCAGGCCATGCATGCCACAGGGCGAGCGCCCCCCCCCGGCGACGAGGATGCACACGAGGCCCGCAAGGGTGCGGGAACGAAGGCGATGCGAGCGGATCGGCATGCGCAACAGGGCCCTCCGTGGGACGCAGTGTACCACAGAAGTGTGCGATCCGATATTAAGTGTTGTCTAACGGCGAGACGGGAGTAGAGCCTGCGCCGGCGCGTCCCGCCGCGCCCACGCCCATGTCCCGACCGTCGGCGAGGGCACCGGTAGACGTGCCGGGACCGTGAACCCCGTGGGGGCACGCGGCCAGGGTCGGTGCTGGCCATCAACCAGGGCTACCACCTCGTGGCGATGCTGCTGGTGGCGGCGATCGTCGGGGCGTGGAAGTAGCGCGGCGTCTATTCGATCCACGGTCTTGCGGCATAGGCCGCCCGGAGCCAATCCACAATCGCCCGCGCCACCTCGGCGCTCCCGTCCGCCGGCAGGCCGCCCCCCGCCCGCGGCGGGGCGAGCGGCGCGTCCAGCGCCGCCCACGGGTCGCCCGCCCAGCCGGCGGGCAGGATGTGGTGCCGCGCGTGGTCGCGCACCCCGTCGAGCAGGATGTCGGCCTCGACGAACCCCGGGCGGGGCATCGAGACGATCGGCACGCCCTCGCGCAGCGCCTCGGAGAACGTGCTGAAGCCGGGCTTGCCGAACAGCCGGCCCGCCACCGGCATCACGTCGACCGGCCGCCAGCACGGGTCGTCGATCCGCACCAGGTTCGGCAGGTTCGGTGCGGCGCGGTCCCACGTCACGACCCGCCAGTCCGGGAACGCCGCCAGCCGTTCGTAGGGCAGCGCCGCCAGCCCCAGCCCGCCGAACGTGACCAGCGCGATGCGCTCGCGCGGGGCGTCGAGCCCCCAGCGCACCCGGATCGCTTCCGCCGGCCAGCGCGGCGTGCCGCCGGTGAGCCCGACCGGCGTGACGCGCGGGAACGAGGCCATCGGCTCGCACAGCGGCGGACGGAACAGCCGGTCGCTGGCGGCGTGGCACTCGGCGACCCAATCCGCGGCCTCCGCGAACGGGCCACCCCACGCGCGATAGATGAAGTCCCACGCGAAGTTGCTGACCATCCAGCCCGGCACGCCGGCGGCCCGGGCGATCAGCGGCGCCAGCGGCGGGATGTCGCCCACGACGAGGGCGACGCCCTGGGCGCGTGCGAACGCGGCCTCCTCGGCGACGATCCGCGGCGCGTCGGCCCGGAGCCGCACGAGCGCGGCGAGCGTCGCGGGCAGGTCGCTCGTCAGGCTGTCGGCCTGGACGACGCCGACGTCGAGCGCGACCGGCCGGATCTCGAAGTCGCCCGGCACGTAGGCCTCGATCAGCCAGCGCGGGGCGGTCGTGGCGAAGATCAGCCGCACGTCCGGCCGCACAGCGCGCACCAGTGCCGCGATCGACGCCAGGCGCGTGGCGTGGCCGTAGCCGTGGGTCGTGACGGCGAGGTAGAGGGCGGGGGCGCGCGGGGCGCGGCCGGCGGCGGGCATCGGGGTGATCATAGCAGCGGCGGTGCCGGCCGGGTGCTACAATGGGAGCCGGCACGTGCGGCGCGCCGTGCTGGCCAGCGACCCGGAGGCATCGGAGGAGAGGTCGTCATGCCAACCCCATTCCCGGGCATGGACCCGTTCCTAGAGCAGGCCGGCGTCTGGGAGGAGTTCCACACCCGCCTCATCGTCGCCCTCGCCGACGAGCTCGGCCCGCGTCTCCGGCCGCGTTACCGCGTCTCTGTCGAGCAGCGCACCTATCTGGCCGTGGATGCGCCGCCGGAGCCGGTCGGCAAGCCGGACGTGCTGATCACCACCCCGCCCGCACCATCCCCGCGCCCGCCCGCGACGCCGCCCGCACCGCCGGCCATCGGGGCGCTCGCTCTGGTGGCCGAGCTCCCGATGCCCGGCGAGGTCGTCGAGCGCTTTCTCGAGGTCCGCGACGTCGCCACCAGCCACGTCATCACCGTGATCGAGCTGCTGTCGCGCTCGAACAAGCTCGCCGGCGAAGGGCGGTGGCAGTACGAGCGCAAGCGGCTCGCCGTGCTGGCCAGCGCCACACACCTCGTCGAGATCGACCTGTTGCGCGGCGGCGCGCCGATGTCGATGCGCCTGCCGCCGGGCAGCGGACCGGCCGACTACCGCATCGTCGTCAGCCGTGCGTGGGACCGCCCGAAGGCCGAGGTCTACCTCGTCGGGCTTCGCGAGCGCATCCCCGACCTGGCCCTCCCCCTCGCGCGCGGCGATCTGGAACCACGCGTGCCACTGAACGATCTGGTCCACGCGGTGTACGAGCGCGCCGGGTTCGACTTGGTGGTGAACTACGACGCCGATCTGCGCCCGCCGGTCGATCCGCGGGATCACGCCTGGATTCGGACCGTGATCGCGGATCACCGGCCGGCAGACGCGCGCCAGGCGCCACCCGCTTCCCCATCCCCGCCCCCTATGCTAGATTAGCCCCACGCGCCGAGCCCGGCGCGCCCCCCGCGCCGGAGCCCGCCTTGCGCTTCGAGTTCGCCTCCATCGCCTTGCGGCTGGTGCGCTTCCTCGCCCCGTATCGGGCGCGCGTGGTCACGGCCTACGTGGCGATGATCGCCGGCACGCTCCTCTCGCTGATCGTGCCGG